>PANZ01000013.1 GCA_002707835.1 Chloroflexota bacterium
TGATTTCGACCTTCAGTTTGAACCTCTTCATAAATGGTTAAGAATGAGTGGGGAACATGAATCATATGATTGGTTGTTGTCCGATGATTACTTTCGGTTCATGCAGGAAGCAGTTGATTTAGCAGATCCTGATTTCGACTTTAGTGAGATTGACTCAGTAATAGTAATAGCCGATGAGAAAGCACTTTCTTTTCCTTCGATTGTAGGTTTTTCACCCGAGCCCGTTACCGTTATTTCGGGTTTACTTCCCGTCGATGGTAATGTAATAAGGAACGGTGTTCTACGTGGTACCGATTACGGCGATTACTCAGCCGAAGCTATTTCACATGAGATGAGCCACATTATGGGTCTGCCGGATACTTACGAAGTTGTAGACATATCGACGGCATATCATACATATGTAGGAAATTTCGGAATTATGGGTCAAATAATTCCAATGGACTTCAATAGCTCCCTTTCCGATCGATTTAAAGGAAATGAGATGCTTGCTTGGCATCGCTGGCAGCTGGGTTGGATTGAAGACAGTGAAGTATTTTGTGCCACCAGTTCTACAACTTCTATCAAATTGGGGCCCCTTACAAAGAATCTAGGTAGCAGAATGTTGGTGATGCCTGTTGATAGCAGTCGGGTTCTCGTTGCTGAGAATAGGGCAATTGACGGCTATGACAAGAATCTCTCAACAGGAGGAATTTTGGTTTATTCAGTAGATGAAAGAATTGCAACTGGAAAGGGACCTATCAAAGTCCAAGGTGATTATTCAGCTGACTGGNNNGAAANTCATCTGTTGCGNNNTATNAANNTNNNGANNANNTCGANNGTTGCGNNNNATGNNATTTCATAGNNANTTCGAANNNNGNNANCAGTGCNAGTNNCAATAGAAATTTCAACCCCGCTACCAGTGCAAGTCCCATCTGATGACTACGACATAGTCAACGTTTCTATTGCGACCCCTATAGATCCTTNTGAAGTGCAATTTTTCATTCCTGAAAATGTTTCTGAGTTTGACGGCTTGAAAGGATACNTGCAGACATGGAGCTCATTGGGTCCAGCTGATTCAAATTATGGTCAAAGTTTCTATACCGGCATTTGGTCGACTTTTGATGAATATTTGCCTGCGGGTTTTCAAAGAGGTCATGGCACTTGGATAATTCCTGATAATCGTGGCTATACAGAACCTTTGTGTCCAGTCGGAACAACAGCTAGAGACNNCTGGCCTGAAAGAGCGCCTTCCTACAGTGANGTTTTTCAAACTATTGAAGGAGGTCCAGGTTATTGGGGTAATACCCGATTCCCTGATCCTCAGATGAAATACCGTCTTAACTTAGTTACGGATTGTTATACGAGCCAAACAAGTTCTCCGGGATGGAACTGGGGTGGTGCAGACAATCTTGATGGTCAAGCCGGTCTAGCACAAATAAGTAACAAACTTTTATACGCACCTGATGGAATAACCTTCAAAAGAGGGACTCATGGTGACTTTTTAGGACAGGCATGGATGAGTTTGCCTTTAACTGCAGGTCTTTCAGAGAATTCTTCCGTTGGGGTGAACAATTGGACTTTGTTTTTAAACGCGAAAAATTTCAGTGGCCCTACCNTTTATATGACACCTGAAGGCTGGAATCGAATAACTGACGGGTACGAACCGGCAGAAGGACGAGGACTGGACGCACGACTTCCAGCAGGTGACCGTTCTTGGCACTTATCAGATGAAACAGGTTCAATAAGGGCACACCAAGCTGAATATAATGGTTCAACTTTTATTCGTCTGCCTAAAATTAACTACCCAGTTGATGAAATGGGTCGCACAATTTACCATCAGGATCTGACCACCTACTCTGAATCTTCTATATACGACAAAATACTCGCCTTTCTTCAAAACGGGGAAGCAATTCCGCCTCAAGAACTAGATTCAGAGGGCGCCTTCTCACGATCTATTGACTCAACAAATATTGGTTGGCGTTTTTCTGGTTATGGGAATGAGATTCAGACAGAANATATTTTGGAAACAAGTACTTTTGGTAATGGGGCTGCATGGGGTATTCAGTGGTTGGATGAAAACAGCCAAGGAAAATTCCCTCAATACTATGAAATTAGAAATGGGTTACCCATTCCGATTTCTNAAAATGAAATCCCTTCAGAAACTCAACTGAAGGATTTGGTTTTACCCCCTAAAACCGCAAGCGAATATGACTCATATTACAATCCTCCCCCGGCGGCTAGTTTTTCGCTTGATACGAATACTGACAATCCTTATCACGCAAACAACCCTTCTTTTATTTTCAATGTTTTACCTGCAACTNGTACCGATGCAGTCACTGACTTTATAGAAGAGTTTTCTTCCGTGTCATGTAGTAGCACATCTAATGCAGGTGTTGACTTAAGTGATTCACTTCTTATAGAAAGTTTTGGATTTGGACGTGCAGTGTTTTCAAAGGTTGATCCGGTAACCCGTGAACCTTTAGGAAGTCCAGGAATAACAGGTAGTTATTCCGACGTACGAGTTCCGAGTGAATACAGAAANCACTGGCATGACGGTACTATCTCAATATCCGGAGACTGCTACCTTTGGACNACTGCGGCGNNGGTTTCATGGAAAGTGGGCTTNAATCCAGTCCTTAAGTCGACCGCATGGCCAGAGCCAGAAGGCGGCCGTGTTTACACGTCTGATTTAATTGACGGATCTTCCATCTCTTACGGTTGGTACAAATTTGTTGAACAACCAGCTATAAGAAAACTGAATTTATCAGAAGCTAAGAAAGCACAACTTCAGTCGGTTGTTGAGGCTATCCATACCACTGACTGGGGACCTTCGAATCCGGTTATGAAAGAGCCTACTTTTGGGGATCTTGTAGAAATTGACAGTGGATTACTCGTTACGGCGCCTGCAGGCTTAGAGATTGGCTATGTCCCGGTCGCTATTAACCAGTTTTTAACACCTTAAAAACTCGCAATTATGCTCTGGCGCGCACAATGGAAACTGTGCTATGAATTTTTGTTAGTCTTAGGCAGAATTGGTAAGCCACGTAAGCAATGTATTAGGTGAGAATCAAAAATTAAATTAGAACTTATGGACATCGGAGTAAATAATGACTAAAAGCCCTATAGAAAACGTTACAACTTTAACCTTTGATATTTTTGGAACTGTACTCGACCTTGCCGGTAGCCTTATACCCCCTTTAGATGACCTATTGAAAGAATGTGGTAACACAGAAAACTTAAAGGGTGCTGACGTTTGGACTCAATGGAGATTAAGACAACGTATTGAGCAATACCAAGATAATTTATATATGTTGGGCCACAGTGGTTATTTAGCCGTAAAAAGACGAGCCTTAATATATAGTCTAAAAAACTTAAAGGTTGAATTTACTTATAAGCAAATAGATGACTTCATGGAAGCCTATCAATATTTATCTCCATTCCCTGATGCAATCGAAGGATTGAACAGACTGAACGAAAAATATGATCTTGTAATGCTTTCAAATGGTGAACAGAGCTACTTAGAACATTTAGCTAAGAACCGAATTAAACGTGACTTCCATGCTATTTTATCAGCAGAAACAGTTGGACAATTTAAACCTCACCCTGCGGTATACCGTTTTGCTGCTAAAGAGTTAAACCTTGAACCCAGACAGATAATGATGGTCGCTGCACATTCTTTTGACACTTTAGGAGCAAGAATCAGTGGCTATCGAGGTGCTTATGTTAATAGATATGATTTACCATACGATGAATCAGAATTTTACGAATTATACATGCCTGACTACACGACCAAAAACTTTCCTGAATTATGTGATTTACTAGGTGTCTAAAAAAGAAATTGATGCTGCTAGTTAGAGAGGGTTAGGGTCAAATCACTGGATTGTTACAACTCTGCCCAACTTGGATAATGCTGAAAGTCCCATTTCATGGGTTGAAATGTGGAGCCGACGGTGTGAATCGAACACACGACCTACTGTTTACGAAACAGTTGCTCTACCCCTGAGCTACGCCGGCAAATTAAACATTAATTACGGTTGACGCCGGTTAACCAAGTTAATTGTGTGATTTCTGGTTTTGCACCGGTGATATCTTTGAGTGTTTGACCTAATTGACGCATGTGTTCTGTTGTCCGATGTGCATTTTGTGCATCTGAGTTTTCATATCTTTCGTAGAAATAGAATTCACAGGGATTTTCATTTGAAACATGAAGTTCGTAATGAGAAACATCTGGTTCTGTTTGATCTACTGCGGCAACCATTTTTTCCAAAGCACTTTTCATTTCTGTTTCTTTACCTTCTATGGCTGTAAGTTTTGCTATTAGTGCAATCATAAAAATTCCTCCAAGAGATTTTAAGTTGTGAATATTAGTCTTTTTTATAAATGCTGAAAGCAGAATCTGATGATGAATCACCATATCCAGCTTTAAGAGCACGAGTTAGGTTTTCATATGCTGATGAAGCCATAGGTGTAGGTGTTTCAACTTCAATCCCCACTTGTAATGCTAATCCTAAATCCTTTCTTGCAAGACGCAGGGCAAATGTTGGATTTCCATAATCTTCTTCAAATATTTTTTCGGCTCCACCTAAGATTTGTCGATTTGCACTTCCAGTTTGCATGACTTCCAATGCTCGCTCAGGATCTAGCCCAGCTCCATTTGCTAAAGCGAGAGCTTCGACGACAGTCTGCCTGGCACTAATAGAGACTAAATTATTAATTAATTTCACGAGAGCGCCATTCCCTGACTCTCCCATATGAAAAATGTGATCTCCAATTGCTTCAAAAATTGGATAGCATTTTTCGAATGCCGTCTGTGGTCCACCTACCATTACCGCTAATGTTCCATCTATCGCTCGAGGAACACCACCGCTTACTGGTGCATCAAGTAAGATAATTCCTTCGGCTTCATACATTTTTGCCAGACGTACTGCTTCTGAAGGTAGATTTGTCGAGAGATCAACGTGTATTGTCCCGGGCACCGCATTCTCTAAAATTCCATTAGTACCAGCGATGACTTCATTTATTTCCTTTGGTCCTGGCAAAGAGGTAATAATAGTTGGACAATTTTTTGCAATGTCGCTGACACTTTCCATTGGATTAGCACCAAGTTCAATGAGATTAGCCATTCTCGCTTCGTCTAAATCAAAAACATGAATTTCGTGTCCAGCACGTATTAGATTTAACGCCATTGGGTTGCCAATATTTCCGACGCCAATAAATCCTAGTGGTTCGTTGAACATGCCATACTCCTTAGTTTCATTTGTGGTCAGTTTACTCAGATAGCTATAAATACTAAAACTACAAGTCTTTTTTTCCAAAGATAAAAACTGCAGGGAATAGAAAAATAGAAGTTAATATTAAGAAAATTCCAATTATTTGTATCCCAGTGGACGTAAGGGTTTCCCCACGAAAAATTTCAGGTAGTTCTTGAATAACAGCGCTGATACTCAGTAGCTCAAGGCCTAGGAATTGCATTAATGCACTAGATAAACTTACTGTGAGTAAGACAAGTAGTACTGCTGGTAATAAATTTGCGAATAAGACAGACATCAAAATCCCGAAAGCTGCTACAGCAGTAAGTATAGATCCAATGACGATCCATCCCAAAAAAACAGAGCTATCAGCAGTATCATTAACACCATACCGAAGCATGAAATATGAAAATGGGATAATGACTATCGAATAAGTTACTAATATGAATCCCATTCGGGAAAGGATTTTTGCACAAACATATTCGGTTCGAGTGATTGCTCGAGAAAGAATTGAATCAGCAATTATTCCGGACTCAACATTAATGGAACTTGCACTGAGAACTGCAATCGCTAGTCCTGAAGCGGGCATGAGAACGGTTGCGGTATAGAAAGCCATTGTTTCAGAAGCAAATTCATTTTCATAATTTGCTAAAAATATTAAAAATATGGCGGGAATGATCATTACTATTATCCAAATACGTGAAACCCAAGACTGTGATAATTGTCCGAAGTCGTATTTAAGTATTGTCAGAAAGGCTTGCATTAGGAGGATCTACCTTTATCTGAACATCGAGTTCACTGTTTTCTGTGTCTTGCGTATTAAGCCATGACGCTGCGCGGAGAGCTCCGCGTGTTTTGTCATCGTCTAGACGACGAAGAAAAGCTTCTTCAATCTCATCTTCGCCACTGCGAATAAAGTGTAGGTCTACACCAGTTTTGTCAATTAATCCCAAGATGCGATGCATATATTCAGATAATGGCTCTGTTCCGAGTAATGTGATTTTAAACTCCGAACCAACTTTTTCGTACTTGACTGCGCCGGGTATATCAAGTGTATGTATTTGTTGTTCAAAGGAACCAATATTTCCTTCGATTTCTAAATGAATATTTCCTTGCCGTGCCAATCTTCTCATTTCTGCCATTGGCCCAGAGTAAATCATTCTACCGTGTGAAAGGATTCCGACATCAGAACATGCTCTCTCAACATCAGCTAGAATATGTGTTGCGATGATGACGGTTCTATTGCTTCCTGCAAGTTCACGAATTAGTTCAATAGTCTGTTTTCTTCCTGCTGGATCTAATCCTGAAGTTGGTTCATCAAGGATTATGAGTTCAGGATCTCCCATTAGGGCTGCTGCAATACCTAATCTTGTGTTCATACCTGTAGAAAATCCCTTAATAGGCTGTGAGGCAGTTGCAGTTAAATCAACTGAGTCCAAAAGTCTAACAAGTTGAATCTTAGCTCTTCTGGAGTCTAATCCAAGGATTCCACCTACAAATTCCAGATAAGTGATAGGTGTCATATGTTTTGGGAAATTGGGATTAGTAGGTAAATAGCCTAAACGTCTTCTAATGTCAGCACGTTCTAAGGTCATTGGTTCATTAAAAAGTGATATTGAACCAGCCGTGGGTTTTTGTAATCCTAACAAGAGTCTGAAAGTAGTAGATTTACCAGCTCCATTAGGTCCTACCAACCCAAATATACTGCCTTTTTCTACATTGAGATTCAGTGCATTCAAGGCGATATAGCGATTATCATATATCTTCGTTAAATCGGACGTTTGAATGACAGACATAAGGAGACCTTCTATTATGTCATATACAACTACAGTAAATTTGTAGTTATTATTTTTATGATATCAACTTTGATATTACATCATAATGATTTTTAATTGTGAATTGTGCATATTATTAAATATTGATCAATAGGTTCCGAAGTGTTTTGAACCGATGGCTAGGTACAACATGAATAGAATTTTGTTGCTCTCAGAAGAATCTTCTGAAATTCAACTTATAGAAAGAGCTCTACGAGTTGATGGTCATATTTTGCGTTCTGAATATGATGTAGCAGGATGTCTCGCTGCACTTGATCAATGGAAACCCGCTTTGTTTTTAGCTGATTTCTCGACAGGAATGTCCATATCATCGCTCACACAGTTGTCAGCAGAAATGCAAATTCGGGATGTACTGCTAATGGTTTTAGCTGATGAACGTGATCTGGGTATTTTGGAAGCTGTTCCACAGCTAGATGATTTTGTCACAAAACCACTGAATGATATTGAAATTCGCTTACGGGTTTCACGTTTACTAGCCCCTACGAATGGTGTGGTTACATCTGAATTACTTCGAAGAGGTGGATTGGAAATTGATATTGATCGATACAAAGTGACATTAGACGGAGTGATACTTGATCTTACATATAAAGAATATGAACTTTTACGCTTTTTAGCATCGAATCCTGGAAAAGCTTTTTCTCGTGAAGCACTATTAAATCAAGTATGGGGATATGATTATTTTGGAGGCGCAAGGACTGTTGATGTGCACATACGTCGTATACGAGCCAAGATAGAACAAAGGCAACGATTTATTGAAACAGTTCGAAATATCGGATACAGATTTTCAGAAAATCAGTAAGTATCAGGTCATAGTAAAGTATTAAAAATGTTTCAACCTGCACCAGAAAATATTAGTCGTCTGTCTAAGGAGTTTGCTTCACGATTATTAATGGGTGGTGTGGTTACCTTGATCACCTCTAATTGGCAAGGTAGAAATAATGTGATGCCTCTTGCTTGGCATATGCCTGTCTCATCAAATCCAACTCTAATAGCGATAGCTGTTGCGGAATCAAGATATTCCATTGATATGATTAATCATTCGGAAGAATTTGTAATTAATATACCCAAACGCCCCATGCTTCATCATGTGCAATATCTTGGTCAAATTAGTGGAGAGAATATTGATAAACTGGAAGCAGCCCAGTGGGATTACTTTGCAGGTTTTCGAGTGATGTCTCCGTTGCTTTATAATTGCGCTGGTTGGATAGAATGTGGAGTCAGGCATATGATGCCGTTTGGTGACCATGTTCTTTACATCGCTGAGGTCGTTTCAGTTCAAGTTGATAATGAATCATTTGATCTCCATTGGAAAAGTGATGTTGATGATAATCGCCCTCTGATTTATTTAGGAGACAATGCCTATAGTTCTTTTGATATTGTTAAAAATGCTCGTACTCCAAAAGATTTAGAAGCACCGGAAAAAATTCTTGCTGAACGAATGATTGAAGAACTAGAGCTTACTAAAGAATCTATCGAGAAGCGGGAAGAAATTCAGGCTAAGTTAGAGCGTGAAGTTGAATTAGGTAACATTATTGATGTTGATACCATGAGTGATTTTATTGGTTTGGATGAAAATAACCAGCTGGATTTCTCACAGGCATTAATCATTGATGAGCAAGATAAAGAAGATCAAATCTAAAAATTAAGAAGCACTCTCTGCCTGTTTTTCTTCTGCAGGGGAATCTTCATCTACTTGCCTATCTTGATCATTAGGCAGCGCATGAGGCTTACCTAATGACGCATCAGCGAGATCGGTATCTGCTCGATTTGTTAGATCCATAACTGTTGTCATATGACTTGATTGATCAGTTTGTGCGATATGTTCATCATGCAAGTTTTGCATTGACTCTGCTATAGCACCAGGATCAGTCATTCCAGAATTGGCAATATCTGATAAACGGATTTCTCTCTCGCGTAAAAATTCTTGCACAGCAGTAAAACTGTCCGAACGCATAGTATCAACCATTCGAGTGAGTAATTGACGTTGTTGCGCTAAATTGTCCTCGAGTGCATTGATGTCTTCATCGAATCTTTGCAATGCCAGATCAACAGACTTTCGCTGTTGTTCGTCGAATTGGACCATTGGATCTAGTTGTTGTGAAATTTGCATTCTAGTTTTTGCGATTGTTGCTCGATGCGCTTCAATTGTTTCTGAAAAGGCTCGTTGTAGGAATCCAAATCCATCTTCAGACATTTTCCCTTCGAGTTCATCCAGTGTGTTCTGTTGATCGTCTGCGTATTCGTTCAGTGGGAGTAATTGAATTTCTAAATTCTTTAAGAGACGTTCCTGTGTCTTCTCATGACCTGCAATCAATTCGCGTAAAGGATGAATTAGATTGATATAATCTTCATGCATTGAGTCAGTAAGTTCTTCTTGGTGGAGAAAAAACTGTTGAATGCGGTGTAATCGAGCAGATTCATCAGGTGTAACTGCACCTAAGTTAGATAAAGCCTCATCTGTATTAGCATTTTGAGTTTCATCAATATTTTCATTATCAGCTTTTCGATTCGGTAGACGCATTACATTGGCCCTTTCTCTTAACTGATTCACCTGACTCTTGGGATTTAGTCCAAGGGGTAATGATGATACCCCTAGATTCAATTGTTTATCAATTGTTCGAATCGCATATATTGAGATTATTGATATTAGTGCCATTGATAATGCTGCATATGTCGCTGATATTGTTTCGTCTATTGACGCCAATGGCCTTATTAATAGACTTGATTGTTGTGGTGAAATAATGTTTGGCGCGGAGTTTATTACAGTTTGCTGTGTAGTTTGAATGGGCGCTGTATTGTCACTTGTTGAAAGTTGTAATTGCGTTGTTGAATCTAATTCAATAGTTGGTGAAGTTTGAATGGCAGTTACGGCTGTATCGACTCGAATCGGCAATAGGGAGAAGGTTGATTCCTGGCGGATGTTATTAATTATTGTTAATACCGAAGAAATATTTTGAGTTGTTGTATCGATACCAATGATGTTTGTATTCAAACGGTTATCTATTATGGGTGAACTTTCTGTAGCAGAATCCGGTACTAAAGCTTCGGTAGTTTCGGTTGTACTCGCTGGCACTAAATTTGTTTGAATGCTGGGAATTGCTTGGATTCCCTGTTTTGAAAGCAGCGTTATTTGCTGAATCAAATCAATTACCGTATTTAATGGCTTATCATGTTCAACTAATATTGTAAGTACATAGGCATTACTGTTGTCATATATAATACCAGCATCATGTAGATAGTTACTGAGCAAACCAGTTTTATGTGCAATTTGAGTGTCTGCAGAGAATGCACTCGGAATGAGATAATCAACCTGTTGTTGTTGTAATTTCTCGAGCATCATTTTGTTGCTGTCTGTATCGATTAACTCGTCTCGATAGAGTCTTTCATAGAATTGCGAAATATCTTTTGCTGTCGTCACATAACGATAGCCTAATTCTGTTGATTCAAGATTCAATCTTTTTGGTGTCTTATCTACAAAATTTACTCCGATAAGTTCGCGAAGTGCGACAGCCTCAGGATTTGTGGAGAGCTGAATCATTAGAGCAATTGACTGTTCGATTGTTCTTTCTACTGGCTCTGTCATACGCCATTCTGGCGCATCATCAATAGCATGTTTTGGTTCAATTAATATTGTATCGGTGAGAGATAATTGTTCGAGAGCAATCTTTTCATATGCAGCAGTCATTACAAATAGCTTATACAAAGAAGCTGAACGAAATACTTCATTTGATCTTATTTCACAAGAATGTCCACGTTCCAAGTCACGTAAGACAAAACCAATTCGATATTCTCCATCACTCTCAAGCGAACGAATCTGTTCGCATGTTTGCTCCAAAGGTGTAGTGCTTTGAGAGTGAACAGTGTCAACTCTTGAAGCTAAAATGCTTGCACACAACAAAAATATAGCAATGAATGGGATTTTTGATTTCAGCACTATAAGTTCCTTGTAGGACGATCTATTTCTTTACGATTTAATGATGTCTCAAATTTATCTCACGGGTCAAGTGATTATGCCGGATATCATATACAGAAGTAAAAATGTGCAATAAAATTTTTCTGAAATTTTACACTATTTTTTCTTCAGTTATGTGTATAATTTGCTGGCATACTTACAATGGAGTAGATTTAAAAACTTATAAATACGGTATAGGTGAGGGGGTTCTGTATGGACTGGCAAGATAGCCTAGAACAAGCACAATTTCGTACCGAAGTTGCAGAATTTATACAGACACGATTACCAGATCGATATAGATCAGGTGACGACAATAATGACGAGACACAAACGACAGGTTGGCAAGCAGATCGAAAATCGAATGATGCTTCTGCGAAAGAGAGCGCAATTAATTGGGCAGATGCTTTAGCTGAAAAAGGCTGGATAGCGCCTCATTGGCCGAAAGAATATGGTGGTGCTGGATTATCTGTGATGGAACAGTTTATATATAACCAAGAGATGGCGAAGGCTGATGCTCCACCAGTGGGTGGTATGGGTGTTTCTTTGTTGGGGCCTACAATGATTGTTCATGGTTCTGAAGAACAAAAGGCTGAGCACTTGCCTAAAATTTTATCTGGCGAAGTCGCATGGGCTCAAGGTTATTCTGAACCAAGCTCAGGTTCTGATTTGGCATCATTACAAACTCGAGCCACCAGAGATGGTGATGATTTTGTGATTAATGGACAGAAGATTTGGACATCAGGTGCACAGTATGCTGATTGGCTTTTTGCTTTAGTCCGTACTGATCCAGAGGCTCCTAAGCACCGTGGAATTAGTTTTTTAGTAATGGATATTACGACACCAGGTTTAACGGTTCGTCCCATTGTTGATATGGGCTGGCAAGAGCCATTCAACGAAACTTTTTTTGAAGATGTGCGAGTGTCCACATCGAATATTGTTGGCGAAGAAAACCGTGGTTGGTATGTAGGTATGACTTTATTGGATTTTGAACGTTCTGGTATTTCTGGTGCAATTGAGTACGAAAGAACAATCAAAGAACTATTAAAATATGTTAATTCTGAGTCTGAAAGTGATACAAAGGTTCGTGATGATTTTGAAAGTATTCGACATCAAATAGCAGATCGCTATTTAGAGGTAAATGTTCTTTTCAATTTTGCTTTTCGTATTGTATCGATGCAAAATTCTGGGATGGTGCCAAATTATGAAGCGTCAGTGAACAAAATGTTTGGATCTGAAACACATCAACGTCTTGCACGAACAGGTACTAAAGTTTTTGGGTTATATTCAAATCTTTGGTCAGAAGACAGTGAATATTCACCAATGCGTTCTTCATTTACTCGTGATTATGTACGTTCTGTACCGCATACCATTTTCTCAGGTTCTTCTGAGATTCAAAGGAATGTGATTGCAACACGTGGTCTCGGGTTACCGCGTGGATAAAAAAAAAGGTGTGTTTTCCGCATGTGTGATATAAATAAAGACCCGAATCTGTCAACGGATAGGGAATGTGAGGAGTAATAATGGATCTCGGCCTAACTGAAATGCAGGAAATGTTGAAAAATGGTGCACGTGACTTCTTAGAAAATGAATGTCCCGAGCAACTCGTTCGTGATATGGAAGAAGATGACGCTGGCTACAGCACTGCCTTATGGCAAAAAATGGCTGAGCAGGGTTGGCAGGGTTTACTAATTCCTGAAGAGCATGGTGGTGCAGGATTCGATTTTCTAGACCTCTGTGTTTTGCTTGAGGAATTTGGCCGTGCTCTAGTTCCAGGTCCGTTTATGTCTACGGTATTGGGTGGTGCCGTTCCATTAATTGAAATAGGCTCAGATGATCAAAAGGCTGAATTTTTACCGAAGATCGCTAGCGGTGATGTAATTTTCACTCTTGCACTGACAGAACCTTCCGCACGTTTCGACGAAGAAGGCGTGCAGTGTGAAGCTTCAGTAAATGGNAACGATGTAACATTCAATGGGGTTAAGTTGTTTGTTCCAGATGCTAATGTTGCAGATTACATGATAGTAGCTGGNCGGTCTGAAAAAGGTGTTACATTAGGAATTGTTGCTACTGATCAAGACGGTGTAGATATTACCCAATTGCAAACTATTGCTCGTGATAAGCAGGCAGAAGTCAAGCTTAATAATGCGCAAGGTCAACTACTGGGAGTTGAAGGTGAAGGTTGGGCAGCTTTAGGTCCTGTTATTCATCGTTATACTGTTGGCGAATGTGCTTACATGGTTGGTTTAGCACAGATGGATTTTGAAATCTCTGTTGATTATGCTAAAGAACGTGTTCAGTTTGGACGCCCAATTGGTTCATTCCAAGCGATACAGCATAAGTGTGCTGATATGGTTACTGATGTTGATGGATCACGATTCATTATGTACAAAGCAGCATGGGCAATTTCGACTGGTCAACCAGATGATGATACACAAATATCTGTGAACATGGCGAAGGCATGGTGTTCTGATGCAACACGNCGTGTCGTTGCTCATGGTCAACAAATTCACGGTGGTATTGGATTTACTAAAGANTATAAGATTCAGTTGTATTTTAGACGTCAAAAAAGAGCTGAATTATCTTTTGGTGATGCTGATTATCATCGCGAACTCGTTGCACAACAACTAGGAATTTAAAAGGTATAACACAATAAAAAAAGGAGGGNCTGGNTANTANCCAGNCCCTCCTTTTTTTATTGTGTTAATTTCTTCATTATTCACAAATTTTTGTTACTTGAGTGATAGAATTATATTGTCCTATCCATAGTGGTTAAATTACTTAAGGGAAAGTATGAATAATTTCAAAACAGTTATCCTTCTAGCAGCAATTAGTGGATTGCTTATTGCAGTTGGTGGTGCAGTTGGTGGTTCGGGTGGAGTGATCATATTTGGGTTTATTGCTTTAGCTATGAATTTGGGATCATATTGGAAATCTGCAGATATTGTTTTGAGATCATCCAAGGCAGTAGAAATTGAAAAAAAAGATGATCCTCATTTGTTTAACTTGATTGAAGAAGTTTCTTCACTAGCAAATATGCCCATGCCTCGAGTTTATATTATGGATACTCCACAGCCTAACGCTTTTGCAACAGGGCGTAATCCTAAACATGCAGCAGTAGCAGTAACTACCGGCATTCAGCAAATGCTTTCGGCACGTGAATTGCGTGCAGTACTTGGCCATGAATTAGCACATGTTAGCAATCGGGATATTCTGATATCTTCAATCGTTGCCTCAATTGCTAGCGCCATATCAATGATATCGTGGATGGCTTTGTGGTTTGGCGGTAGAAGAAATGCTATGGCTTCAATAGTAGTAGCCTTGATGGCTCCTCTTGCTGCAGGGATTATTCAATCTGCTATAAGTCGCTCTCGTGAATTTGAAGCTGATCACGATGGAGCTAATTTTGTTAATGATCCGCTTGCTTTGGCATCTGCTCTAGAGAAAATTGAGATGGGCGTCAATCGTTCTCCTCGAGAAGTTTCTAAGGCTACTGCACATTTATATATTGCTAACCCTTTTGGTGGATTATCTCGTGGCTTCTTTTCTACACACCCTTCTACTGAAGAACGTGTACGTCGTTTACGTTCGATGATGTAACTATTTAGAATGTTGTCGTAATGGATCATATTCGTTTGCGTGAATGTATGTCTGCCGAAGTACCGGCTAAGATGCTTGCACATATAGATCGTGTAGTTAAGCTTGCCGGTGCTTTTGG
Source organism: Chloroflexota bacterium (assembly GCA_002707835.1). Taxonomy (GTDB): domain Bacteria; phylum Chloroflexota; class Dehalococcoidia; order UBA2979; family UBA2979; genus UBA6955. Next base: position 14,731 of record PANZ01000013.1, read on the forward strand.
TGAAAAATATGATCTAAATGTTTCAGAAATTAAACTGGCCGCGCAAGGCCACGATCTTTTTCGCGCGTTGTCTGAAAAAGAATTATTGTANAAAGCTCAAAATATGGATCTAGATATAGATCCAGTCGAACTTAGTAGTCCGGTATTACTTCATGGCCCTCTTGCGGCTATAGAACTTAAGGAAAGGTTTGGAATTAAGGATTCTCAAGTTCTAGAGACTATTAAGTGGCATACTACCGGCCACCCCGAATTTTCTTTGGAATCTTGGGCGATGTTCATTGCNGACAAGGTTGAACCGAACAAAATAGCAAAAAATTCAGATTTACAAATAGTTTTCGATATTGCTAGTGATTCGTTAGAGAAAGCAGCATTAACTTATATAGATATTCGGATAGATGAATCTCTAAAATTAGGTTTACAAATACATCCAATGTCTATTTCCACAAGAAATGCACTATTATCTAAGTTCGATGCCATATCTAATAAATAATTAGATTGAATAATTAATTTATCGCATAAAAAATTAGTCGTTTAGACTGTATGAATCTTTATTTGTTGGACGTGTAGGTTGTTGGGGTTTTGTGAGTAGTATTCAAAGATTAGAAAAAAATATTTTGATTCGAATTGTGTTGAGAGCTTTAAGGCATCCACAATTATTTTTTTATTCACTTTTATCATTGTTATGTGCAGGAGTTTTTACGATAGCTGCACCTTGGTTAGCTGGATACGCAATTGATTCTGGTTTGGGAATAGTAACTTCGACTAATTTAACAGGTGAAGAAACTACTCGTATTGATGGTAATGCCTCGACACTTCTTATAGCTTTGGCTCTTATAGCTGTTGTAGCTGTTGCTCGAGGAGCATTTGTATATGCACAGACTTATCTAGCTGAACGCCTTGGTCAAACTATTGCTTATGATTTGCGAAATGATATCTATGAAAGACTTCAAAGACTTTCATACGCTTATCATGACAAAGCTGAAATAGGGCAAATAATGTCTCGTGCGACACAAGATGTTGAAGGCGTAAGGATGTTTGTTAATGTTGGTGTTATCCGACTAATTTTTGTAATTGTTTTGGTATCGATAACTTACAGTCTGATGATTGCAACAAATTTACGTGTTGGTTTGATTGCTCTAATATTTGTTCCCTTTGTAGGTATTCAAGCAGGATTTGTGTCACTCAAGTTAAGGCCTATATGGTTACGTATTCAAGAATTGCAAGGTGAAATGGCAAATGTTCTTCAAGAGAACTTAAGTGGTCAACGAGTGGTCAAAGCTTTTTCCCGCGCACAATTTGAGCAGCAAAAATTTGATGAAAAAATTCAACTACTTTTCAATGAATCTTACAGAACTGCAAAATTTCAAGCTTTTAATGAACCTTTCTTGCAAGGCATGTGGCTATTGTCTTTAGCTGTTGTTTTTTGGTTAGGTGTTATAGAAATTCGCGCTGGAAATATGACTGTAGGTGAATTAACTGCTTTCCAATTATATTTAACACTAATGCAAGTACCGGTTCGTAGTCTTGGTTTTATAATTAATATATATGCTCGAGCACATTCTGCAGGAACTCGTGTATTTGCAATTCTTGACCTTCCATCNCCTGTCGAAGAAGTACCTGGTGCTAAAGACCTTAGAATAAGTCGCGGTAATGTTAGATTTAATAACGTCTCTTTCGAATACGATGAAGGTCAGGGTGTTCTTACGAATGTAGATATTGATGCGAAACCAGGACAAACAATTGCATTACTTGGTCCTACAGGATCAGGAAAAACTTNAATCGTTAATTTAATTCCACGCTTTTATGATCCGAATAGTGGTCAAATTACTATAGACGATCAAGATATACGCGATATCACTCTTGATTCGCTACGTAAATCGATAGGTATAGTTCAGCAAGATGTCTTCCTGTTTATTGCAAGCATAAAAGATAATATTCGATACGGTCGCCCGGATGCTACAGATGAAGAGGTAATCGCATCTGCTAAGGCTGCCTGTATTCATGATTTTATTATGACTCAGCCGGACGGTTACGACACATGGGTAGGTGAACGTGGGTCAACTTTGTCTGGTGGTCAACGTCAAAGAGTAGCTATTGCTCGTGCATTGTTACTCGATCCGGAAATATTAATTTTGGATGATTCAACTGCTGCAGTTGATATGAGTACGGAGTTTCGTATTCAGGAAGCTTTGCAAACTGTTATGAAAGGCAGNACAACTTTTGTCATTGCTCAAAGATTAAGAACTGTTATGGAAGCAGATCAAATTTTAGTTATGCGAGACGGCAGAATTGTCGAACAAGGTACACATCAGACCTTATTGGATGGCATGGGTTTTTATAGACAAATATACGATCTCGAATTACGNGATCAGGAAGAATCTGCCATGGTTTTAGAAGATGAAACGAGGATCAGCTAATGGCTTATTGGGCTGGTGGCGGTGCAGGTGGTTGGAGCCAGGGTAACACACCTAATCAGAGGCGTGGCCGTGGTTCACAGGTTGATATGATCAACCGTCGAGGTATTGATGGTTGGGATTATGATGAGCTCGGGAAAGTATATGATTTAGGGTTAATTAAACGTCTTCTACCATTTATTACTCCGCATAAATGGAAAGCTCTCGGCGCAATTATTTCAATGATTATTTTTTCAGCAGCATCTTATGCACCACCATTTATTATGGCTTTAGCAATCGAACGTATTGGAAGCGCAATAATCGAAGGTACTCCAGAGTCTTTTGATCGTGCAGTTGCAGATACTCAATTCTTTGGAATTGTAGTGGTGGTACTTGCTGTTGTTATGTTTTTTGCTGCAATGGCACAAAGATTATTCACTGGNTATATTGGCCATCATATGTTGCGTGATTTGCGTAGTGATATGTTTGCTCACTTAAATAAACTTTCGCTTAGCTTTTATGATAGGGAGGAAGTTGGACGTTTAATGTCCAGAGTTACCAGTGATGTCGTTACTCTTCAGGAGCTAATGACGTCAGGATTTTTGAATGTTTTAGCAGATATTATTGGTCTGATTATTATTATCGTTCTAGTTGCTGCACTCGACCCTGTATTAGCTATTTTGGCTCTAATCGTTGTTCCTATTTTATTTTTCTTTATGTTGTTTTGGCAAAGATTTGCTGCCAGAGCTTTTATTCGAGTTCGCCAAGCAATAGCGATAGTTAATGCAAATATTAATGAAAACGTTTCAGGTGTCCGCGTCGTACAATCGATGGTTCGGGAACCAAAGAATTTTGATGATTTTGAAAAATTAAATAATCAAAATAAAGTTATGAATCTAAAAGCTGCAGAACTACAAGCATCTGTGATGCCTGTAGTTGAAATATTATCTGCAACTGCTACTTGTTTAGTTTTATTTGTTATAGGTTATAGAGCTTTTAATGGTGTTATAGATGCGCCAGCGGCTGCTGGATTGGCATTAGGTTTCACACTTTATATTCAACGTTTTTTCAATCCAGTCCGTGACATTGTTTTGCAATATACCATGTTGCAAAGAGCGATGGCTGGNGCACACAGAATTTTTGAAGTACTCGATACTCAACCTGAAATTGTNGATCCCCCAGAAGCTATTGTATTAGCTGATATCGAGGGAAGAGTTGATTTTTGTGATGTAGATTTCAGTTATATTGCCGGTATTCCAGTCCTTGAAAAATTTGATTTGCATGTTTCTGCAGGTGAAACCATTGCTCTTGTAGGTCATACAGGTGCTGGAAAGACTTCTGTAACTGCCCTAGTGAATCGTTCTTATGATATACAACAAGGTGAAATATTGATTGATGGTCATGATCTTCGTTCTATTCAAAGAGCTTCCTTAACGTCTCGAATGAGCGTGGTTTTACAAGAGCCATATTTATTTTCAGGAAGTATAAGAGAAAATATTCGTTATGGGCGCTTAAATGCCACTAACGAGGAAGTTGAGATTGCTGCGAAGGCTGTAGGAGCTGATGACTTTATTTCTCAATTACCTGCAGATTATTCGACTATTTTGCATGAACGTGGTCGTAATGTATCAGTAGGCCAGCGTCAGCTTATTGCTTTTGCGAGAGCTTTAGTTGCAGACCCTCGAATATTAATNCTTGATGAAGCAACTGCAAATGTTGATACGCAAACAGAAAAACTTATACAGCGTGCTTTGGAAACAATGTTGCAAGGTAGAACATCTTTTGTGATCGCGCATAGGCTTTCTACAATTCGTAATGCTGATCGTATTGTTATGATGCAGTTAGGTAAAATTGTAGAAATTGGTAATCATGATGAATTAATGCAACTTGATGGTGCATATGCTGATCTCTACAAGATGACATTTGCGAATGCCAATTGACACAATAAATGAAAGACTGATGAATATAAAATTGCTTTTTTTCGATAAAGTTATTTTTGTTGCGAAGTGGCTAAAAATAAGAAAGTAGCTAAGCGATATGGTAGAAAAAAATATTGATTCTAAATTGTTTGACTTGATTGCACCAGAGAGTATTGCCTACTGGGGCTTACTAGGCATTGAAGTTGAAAGTGCAGTGCAAGGTGATATTAGATTAGGACTTTCAATGCGTCCTGAATTGGGTACACGTTTGCCAGAAATAATACATGGTGGCGCTATTGGCTCTCTTATAGATGCAGCCGCAGGTGCGATGACTTCAACATTGAAGCAAGAAGATGATNCTACTTGGGCTGGTCAAGCTACTATTGATCTGAATGTTACATTCTTGGGCCCTGCAAAAGGTCATATTGTAGCCAAGCCTACTCTCTTAAGACAAAGTCGTGCATTCTCTTTTGTCCAAGTCGATGTGAAAGATGAACAGGATAGATTGGTTGCAGTAGGACGAGTTACATATTCGATTATACGTGCAAGATAATTCTAAATATCGATTACCTAAATTAACTGCTGTTGTAATTCATTGTTATTCGGTTCGATGCCCATGTGTTCATATGCATATCTGGTGAGAGTTCGCCCTCTGGGGGTGCGATGTATGAATCCTAATTTTAGTAAATAAGGNTCGTAAACGTCCATTATGGTGTCTGATTCTTCAGATATAGCTGCTGATAATGTATCCAGACCAACAGGACCACCGTTAAAACGCTCTGCCATGACTTTAATTAATTCTCTGTCCATTTGATCGAGCCCTAAGTTGTCTATCTCTAATTGTGCGAGGGATGCAATGGCAATTTCGGCAGTAATATTCCCATCTGATTTTACTTCTGCATAATCTCGTACTCTTCTTAATAGTCGATTCGCGACACGTGCTGTTCCTCTCGATCTTTTGGCGATTTCGATCACTCCAGCATCATCAATTTTACAATTTAGTACATTGGCAGATCTGTTTATAATTTTGGACAAAGCTAACTCATCATAAAAATCTAAACGATATGCTGAACCGAATCGATCACGCAAAGGCTGTGATATTAGTGCATATCTTGTTGTGGCTCCAACAAGCGTAAACGAGTTGAGTTTGAGTCGAACATCTCGTGCCTTTGGTCCTTTGCCTAAAATGAGATCGACAGCAAAATCTTCCATGGCAGGATAGAGTACCTCTTCGACTGATAAAGGTAGACGATGGATCTCGTCTATGAACAACAGATCGCCAGGCTGAAGGCTTGTAAGCAGTGAAGCAAGATCGCCTGTTCGTTCTATTGCAGGTCCAGATGTAATACGAATCGAGACACCCATTTCTGAAGCAAGGATCATTGCTAATGTTGTTTTTCCTAAACCTGGTGGTCCGTGAAATAATACGTGATCTAGCGCTTCCTCTCTTTTTTTCGCTGCTGCAATTGAAATTTTTAAGCTTTCCTTAATTCTTTCTTGTCCGAAATAATCTGAAAGATTTCTTGGCCTGAGAGTTTGTTCAGGATGATCCTCTTCTGTATGACTTGATGATAAAGGTCCTGAACGTTGACTCATGATGTCCTCCACAGCAATGTTATTTTGTATTACTGTAAATAGTCTAGGAAAGTTTTGTATTTATTGTCGTTCTCATAGTCGAAGGTATCAAGAACAATGTTTCAATCTTTACAAAGCAATATAAAAATAAATGTTCGCTTAATGACAGAATTTGACTTAGATCATGTTCGAGATATTGAACATGAAGCCTATAGTACAGATTTCTGGTCACGTAGAACGTTTGAAGAAGAATTGGTGAATGGATTTTCCGAATATCTGATCGCGGAAATAGTTGATGATGAACAGCAAAATCAAATATTAGGGTTTGCAGGTGTTTGGTTTATGAAAGATCAATTGCATTTAGTTACGTTAGCTGTTTTACCTACGTTTCAAAAAATTGGTATTGGTTCGATATTACTAATCAATTGTTTTGGATTAGCAAGATCAGCCGATATGCAGTCAATAGTTCTTGAGGTTAGAAAATCCAATTTTGCTGCACAAAATTTATATAAGCGTTTTGGATTTAAAAAAATTGGAGAATTGCCGAGGTACTATCGTGACAATGACGAGGATGCAATTGTTATGCTTTCCTCTCCGCTAGACAGTTTGTTAATGAAATCTTTGTTACGGGAATGGCATCTGATTTTCTGCCTGTAAAAATGTACTTTACTCTGACGTTTCTTCAGTACTTTCTTCCACTATAGTCTCATCATCTTCATCTTCATCTTCATCTATTGCCAGAGTGTCATGGATGTACACCAAATATCTTTCATTTCGTTCCACAAGTATGGTCAATCGACCCTCTGATTCTTCATTTGTAATCCAATTTGGGAGTTGTGCTCCATGTCCAGAAACAAGATGAGTATTAGATGGTTGTAGTGCAAAAAGGCGCTGGTCAATCTCTAAGTAAAATGGGATATCGCTATTCCATTCATTTAAATTGAGTACTAATACATCTACTCCACCAGTAGAAAGGATATTTAAATCATTAAATGTAATATCCAATGTTTTCGTTTCGGAATTAAAATTCAACGTGTCTACTCTACTTTCAGTGATATTTGTCATTGTGTACTTTCGTTATTACAGCGTTATGATACTTCTTATATTAGGTTCCGAACAGTGTTCTTATTTGAATAAATTTATTTTTTTGCTGCACTTTCTATTGCAGTACGAAATGTCTCATATTGTCCACTATTGCTGAAAGGGATTCCATTGATCAAAAAGGTGGGAGTAGATGAAAAACCTAATCTGAGAGCATCTTCACTCATATTGATTACAAGTTCTCTTTTTTCTAGAGAATTCAAACATGAATCAAATTGCATTACATCAAAATTGGGGTAATGATTCTCCAATTCACGTGCATATTTCTTTAAATTTGTAGTAGAAAATGTTGATTTGCTATTGGGGTTTTGTTTAAAAAACAACAGATCGATGTAATCCCAATAATGTTCCTGTTCTAGAGCACACTCTGCTGCAGTTGCGGCTAATATTGATTCTGGGCCCAGGAATGCAAGATGTCTAAATTCCAATGTCGCAATTCCAGAAGAAATAAAATCTTCTATTATTTTTGGTGCTATGTCATCGTGAAAAGTTTTACAGTGTGAGCATTGTAAATCACCGAATTCAATAATTCGTACGGGTGCTCCAGATATTCCTAGTACTCGACCTTCTGCATTCTCATATATCTTTGCTTTGTATGATTCTTCATTTGTCCCACTTATACTGAACATGATGACGGCAACAATGAAACCAACGATCGCAACAAATGCAACGGCTACTGGAATTCCACCCCATGAATTTATTGATTCTCTCCAATGCGACATATGATGACCTTTCGTACAATGTGTGTCAGATTAATTCCACTTGAGAATTTGCTGAAGCAAATTTTATATTTCTATAGGTTCTACTTCTACTGATTCGATATCGATTTCGCCCGGCTCACGAGTAAAAGTAAAATTATCATCTAAATAATCGACATTAATTTGATCGCCTTCTAAAAATTCTCCAGATAGTACTCGCTTTGCGAGAGGATTTTCAATTCGTCTTTCAACAATCCTTCTCAAAGGTCTGGCTCCAAAATTCGGATCATAACCTTCTCGAACAAGTTCATTTTTTGCTATTTCAGATATAGCAAAGGTTACACTTCTTTCTAATAATCGAGCTTTTACTTCATCTATTATGAGGTCAGCAATTTTTGCTATTTCAGGTTCTGTTAAGGGTTCAAAGACCACTATATCGTCAATGCGGTTAATGAATTCAGGTCGGAATGCACTTTTAAGGGCATTTTCTATAGAAAGAACCATAGAGTCATGATCACTATCTGATGTGGTACGTCGAAATCCGATGCTTTCTTGACGTTGCGATGTCCCTAAATTAGAAGTAAGGATAATTACTGTGTTTCGAAAGTTTACTGTGCGACCGCGTGCATCTGTCAATCGACCATCGTCCATTACCTGTAGCAGCGTATTGAAAATATCAGGGTGTGCCTTTTCTATCTCATCAAATAGTATGACTTGATAAGGTCTTCTTCTTACAGATTCTGTTAACTCACCTGCTTGATCGTATCCTACATATCCAGGGGGTGCTCCTATGAGACGTGAGATTGTATGTGATTCTTGATATTCAGACATATCAAGTCGTATTAATGCTTCAGCGTCATCAAAAAGATATTCTGCCAGGGCTTTTGCTAAGTAAGTTTTACCTACACCAGTTGGACCCACAAAAACGAAGGAACCTATTGGACGGCTAGGGTCTTTCAATCCACTTCTAGCTCTTCGGATAGCATCAGATAGTACAGAAATTGCTCGGTCTTGACCTATAATTTTTTCATGTAAAGCCTGTTCCATTTGAATTAGTTTGGAAGCTTCTTCTTCTAACATTTTATTTACAGGAATTCCTGTCATTTGTGCTACGAGAGTAGCAATATCTGATTCTCCAACATCGTCCGAAACACCTTTTTGAAATTTCCAATCATCCCTTTGTTTTGTATAGGTACTTTGTAGATTAAGTAGCTCTTGCTTCAACTGTGCAGCCTCTTCGAAATTTTCATGCTGCGCAGCACTATCAAGTCGATGATTTATTTCATCGACTTGATATTTTAAATTGCGTAACTCAGGAGACATAGATTCATTTTGGATGACTAATCTTGATGATGCTTCATCTATCAGATCGATTGCCTTGTCAGGGAGATGTCTTTCCGTGATATAGCGTTGACTAAGGTACACAGCACTTTGGATAGCCTCATCCTTTATTTTAAGGCCATGGTGCTCTTCGTATTTTGATCGTATACCCGTTAATATTGCTACAGCGTCTTCTGTTGAAGGTTCTTCTACATAGACGGGTGAAAATCTTCTTTCGAGTGCAGGATCTTCCTCAATATTTTTTCGATATTCATCTAATGTTGTCGCACCAATTACTCGTAATTCTCCTCTTGCCAAAGCTGGTTTCATCATGTTGCTAGCATCTATTGCACCATCTGCTCCGCCAGCTCCAACCACTTGATGTAGTTCATCGATAAAAAGAATAATTTCTCCGCCTGATTCCTTAACCTCTCTCATCACTCCTTGTAAACGTTCTTCGAATTCACCACGAAATTTTGAACCTGCGATCAATTGCCCAATATCGAGTGACATAATTTTTTTATCGCGAAGTCTGTCTGGTACGTCTCCCTCTATGATTCTTTGTGCAAGTCCTTCAACGATTGCAGTTTTCCCAACTCCAGCTTCACCGATTAATGCAGGGTTGTTTTTTGTTCTTCTATTAAGAACTTGCATAAGTCGATCAACTTCGACAGCTCTACCTATTACAGGATCTAGTTGTCCAGTACGTGCTAATTCAGTCAGGTCTATGCTAAACCTTGCTAAAGCTTGATAATTTGATTCAGCATTTGGTGAATCTACTCTAGCTGAACCACGGATATCACGGAGTGCTTGATAAATTCGTTCTTTAGTGATTTCAAATTCGTTAAGAATTTTTGCAGAATCTCCTTCGCGTTCATCTGCAATGGCTATCAATAAATGCTCTACTCCGACATATTCATCTTGTAATCTTTCTGCTTCTGCATTTGCCCGTTCTAGTAGTCCAACTACACGGGGAGTCGTGTATATTTGAACAACATCACCACCCAATTTAGGAACAATTTCCAATTGTTTTTTAATTGCACTCCCAAGTGATTCAGGGTTGATCCCTGTTTTTTGTAAGATCTCTTGCGCTAATCCATCCTTTAATTGCACTAAGGATAGAAAAACATGTTCGACATCCCACTGTGGGTGTCGTGTTTGGCGTACCATCTCTTGCGATGCTTGTAATACTGCCTGTGCTTGTTCAGTGAATCTGTCTTGACGCATCATTTTGTGGTCCTTTCAACAATACTGACGATTGGTTACTGTAATTGCTTTCTAAGACGTCTGTTTTCTTTTTCTTTTTTATTGATTTCACTTTGTAATTTCTCAATTTGTGCACTTAAGCGCATGATGACATCAACCCCTGCAAGATTGATGCCTAAATCGTTGACTAGCCTAGTCACTGTGCGTAATTTGTCGACATCTGCATGTGAGAAAAGACGTGTATTGCCAGCAGTACGATGTGGTTGTACTAGTCCGATGCGTTCGTATGATCGGATGGTTTGTTGGTGCAACCCTATCATTTGGGAGACAATTGAAATCTGAAATACAGGTTCATTTAATGGAATATAGTTAATTTGGTTAGTCATTTTTTCTCATTTCCCAAAGATTCATCTTGTAGATTATGTATTTTTTTAAATAGTTCTTTTTGTGCATCACTTAATTCATTTGGAATAACAATTCTTATTTCTACGAGAAGATCACCGAATCCTGATTCTTTTATTGGCATGCCTTGACCAGCTAAGCGAAAGATACGTCCAGCTTGAGTCATGGGAGGCAGATTAAGTACTAGATTTTTTTCTTTTAGTGTTGGTACATGGATTTCTGTACCTAGTATTGCATCAGTCATCATAACGTCAGCACGAACACGAAGGTTATTTCCATCTCTACTGAATACTGCATTATGTTCTAAGTTAGTGATTAGAATTAGATCTCCTGCATTGCCACCGTTTCTTCCAGGCTGTCCTTTACCAGTGATTTTTATACGTTGACCTTGTGTGACGCCTTTGGGGATATTAACTTCTATGGATGAACTGTTTTGCACGTTTTGGGATAAAGATATTTTTCGCGTAGTACCGTTATAAGATTCTTTTAAAGTGATATTAATTTGCTGTTCTAAATCTGCACCACGTGATCGATTGTTGGTACGCTGGAATAATGAATCAAAACCATTTGTGCCACTAAATAAGCCTGAAAGGTCTCCGTCGAAACTAAATGACTGGTTGATATTTCCACGGGAAAAACGATTGAAAGCAAAATTGTTATTACGTTTTTCCATTTCTTCAAGCTGATCGGCTTGCTGCCATTTATCTCCATATTTATCATAGGCTGATCGATTATTCGGATCACCTAACACTTCATGTGCCTGTGAAATTTCCTTAAATCTTTGCTCTGCTTTTTCATCACCAGGATTTACATCCGGATGGTAACGTCTGGCTAAACGACGGAATGCAGATTTAATTTCCGGTTGTGTTGCATCTTTTTTAAGTTTTAATATTTCATAGAAGTTTGGCATAAATATATTGTATATTATCGTATAATAATTGCAATATATGATATAAATAATCTTAGTCACATTATATAAGATCTGAAAAATTTAATGTCTTTTTCAATATTTTTGGATGAACCAGAAATTTATGTATCTTCTTGGTATTATTAAATTAGCTGTTTTTAGAAGAGGCAAAATGAATAATCTTATTACCGAAATTGAAAATGGTAGAGATATTAATTCACTCAGTCATTATGAGATGGTTACATTAAGTAAGGATGTTCGCGAATTATTGGTAGAGATTGTCCATGCCAACGGTGATGCTGGTCATCTAGCTTCTAGTTTAGGTGCTGTCGAAATTACTCTTGCATTACACCGGATTTTTACAACTCCTAAGGACAAGATTTTGTGGGATGTAGGTCATCAAGCATATGTTCATAAAATATTAACTGGTCGCCTAGACCGTATGTCTACGTTGCGCCAGGTGGATGGTCTCTCTGGATTTCCTGATCGGCGTGAAAGTGATCACGACGCATTTGGTGTAGGCCATGCTGGAACAGCACTCTCTGCAGCTACCGGATATATTCTTGGTCGTGACTTGCAAAAACAAGATTATTCAGTTGTTGCAGTTGTTGGTGACGGTGCTTTAACTGCAGGAATGAGTTTTGAAGCACTGAATCACTTAGGTGATATTGGCGGTGATATTGTCGTAATCCTGAATGATAACGAAATGTCTATTTCACCAAATGTGGGAGCAATGAATCGTAGCGTCAATCGAGTACGTGTTAGTCCTGCATATAGAGATTTTAAGGTTGAATTAAAAAAATTCGTTACACAATTACCCGCTGGTGATCGTTTATGGGATGAATGGCGAAGGCTTAAGAGAGTTCCTCGAGATTTAATGGTTCAATCAGGATTTTGGGATCACTTGGGTTTTGATTACTATGGACCAATAGATGGGCATGATATTGAAATACTTGAATCAACACTAAGATCTGTCAAGCATTTTACTGGGAAGCCTGCTCTCATACATGCACTAACTAAGAAGGGTCAAGGAGTCGAAGAAGCAGAGGCTGACCCAGTAAAAAGTCATAGTGGCACATATTGGTTAAAGGCACCTACTTCACCTGAAAAGAAGAAGAGAACGTATAGTGAAGTTTTTGGCGATAGCCTTGGCAAAATTTGTGCGACTGATGAAAAAGTAGTTGTTATTACTCCTGCAATGTTGGAAGGTTCAGGTCTGACCAATTTAAAAAAACAGTTTCCTAATCGAGTATTTGATGTGGGTATAGCAGAACAACATGCAGTCACTACTGCCGCTGGTCTTGCTGCCTCTGGTATGAAGCCTGTTGTAGCAATTTACTCTACTTTTTTGCAGCGTGGATTTGATTCAGTGGTACATGACGTTGTTGTTCAGGGATTACCTGTAATTTTCGCGATTGATCGTGCTGGCTTAGTGGGAGAAGACGGTCGGACGCATCAAGGATTTGCTGATATCAGCTACTTGCGTTGCTTACCAGATATGGTTGTGGCAGCTCCAAGTGATGATGATGAACTTTCTGCTCTTTTAAGTTTAGCTATCGATCATGAAGGACCTATTGCTATTCGATATCCTCGTGGAATTGCTGCTACTGAGATTTCTAGTTTAAAAAATGAAAGTTTACATATTGGTAAGGGGGCTCTACTTCGACCAGGCTCTGATTTTGCTCTAATAGGAATTGGATCAGTGATACCTGATTGTCTTGAAGTTGCAGAAGAATTTGCTAAGCGCGATATAAGTATTGGAGTCGTTAATGCAAGATTTGCTAAACCTCTGGATAGAGAATTGATCACACAAATTGCCAAAGAAACTAAAGGGATAATAACGGTCGAGGATAATTCCCTTATTGGTGGCTTTGGTGAAGGTGTTTTATCACTCTTATCAGATTTAAGAATGGGAGATAAATTCTTGGGCTCTATTGGGATTCCAGACATGATTGTTGAACATGCTACCCAGAGTCAACAAAAGAAAATTTGCCAAATTGATACTGAAGGTATTCTTGCACAGGTAGAACGATTTATTATGTGAATCGCCTTTTTCTGTGATTTTCCATTCTTGATATCAAAGAGAGAGCTTTACGCGTATCTGAAGCTAGCCTTGCTGGTTCACTATTGCGTAATCGATATTTTGATAGCCAATATATAAATCGTTGGAAAGAATTTTGGCTTATCTCCTTCCCGATATGTATTCCCGTTTGGGTTGCATAAATTATTTGGAGTTCAGCTAAGCTTTTCCCATAGACACGTTGATAAGCTAAAACATCAGGTGGTTCTTTACCTGTGTTAGATAGCACACCAGCTTTTTCAAGTTCTAATTCAGCACTCAATAAAATTACTTCTTCAACGGTAACGCCATATTGAAAATTTAAGTGTGCGCGATATTTTGGTCCTCCAATTAATCTTGCGAATTCTGCTTCTGTAATATCCATAGGTGCTATGCCATACAGTAAAAGCTTCTCTATTTCATTATTTGGTGCAATTGTCAGAATTTCATCAAGTAACCTTTGAGCTAGTAATAACCAATTAAATGCTTCTCCATCTATTAAATAATGGTATGTAACACCATCTATTTCTTCATAAGGAACTGACCAGAGGTTAATTACATCTAGAAGAGCTGTATACCAATGTTCGCCTGACTCGATTTTATTTATTAGTGCACAAGTTGCCTGTTGAGGTTCGAGAGGTCCGTTTAGCGAATTTTCGTCTGTGTGAAGATCTTCAAAGGTTTCTACAAAATCGGCCTTAGTTTTATCAGGTACAGTCATTGATACACATTACTCTTTCCAATTTTGAATTAATCCCTTTGATACCACAATACATAGTATTTTAATCCCTTTTAATTTTCATAGAATAGATTCTTCAGATTTTATTAAGTTGGTAATGTCAGATTTGATCATAGTATTTTCGATCCAATATCCAACACCATTTAGTTCTTTCTTTAGTAAGGCGTTCAGATCTATGAATTTAGGTTCACTTGAAGGGATGACGGCAAGATGCAATTTGCCTCCAGACAAATAATGTCTATAAGCTTCTAAGTGGTAGCGGGTTAAAATCGCATAATTAATAACAGAAACAAAGCCAGCCTCAGAAAATGATCTCGCTAATAGACATTGATTACGTATCGATAATTCTATTTGGCGTTCCGATTCTGTATTTGGCTCTTCTCCCGGTAGAACTTGTCCTGCTAATACATACTTTGCGATTGATTCACCATCGATTAGGGCACTTTTTTGAAAATATTTTGCTATTTCATTAGCTATGTAATTGCGATTTTCTGACGAGGGTCCACTGACTAGCCAAATGGTTGGCGTTTCAGAATTTAGCCTAGCTATGGCACTAGCAGCTATTCTTTCTGCAGGTGGTACTACACCTTTTGGTCCTGTTTTTTCTTCTGGCATTTTTTTACTAGTGAGATCTCTAATTCCTACTTCGTACCTGTTTTTTCTTCTTGCGTTGTGCTCGACGTCTTTCCGCTCGTGAAACATTATCACTATTCTCATTGTGCGAATTTCCTGATGAGTCACTACTTAAGTTTTGCTGACTATCGTTAGTTGCTTCAGGATTTAAGCTGTTGATTACATTATGGGCTATGCGTGTATGAAAAATATTTTTGGCAACTGTCTGTCGAATATTCGCGGATAATTGCTCCCACATATCATGAGCTTCTTGTTTGTATGCCACAAGAGGATCAGTTTGTCCGTATGCTCGTAAGCCAATTCCTTGGCGCATTTCATCCATTGCAGTTAAGTGATTCACCCAAAGGGAGTCAATAATTCTCAGCAATACTATCTTTTCTACAATTCGCTGATGATCTGTTCCAACATCTTTTGTCATAGATTCATATCTATCTGTCGCAATTATATTTGCTTGTTCTAAAATATAATCTGCAGGCTGTTTTTCAATATCATCAATCGTAATGTCGTCTTCTAGTGGATATATTGTATTCAACTGTGTAAGGAAAGTTTCAGGTTCTACGGGGCTATTGGTAAGGAAAGATTCGGATAAAGATTCAATTTCTTCTTGTACCATAGTCAGGATTGTAGTGTTTAATTCAGACTCTTCTAATACTTTATTTCGTTCACTATAAATCATATCTCTATGCATGTTCATAACATCATCGTATTCGACAACATGTTTGCGGATATCGAAATTATAACCCTCTACTCTTTGCTGTGCTTGCTCTATGGCACGTGTAACCATTTTTGATTCAAGAGGCATATTCTCTTCCATACCAAGCTTAGACATCATCCCAGGTAACCAATCTGGTGCGAATCTTTTCATTAAATCATCTTCAAATGAAACATAAAATCTTGTAGAACCTGGATCACCTTGCCTACCGGATCGACCTCGCAATTGATTGTCGATTCTTCTTGATTCATGCCTTTCTGTACCGATGACATGTAACCCACCCTTGGTGTTGATGCCTTCTGCAAGTTTTATGTCAGTACCCCTTCCAGCCATATTAGTAGCGATGGTCACTGCGCTTTCTTCTCCTGCTTTCGCAATTATCGAAGCTTCACGTTCATGTTGTTTTGCATTTAATACGTTGTGTTTGATACCTTTTTTGCGCAAAAGATCGGATAACATTTCAGATGTTTCGATGGAGATTGTTCCTACAAGTACTGGCCTGCCTATAGAATTTTGGTTATCAATATCTTCTATAACAGCATTCCATTTTGATCGTTCTGATCGAAATACTAAATCTGCAAAATCTTCTCTTGCTATTGGTTTGTGTGTTGGAATAACTAAAACTTCTAGATCGTAGATCTTTGATATTTCTTCTGCTTCGGTTACTGCAGTTCCTGTCATCCCAGAGAGTTTCTTATATAATCTGAAAAAGTTTTGAATGGTAATTGTTGCATAAGTAATCGATTCCTGTTGAATTTTTAGTCCTTCTTTGGCCTCGATAGCTTGGTGAATACCATCAGACCAACGCCGGCCTTCCATTAATCTTCCAGTAAATGCATCAACTATTACAATCTGGCCATCTTTAACAACATAATCTTGATCTTTTTGGAAAATTATCTCGGCTTTAAGTGCAGCTTCCATATAGCGTAGGAGTTGATAATTTTCCAATGAATAAATATTACTTAGTCCAAGTTTTTCTTCGAGTGCTGACACTCCTTGATCAGTAAGCGCGACACTACGAGTTCTTGCATCAACTGTGTAATCTGTGCCTTGATTTAGAGATGGAACGATACGTGCAAATTTCGGGTAAATTCTTACATCGTCTGAGGCTGTACCTGAAATAATTAACGGTGTTCTGGCTTCATCTATCAGGACACTATCTGCTTCATCAACTATTGCAAAATTTCTCTTTTTTTGGACCCTATCGTCTAAACTGGTGGACATGTTATCCCGAAGATAATCAAATCCAAATTCATTATTAGTTCCATAAACGATGTCACATTTATATACTTCTCGCCGTGATGCATTTTCTAAAAATTCAAATGAAGATTGATTCGAACTTTTTTCCTTTGTAAGTAGGTAAGCTGCTTGATTTTGTAAAATTCCCACGGACATACCTAATTGATTTAGTGCAGGTCCGTACCATTGTGCATCTCGTCTTGCTAGATAATCATTCACTGTAATTAAGTGAGCGCTGTTTTGGTCCAATGCATTAACATATAATGCAATGGTAGCCATTAACGTTTTTCCTTCTCCGGTCCTCATTTCTGCTATTGATCCATTATGCAGAGCTACAGCACCCAGCACTTGTACGTCATAAGCTAGCTCACCGGTACATCTGAATATTGCTTCTCTGGCAACGGCCATTGCCTCAACAATTAAGTCCTCAATTGACTCGCCATTTTCAATTCGTGCTTTGAATTCATCTGTTTTTGCCGATAACTGTGCATCAGGAATATCTTTGAATGTGGAGTACAAACTAATTATTTGATCGGCAATTGATCGAACATCTTCTAATGCACGTGCGTTAGAATCTCCACCTAGTATTTTGCGGACAGCACCTAACATCTGATGCGTCTCCTATCATTGCGAGACTATCTTCTTGAAATAGATAGTCTCAGACACAACTACTAATATTGTAAGGCAAGTAAATGGAATTTAGCGAAAGAGTGCACCAACGGATCCTCCAGTGTGAATTCTGTGGATGGCATCGCCTAGTAGAGGTGCCATGGATAATTTTGAAGTATTTACATTATGAAAATTACCAAAAACTAGTGGTAGTGAATCAGTAAAAACTAATTGATCGATAGCTGTGTTATCAAGGATTTCGAAAGCCTTCTTCGAAAATACAGGATGAACACAGGCGACATATACAGAACGTGCTCCCCTGGCTCTCATTAGATCTACTGCCGATGCTACTGTTCCGCCTGTTAAAATCTCATCATCAACAATAATACAATCATGGTCTTCAACTTCACCGATTAAGCTCATAGCTTCGGCTTGTTCATTGTTACCGGTTCGTCGTTTATCAATAATGGCAAGATCGCATCCAAGTCGTTCAGCTACATCTCGTGCCCTTTTTGCTCCTCCGACATCAGTAGCAACAACAATAGGTTTTTCTAAATTTATACCTCGGAAATAATCTGCCAACATTGGGAAGGCTGTAAGTTCATCTACTGGGATATTAAAAAAACCTTGGATTTGCCCTGCGTGTAAATCTAAAGTTAGTACGCGATCAGCACCTGCGACTTCCAAAAAGTTGGCAACTAATCTTCCACTGATAGGAACTCGTGGTTGGTCTTTTTTATCTGAACGTCCGTAAGCATAGTATGGTACTACTGCTGTGATCCTTCCTGCTGAGGCTCGTTTAGCAGCATCGATCATGATTAACAGTTCCATTAAGCGAGTATTTACTGGTGAAACGATAGGCTGAATAAGGAAAACATCTTTTTCTCGAATGTTGTCTAATATTCGGACAAAAACTTCTTCATTTGAAAATTGGAATACTTCAGATTCACCTAAAGACATTTCTAAATGCTTGCATACCGAACTTGCCAACTCTTTGTGTGCGTTGCCGGAAAAAATTGCTATATCACTGAAAGATTGCATTATTACATACCTAAGAATTTCAATAACTGCTTAATCTCTTCTAATATGTCCACGTAGTGTACTAGTGTTATTATTCAGAGAGAATACTTTTTCCAAATTTTACATATTTATTTACTGTAGTGTTTGGAGTATATAATTACACTACTGTTTAAGTGAGATTATTAGTTAGGAGAAAACCGTGGATTTTACGTTTAGTGACTCTGAACTACGGTTTCAGGATGATGTGAAGAATTTTTTAAGAAAACATCTTCCTTCTGACTATTCTGATAAGTCATTTATTGGGGATATTACACAAGAACAAAAACTAGAGATTGCTTCCTCTCTCAGAAAATTATTGTCTGAACGTAATTGGCTTACATTGGCTTGGCCTGAAAAATATGGTGGTATAGATGCTGGTTATATTAAGCAAATGTTGTATCGAGAAGTTACAGCTTATGAATCCATGCCAGTAGGAAGTACAATGGGTGTTGATTGGGTTGGTCCAGCAATAATGCTTTTTGGCGATGAAGAGCAGAAAGCAAAATATTTGCCTTTGATTTCTAACGGAACAGATCAGTGGTGCACATTATATTCAGAACCAGGTTCAGGATCAGATCTTGCCTCTTTGCAGACACGTGCAGTGCGTGATGGTGATGAATGGGTAATAAATGGAAGTAAAATCTGGACTAGTGGTGGTCATACTTCCAATATGGGTTGGCTAGCCGCACGTACAGATCCCAATGCAGCAAAGCATCGTGGGATTTCTACATTTGTAGTTGATATGAATACACCTGGTATTGAAGTGAGACCATTAGTAAATATGGTGAATGAACATAACTTTAATGAAGTTTTTTTTGAAGATGTTCGAATTCCAGATAGTAATCTTGTTGGTGAGGAAAACAGAGGTTGGTATCAAGTGGCTACAGCTTTAGATTATGAACGTTCAGGTGTAGCGACATACGCTGAGGGGAAACGTAATCTAGAGCGACTGGTTAATGTTACCAAGGAAGATGTTGGCATTTTAAAGCAAAATCCTGCATCACGATATGAACTTGCTGATCGATGGGTTGAACTGCAAGTTGGGTATAATGTTGCTTATCGAATTCCTTTTTTACAAGCAGCAGGACAAACACCTAATCATGAAGCTTCGATTTCAAAATTGTATGGTTCGGAATTAACACAACGTATTGCTCAGACCGGTCTAAAACTTTTGGGTATGGAAGCTCAAGTCACTTCAGGTTCACCTCATGCTAAATTAGGTGGTGCTATTGCTAAGACATATTTGTCTAGTGTCAGTGCAACTATTGCTGCAGGGACTTCGGAAGTGCAGCGCAATATTATTGCCCAGCGTGGTTTAGGTATGCCCCGAGGATAATATCCATTGACCGAAGGTTGATATTCGCAGTATTTATATAGTGCTTGGTAAATAGTCTTTAGGGAATTACCGAAACTAATGGAACTTTTTCTTCTTTGGGTGCAATTGGCTATTGCAGCTGCATTAATCTTGTTTGCGGCTAGTTATATGGCGCGTTCAGCTGATGTCATAGCTGAACGTACTGGTTTAGGCCATACTTTTGTAGGTGTAGTTTTATTGGCAACAGCTACATCACTACCTGAGCTTGGTACGGGTGTAAGTTCAATTCGTTTTGTAGGGCAACCTGATCTTGCATTTGGTGATGCTTTTGGAAGTAGTATTTTTAATTTACTGATTATTGGTTTGTTAGATTTGTGGTGGCGTAATGGCCCAATTTTAAATCAAGTTGATAAAAATACTGCAATCTTAGCGAAACTCGGGATTTTAATTATTGCCTTTTCGATTGCTTGTCTTTTCGTCCATCAAACATTTTCTATCGATGATTACATTTTTGTTTCACCGATGTCATTGGTTTTGTTGTTAATCTTTTTCTTGAGTATTTATGTTGTATACAAATATGACTCTGGAGAATCTGAAGAAGAAAATACTGCTGCGATAAGCACCTCACTGAGTAAAGCTTTTCTGAACTATGGGATTTCATCGACAGTGGTTGTTGCTGCGGCCGTTTGGTTAGCCTTTGTTGGAGATTCTTTGGCAGAGGATCTCGGTTGGGAGCGTAGTTTTGTAGGAACTCAGTTCCTTGCCTTCAGTACATCCTTACCGGAACTTGCTGCTTCATTTGCTGCATTAAGAATCAATGCTCCCCAACTTGCAATCAGTAATGTGCTAGGCAGCAATCTCTTTAACATGGGATTCATTTTATTTATGGATGACCTGATATATACCGATGGATCCATCTGGGCAGTAGTCGAAGGTATCCACATATTGACTGCAGTTTTTGCCATTATTATGACATGCGTAGTACTTGTGGGGATTACGTCAAGAGGTCGTGTACGGCCTACAAAACTGTTAACTATTGAATCAGCATTACTTATTTTTATGTATATTGTTACTAGTGTTGCAATCTTCAGTTTTGCGTGATGTCTGAATTCAATTCATTAATGGCAGTTTGTATATGAGATGTTTCTATGAATGTATCGCCATTTGCATTTCGAATGTCTCCAGCAAGTTTTAAAATAGTTGCTCGATTCATTCCACTTGGGACATCAACCGTCCAAGATGTTAGTAAAATTAATACACCATTGGGATCTTCCAGAAATATTAATCGTTCATAGCCTCTCAAGATTTCTTCAGAACCATGTAGTCCGGCATTTGCTAGCTCAAAAAAAGCTTGATCGATAAAATCTTTACTTACATTAAAAGAAATATATTGTACTGAACCCACTCCTAAGCTTGATTCTGCTAACTTTAGCTTTGGATCTTGCGGGCCAACTAACATTAAAAAATTGTCTTCACCAATACTCATCATCACTTGGACTGATTCGGGGTCATCTCGATTAGGTTCACTATAAATTAATGATGCTCCAAGCTTTGTATAAAAATCTATAGATTCGTTGAGGTTTTTGACTATTATTGCCGGATAGTTGTAGCTAAGTAGTTCCATTTTTTATCCTGTTCGTGGTGGTTATTACACATTACATCTAATTTAGTCATAGTGTCGTAGAAATCATTAATATAGTGGATATCAAAATTTAAGATTATATAGTGGACTTATGAGTACTTTTGAAGATACGAACAATGATAGCGAAGTAATGGCTTCTGCGTATGACCCAAAATTGGTGGAAGAGAAAATCTACCATGATTGGGAAAGCCGTGGTTTTTTCCGTCAGATGAACCCTGATGCTCCATCCTTTACGATCATAATGCCTCCTCCCAATCTAACTGGTGAATTGCACATTGGTCATGCTTTAACCACTGCAGTAGAAGATGCATTGATTCGTTGGCACCGTATGTTAGGTGAAGATGCTTTGTGGTTACCAGGAGTAGATCATGCAGCAATTGCCGTTAATGCAATTATTGAACGTCATTTGCGGGAAGAAAATTTATCTCGCCATGATATAGGACGGGATGCTTTCTTAGAGCGTGTATGGGAGTTTGTTAACAATTCTCGTGAGCGTATTATGTTTCAGCACAAACGTTTAGGCGCATCAGCTGATTGGAGTCGTGAAGCATTTACTATGGATGAAACACGACAAAAAGCTGTGCGTGCCACATTTAAAAAACTTTATGATGACGGTTTAATTTATCGAGGCGAAAGGATAATTAATTGGGATCCTGAAAGTCAAACTGCAGTTTCAGATCTGGAAGTTGAATATCAAGAAGTCGAAAGTTTTTTTTGGTACGTTCGTTACGTTGTATTAGATGAAGATGAACGGCCGACTGACGATTATATAGTAGTAGCTACTACACGGCCTGAAACTATTCCAGCTGATACTGCAGTGGCTGTTAATCCTAACGATGATCGTTATACAAAATTAATTGGTAAAAAAGTGCTTGTTCCGATTGTCAATCGTCCTGTCTATGTTATTGCTGATGACGCTATTGAAATTAATGCTGGTTCGGGAGTCTTAAAAGTAACACCTGGGCATGCGCCAGCAGATTTTGAAATTGGCGAGCGACATAATCTAGATGTGATTAATCTCCTAAATCCCGATGGAACTTTGAATAATTTTGCAGGGCCGTATAACGGCTTAGATCGTGACGTCGCTAGAGAAAAAATTGTTCAAGATATGCAGGATGCGGATCTGATTGAAAAAATTGAACCCTATTCTCATAGTGTTGGGCATTCTGAGCGATCAGGTGCAATTATTGAACCCTTGATTTCTGAACAATGGTGGGTACAGATTGCCCCGTTAGCTCTGCCTGCAATTGAAGCAGTTAATAACGGAGAAATTGAGTTTGTTCCGGCAAGATTTAAACGGACCTATTTACATTGGATGGAAAACATTCAAGATTGGTGTATCAGTAGACAAATCTGGTGGGGTCATCGAATACCTGTCTGGTATTGCGATGAATGTGCAGTTCTAACTGTTGAAGTAGATGATCCTGCTTGTTGTAACGGCTGCGGGAGTGAAAAGATCAGGCAAGATGAAGATACATTAGATACCTGGTTTTCTTCAGGGCTTTGGCCACACTCAACATTAGGCTGGCCAGATCAAAACGATGAAGATTTGAAGAGATTTTATCCAACTCAAGTTATGGAAACGGGTTACGATATTATATTTTTTTGGGTCGCCAGAATGATAATGCTTTCATTGTATAACATGGATGGTGTAGTTCCTTTTCGCCATGTGTACCTACATGGACTAGTTCGAGCTGCTGATGGCTCAAAGATGTCTAAATCACGAGGTAACGTTGTAGATCCACTTGAGTCCATAGAGAAATATGGTACTGATGCGCTTCGATTTGCTTTACTTTCTGGTACTTCACCAGGAAATGATCAGCGTATTACTGATGAACGACTTGAAGCGGGTCGTAATTTTGCAAATAAGCTTTGGAATGCTTCTCGTTTTGTGATTGAAATGGTTGATTCTGGTGATGAGTTGAAACTATCTGAATTTGAGCAGATTACCGCAATTGAAGACAGATGGATATTGTCACGGATTAATCAAGTTAATCGTGATGTTGATGTTTTATTATGTAATTTTGAGCTAGCTGAAGCATTGCGGCAGGTTCGCGATTTCTTTTGGGATGAATATGCTGATTGGTATATCGAAATAGCAAAAATTCGAGTACGCAATAATGATCGTACTCCACTTTCCGTACTTACCTATGTTCTCGATAACGTATTGAAATTACTCCATCCTTTTATGCCATTTGTTACGGAAGAAATTTGGCGTCGAATAGATAATTTAGTAACTGATGAAAATGAAATATCAGCAGACAGCCTTATAATTGCTGGTTACCCAGTATCGAATGAATCAATGGTTGATGAAGTGGCAGTTAATCAATTTAAAGGGTTACAAGATTTTATTAGAGGAATACGTAATATTCGATCAGAAAAAGGGGTTAAAGCAAGTCGTTGGATTGAAGCTTACATAGTTGCTGGACAATTGAGTTCTGTTACAGAAAAATTTAGCGATATTATTGAGCAACTAGCTCGAGTTGAGAAATTATATATTGTTGATGCTGATGGATCAGTTCCTACTGATGGTGTGGTTACCTCAGTCCTTGATGTAGGACAAGTTTTGGTTCCTGTTGCAGGTTTATTTGATATTGAGGAAGAACGTGAACGGTTAATGCAACAAATTACTTCTGCGAATGAAGGGATTTTAAGAGTTGAAGCTAAATTGAACAACCAACAATTCGTGGATAAGGCACCGGAAGAAGTTGTTCAACGTGAGAAAGATCGATTATCAACGGAACGATCACGATTGGAAAACCTGGAAAGAAGTTTAGAGGAGTTAATCGGAACTTAAAAAAAATTTACTAATTTTTGTTAGTTTTGGTACTTGCTGCGGTATGATTGATTGACACTGTCTTAGCTCGCTGATAGCGTCACCTGAGTACCGTGAGTTTGCTCTTTACAGTTGAGATTTGTATGGAGGGGGGGAGCTGAATGCTCCCAGTTGAAGAGCTTTTTTCAAACTATGTTGCCGTCTTGATTGCCGGCATAGTCGCTTTCTTTATGGTTATTACCGCATTGATCGCGTCTAGAGTTCTTGCGCCCTTTTCTGAAGAGCGTGAAAAAACTACTACTTATGAATGTGGTATGTTGCCATTACGTCGTGCTTCGACCAATGTGGGCAATCGCTTTTATCTATACGCGATTTTATTTATCATTTTTGATGTTGAGGCAGTCTTTATCTTTCCTTGGGCAGTCTCATTTATTGGTATTGGTCCGATGGCCTACTGGACAATGTTTACGTTTGTAATAATTCTTGGTTTGGGATTGGCATATGCATGGAAGAAGGGTGCGTTACAATGGCGTTGACACCGACAGAAAATACTGCAGTATCTGCAACCACTGAAACGGATGTAACTACCCCCAGTGTTCCTGCTCCTGTGATTTCTCCAGATTCACCAGGTATAGCTCCTTCAGAGCATCCTCTAGAAGCACCGAGACTAACGCCGATAACTCCTCAACCAGGTAAAGCACTGTATCGACAGTTACTTCCTGGCATTATGCAAGTGCCAGCAGATTTACTTTTAGCTGCATCAAGAAAATCTTCGTTGTGGCCTATGACCTTTGGGTTAGCTTGTTGTGCAATCGAAATGATTGCAACGTACATGGCGCATTATGATTTAGATCGATTTGGAATTGTTCCATGGCCATCGCCTCGCCAAAGTGATGTAATGATTGTAGCCGGCACAGTGACAAAAAAGATGGCCCCCGCAGTTAAACTTTTATATGAACAAATGCCTAATCCTAAATGGGTTATTTCCATGGGTGCATGTGCTACTAATGGTGGTCCATACACTCGTTATGACAGAGTTTTACAAGGTGTAGATAAAGTCATACCGGTTGATGTCTATGTACCTGGTTGTCCACCCCGTCCTGAAGCACTGATTGATTCCTTCTTAGCTCTTCAAGATCAAATTATGGAAGAAAGATCTGTGGAGGGCCGCTCTTAATGACATCTGACGAGAATGTTGATACTACAAATGGAGAAGAGGCTAGTGAGATCGCAGTAGTAGATTCTCTTGAAGATACGATTTGGCCTCTAATAAATCGTGTTTTGAGTTCAGTGGATGTAACCCCTGAACGTGGATCGATCGATCTTATTACTCAGATTCCACGTTCCGATATAATTAGAGCATTACAAATTTTGAAAGATAATGAAGAAGTGCAATTCAACTATCTGAGATGTTTAACCGCAGTTGATAATGAATCTGACGGTGTTGATGTGGTATATCATTTGTACTCAATTCCAAAGAATATAAATTTAACTGTGAAAGTAAACCTTCCTGTTGATGATAAAACAATTGGTACAGCTACTGAAGTCTGGGAAGCAGCAAATTGGCTAGAGCGCGAGACAGCTGAAATGTTTGGTATTACTTTTAACAATCATCCTGATCCACGGACATTACTTATGCCAGAAGATATGACAGACACATTTCCTTTACTGAAATCACATCCATTTGCCGAAATCGAAATTTTGCAAGGAGAATTACTGGGTTATGATCGTGAAAATCAGGGAGATGATGAATAATGGTTATAGAATCAGCTCCAGATTTTGAAACCCAAGATCTTCTAATTAATGTAGGACCCCAACACCCATCTACTCATGGTGTATTTCGGATGATTCTTGAGGTTGATGGTGAAATTGTAAAAGATTTAATTCCGCATATTGGTTACTTGCATCGTGGTGCTGAAAAATTATGTGAAAATAATGATTTTCGTCAAGGTGTAGGCTATATGGATCGGACGGAATATTTAGCATCACACAATGCAGAATTATCATATGTTATGGCTGTTGAAGCGCTAGCTGAATTAGAAGTGCCAGAACGTGCTCAATGGATTCGAATGATTTTGTGTGAATTAAATAGATTATCTAGCCATTTTATGTTTCTCGGAGCTTTCGGCGTCGATGTAGGAGTTTTTGGAACTCCGTTTATATATGCCTGGCGTGAACGTGAAGCTCTAATCGATCTTTTTGAAGAAATAAGCGGAGATCGAATGATGTATGCATATTTCCGAGCTGGAGGATTGGCTTGGGAAGTCCCAGGGAATTTCGAAGAGCGTGTACGCGAAGTCTTAGTCTCTACACGTCAAGGTATGAAAGATTTTGATAATTTACTGACTCGCAATGAGATATTTCTAGCGAGAACAAAAAATGTAGGGATTATTTCAGCAGAGGACGCAATTGAATTAGGGATGAGTGGCCCTACATTACGTGCTTCGGGTGTACCTCTAGATATACGTAAATCTGAACCCTACATGTATTACGATCAGATTGATTTTGAAGTGCCTATCGGAACAAATGGCGATGTCTTTGATCGCTATCTTGTTCGACTAAAGGAAATGGAACAGTCCGTAAGTATTATTGAACAATGCCTTGAACGTCTAAATGATGGCCCAATTATGCCTGAACGTATGCCACGCATGCTTAGATTACCTGAAGGACAAGAAGTTTATATTCGTACTGAGGCTCCACGAGGTGAATATGGTATTTACTTAGTGAGTAAAGGTGGAAATAAACCTTGGAGACTAAAAGTTCGTAGTGCTTGCTTATCAAACTTACAAGCACTTAGGAAGATGTCTGTTGGCCAATATGTAGCAGATGCAATTATTATTCTTGGTTCTATTGACATAGTTTTATCAGAGGTTGACCGTTGAATAATGGAATTTACGGTATAGAAATTGCGTGGTTAGACGCTGTCATCCGACTTCATATTATTGTTGGTTTGATGACTGTAGTGGTTATGGGTTTGATTTATGTTGAACGAAAAATATTGGCTCGATTTCAACAAAGGCTAGGGCCTACTCGTACGGGACCAGCAGGATTACTTCAATCAGTTGCTGATGGCCTAAAGCTTGTAGGTAAGGAAGATCTAAGACCACGTAATGCTGATCCCTGGACTTTTGAACTGGCACCATACATGGTTTTCATACCAGTATTTTTAGGATTTGTTATTGTTCCTTTTGCATTTGGAATGCAAGTACGAATTTTGGAGCTTGGTCTGATTTATTTTGTCGCTACAAGTTCACTTGGCATTATCGGTTGGGTTATGGCTGGATGGGGTTCTGATAATCGTTATGCGATGATTGGCGGTATGCGAGCAGCAGCTCAAGGAATTTCCTATGAACTTCCACTGGTTTTATCATTAATTTCCGTTGCGATGGTTTCTCAGTCATTCAATTTGAATGACATTGTTCTTTCACAGTCGACGTATCCTAATTTATTGTGGCAACCTTTGGTTTTAGTAATTTTTATTATAGCTGGGTTGGCAGAATTAAACCGTACGCCTTTTGATATTCCAGTGGGAGAATCAGAAGTTGTGGGTGGTCCGTTTGTCGAATATTCAGGGATTAGATGGTCCTTTTTCTTTCTTGCAGAATATGCAGCTTTGTTCATAATGGGCTTGATTTTTGCAGCAGTATTTATGGGTGGATGGGCATGGCCTCTTGGAGAAGAACTTGGGCGCGGATGGCAAATTTTGCTGGTGACTGTTAAGACAAGTCTTTTTATATTTTTAATATTTTGGATCAGAGCGAGTGTGCCTAGATTACGAATTGATCAATTAATGGCATTTAGTTGGAAAATATTACTTCCTTTGACATTTGTACAAGTTTTAATTAATGGAGCGGTGTTGGTATACGATGCTCCATTATGGATATTAACTATTACAGGATTAGTAGGTATTGTTGTTCTGGTTCGTTTGATTGAACGTGCAGTGCGACCTAGTCCAGCTGTCAACAGCGAGGTTGTAAGTGTAGGGAATGAAGGTGCTCCATGAGAGGAATTGTAAAAAGTTTAGCTACCACGATGTCTACGTTCATTAGGGGTCCTGTTACACGCGGGTATCCCTCAAAGCATCGTGAACTGCCGGAACGTGATCGTGCCTTCCCACTTCTTCTTTGGGATAAAGATATCGATGAACCTTTTTGTACAGGTTGTCATGCTTGTGAACGTGCATGTCCAGTGGAGTGTATGACGGTCATCATGAAAGATAACCCTAACCATGAGTCACAAGATGGTAATTCGAAACGACGTAAAATTGTTGATGAATTTTGGATCGATTACGGTCGATGTATGCGTTGTAATATTTGTGTTGAAGTTTGTAATTTTGAAGCAATCGCTATGAATAACACATGGAGTGGTCATGAAACATCAGTTTATGATCGTGCTGATTTAGTAATGGATCTTCCTCAACTAATGGCACAAAGTAAATCTGATGAAATACAAGAATGGGTTGCTGACTAATATTTTGTTAGCACATGGAGGGTTCTGACTTGTTCGAAAGACTACCGGTGCCAGCTCAATTTGATCGGCTAATAGTAGCCGGTGGTATTGTAACTGGCGTGATATTAGGTCCAGTTTTTTTGGTGCTTTTGTCGCTACTATTGGTAGGCAGAATCAGCGCTCCTGAATTGGTATTTTGGTTAGGTTTTACGGTTATAGTTATTGGTGCTTTAGGTACAGTATTACTGCAGAATATAGTGCATGCAGCTTTTGCTTTGATTGCGGCACTTATCGGTGTTGCTGCAATGTATTTATTACTTGCATCTGAATTTTTAGCATTGGTTCAGGTGCTTGTATATGGTGGTGGCGTTGTTCTGTTAATTATCTTTGCATTGATGATGACTAACGCCCAGGACGATCCAATCGTTACAGATGGTTCACAGAAACCATTTGCTTTTATAGTTACACTTTTGTTTGGTGCAGTACTTGTTGCTGCTGCTGTCAATGTTCAGTGGGGAGCTGAATCCGTATCGTTAATCACATTCCGTGACTTTGGCACAAGGTTATTTCATGATTTCATGGTTCCCGTCATTATTGTGGGTGTGTTATTAGATATTGCCTTGTCAGGTGCAATTGTTAATGCACGACCAAATATTGAGGAACATTCTGAGGAGACAACACAATGATCCCATTAGAGAATTTCTTAATTTTATCGGGATTTTTATTTGCGGTAGGTCTCTACGGTGTTTTAGCAAGACGAAGTGCGATTTTGATTTTGATGTCAGTTGAACTAATGCTTGCTGGCGTAGCAATTAATTTTGCTGCCTTTGCTGCATATTTGGATGCTGATGGATTTAGTGGAATGATCTTTGCATTATTCGTGATTACTGTTGCAGCTGCTGAAGTCGGATTGGCTTTGGGTATTGTTCTTCGATTATTTCGCGAAAGACGTACAAGTTATGTTGATGCCGCGAACACGTTGAAATGGTAATTGACTAGTAAAGATAGATTAAGGAAGCCAAATAATGGGTATGGAACAAGTATGGATACTTCCAGCAATTCCTATGGCTGTATTTATTTTGCTTGGTCTATTTAATGCATATATTCCTCGCCGTGGTGATTTTATAGCCGTTTTAGGCATGTCATTGGTTGTATTGTTGGTTGGTTTGGTTTTGCTTGATTTTCAAGGATCTTTTTCTGATCATGAATTCCATCCATCTGACGGGGCAAATACTTACGCTTTTGACTGGCTAAACATAGGTAATGGGTTTTTTCTAATCGAATTTAGTACTTATGTTGATGCCATTACGATGGTTATGCTTCCTGTTGTTTCCTTTGTCGCTTTGATGGTACTTGTCTATTCCATTGGTTATATGCATGGTGAGAAGCGATACGGTTGGTATTTTGCCGCTCTTTCATTTTTTGTTGCTGCTATGCTTCTGCTGGTTATCTCTGGGAATTTGTTACAACTTTATTTGGCCTGGGAAGGTGTGGGGCTCGCTTCATACTTACTGATTGGATTTTATTGGGAGCGTCAATCAGCTGCTGAGGCAGCCAAGAAAGCTTTTATAACAACTCGTGTTGGTGATGTCGGTCTGTTGATTGGTATTATTTTATTATGGAAGGCAACAGGAACTTTTGATATTCAAGAGCTGATTAGCGCAGCACAGGCTGGTGCTTTTACTGAAACATATTTGACGATTTCACTTATTTTTCTTTTCTTGGGTGCAGTTGGAAAATCTGCACAATTCCCCTTACATGTTTGGCTTCCTGATGCTATGGAAGGCCCCACTCCAGTAAGTGCACTTATACACGCTGCGACAATGGTTGTGGCAGGAGTTTATCTAATCGCACGAATGTTGCCTATGTATGAGTTAGCACCTATTGCTCAAGATGTAGTTTTATATACAGGATTAATTACAGCATTAATGGCTGCTACTATGGGGTTAGTCGCGAGTGATATTAAACGTGTATTGGCTTTTTCAACAGTTTCACAACTTGGATTTATGTTTGTTGCTCTTGGTGTCGGTGCTGTAACAGCTGCAATGTTCCACTTATTTACACATGCATTCTTTAAATCTTTGTTGTTTTTAGGTTCTGGATCTGTCATTCACGCTACCGAGCAACAAGAAGTCGAAGGTCTTGGGGGTTTGCGAAAGAAAATGCCAATTACCGCGGCTACTTTTATTATTGGTAGTCTGGCGCTGGCAGGTATTCCAATATTTGCAGGATTCTTTTCAAAGGACGAAATTTTACATGCATTAATGGACTCAGGTCCAAGTTGGGCTTATGTGCTACTCGCAGGCACTGCTTTATTAACTGCTATTTACTCTACCCGATTAGTGTTACTTACTTTTTTTGGAGAAACACGCAATACCGAATCGTATAACCATGCACATGAATCTCCGCGTATTATGACTGCACCATTGTGTATCCTTGCAGTACTAGCCACGGTTTCAGGTTTTTTTGCAATCGATCAAGTCGGGAAATTATTAGGATTTGAAGGTGGTATTGGATATCTAGTTTATCCAGTAGGTGGACACCCTCATGAATTCAAGTTGTATGTTCTTTTCGCTACTGTGGCAACAATTACCGCTCTTGTTGGTTTGGTTATAGGATGGATTTATTGGCATGGAAATGCTCAAAGAGCTAATGCAGCTAAGGAATGGGCACCTGAAATACATCAACTTTTGGTAAGAAGATATTATATGGATGAACTCTATCAAGGGATCATCAATAGAGTGATTTTAGGTGCTGCAGCAGTAGTTGCTTGGTTTGATAAACGCGTAGTTAATGAAACTGGAGTGGACGGTGGCGCCCAATTAATTAATTTCCTGGGCTGGCGTCTTAAATTTACACAAACCGGACGAATACCTAATTATGTCCTTGCAATGGCAGTTGGAGTGCTAGCAGTGATTATTGTTGCTGTTAGTAATAGTTAAAGAGGTTGAATAGATGACTGAGCCTGATGCTTTAGCTCTGGTAGCAGTATTCCTAATCCCTTTGGGGACTGCGTTGCTGTTAATGGTTGTGCCATCAACAGAACGTTCTTTGTTGATTGGAATTACAGCACTATCTGGATTTGCAATGTTTGTTTTATCGGTGATGATTTTTCTGCAATACGATTTCGAAGGCGCACAATTTCAAGGTGTTCGCGCTTGGACATATATGGAAAATGTTGGATTGTTGGGTGAAAATGGTATCCAGCTAAAAGTTGGTATTGATGGTATAGCTGCTGCGATGGTTCTATTGACAGGAATTGTGATCCTTCCAGGAACTTGGGTTTCATGGAAAATTCAAGATCGAATGAAAGATTTTTTCATTCTTTTATACATTCTCACCGCGGGAGTTTTTGGAACTTTCGTAATGCTCGACATGTTTGTCTGGTTCTTGTTTTATGAGATGGCACTTTTACCGATGTACTTGTTGATTGCAGTTTGGGGTTCGACTCGTAAAGAATATGGTGCGATGAAGCTCATGATCATGCTGCTTGCAGGGTCGATATTGATATTTACTGCTATTTTTGCGGTCTATACAGAAGCTGGGTTAGGTACTTTTGATTTGACTCAACTCTATGGTGTTCAATTTGATGAAGACTTCCAAAAGATATATTTTCCAATGATTGCGATCGGTTGTGGAATTTTAGCAGCATTGTTCCCATTCCATTCGTGGTCACCTGATGGTCATGCATCTGCTCCGACTGCTGTATCTATGCTACATGCTGGTGTATTGATGAAATTAGGCGCATTCGGGATTATTCGTCTTGGATTCCAAATGCTACCTGAAGGTGGAGCATTCTGGGCTCCGGGACTGATGTTTCTCGGTATTACAGCAGCTTTATATGGTGCAATTTCTGCATTAAGGCAGACAGATCTCAAGTTAATGACTGGATTTTCTTCAGTGTCTCATATGGGATACGTCATGGTCGGATTAGGTACTCTTAATGTAATCGGTTGGACTGGTGCTGTTTTGCAAATGTTTGCTCATGGAATTATGACAGCACTTTTCTTCTTGTTAATAGGCGGGATGTATGATCAGGCACATAATCGTGATATTCCAAACTTTTCTGGTATGGCACGTCAAATGCCAGTTTGGACGGTATTTTTTGTGATTGCCGGGTTGGCATCACTTGGACTACCAGGTATGTCAGGCTTTATTGCTGAACTCCATATTTTTATTGGTGCTTTCCGTGCATATCCACTTGTGGGTGGCCTAGCTGTTTTGACCGCTGCTATTACCGCAACTTATCTATTACGTATGTTTTCTCAGGCTTTCTTTGGGGAATTCAATGATAGATGGGAACATCTTCGTGATATTACGCTTGCAGAAAAATGTGGTGCGGCGGTTTTAGCTGCCACAATTTTACTAATGGGGTTGTGGCCTTCACCTTGGGTGAATCGGATTTCAACTACAATTGCTGAAACTATTCCGTTAGTCACCTTATAGTGTCTAACAAGAATTGAAGGGTATGAATTGATGGATTTGAATTTTCGTTACGAACTATTGGCACCTGAAATTGCTGTTGCAGTCACGGCTGTGTTGGTAATGTTTGCTGATGCATTTCGTAATGAATTGAAGCTAAAGAGAAATCTTTTACCGCAGATTTCTCTTCTTGGACTTGCAGTTGCATTAGTTCTTAGCCTTATGCTGGGAAATGTTTCAGATGATTTTGCGCGCCTTGTCCAAGTTGATGAGTTCACTACTTTTTTCCGTGTTTTGTTTATCGCAGTTACTTTAATCTTAATCATTGGATCACATGAATATATCGACAGGCATGTTAATCATGTTGGTGAGTTTTATGGTTTGTTACTTTTTTCCACAGTAGGTGCAATGTTAATGGCTGGGGCACGTGATCTCATTACTGCATATCTTGCCATTGAGATACTTTCCTTTTCTTTGTATGTAACGGTTTCATTATCTAAGAATGATCCTCGTTCCGGTGAAGCTGCTCTGAAGTATGTATTGCTAGGTGGAGTTGCATCAGCGATGTTGTTGTATGGTTTGAGTTTTATTTATGGAGTCACTGGATCTACACAATATACCGAGATTAGTTCTGTGCTTTCTGCAGGNAATGCNGATTTTGAAANAGCTCTTATTCTAGGATTAGCATTAGTTATTGCTGGGCTGGGATTTAAAGCATCAGCNGTACCTTTTCATATGTGGACACCTGATGCATATGAAGGCGCACCTATACCGATCACTGCGTATTTGTCTGCAACATCAAAAGCAGCAACTTTTGCCTTATTTTTACGTTGGTTTGCAGGCCCACTCTTACCAGCTATAGATCACTGGCAGTGGATACTAGCTTTACTTTCTGTAATCACAATGGTTGTTGGTAACTTGGTTGCACTCCAGCAACATAATATTAAACGCTTACTTGCATATTCCTCTATTGGGCAAGTTGGTTTTATGTTGATGTGTATTACTGCAATTTCAGAGCAAACTGGTTCAGCGTTGTTATTACATCTCGTAGGTTATTTAATTACTAACTTAGCTATCTTTATGGCTGTAATTGCTTTTTATAATCGTACGGGTAAGGAAGAAATTGCAGAATTCAAGGGGCTTGCTCAAACTAATCCTTATTTGGCTCTCGTAATTACTTCCGGATTATTTTCTCTTGCAGGTATGCCGTTACTCGCAGGATTTGTAACGAAATTTATTNTATTCCAATCTGTTGTAAGTGCNGGNTATCTTTGGTTGGTCGTAGTTGCTTTAGTAGCTAGTACAGTGTCTTTATATTATTACCTACAAGTTATTAAACAGATGTATCTNTATCAACCTGAAGATGATGGTAATGGTAGTAATGAACGTTGGAGTTTGACAGTGACTGGTTATTTATCTACAGGCATTTTGTTTGTAGGTGTCGTTTGGGTAGGTGTCTACGCAACTCCATTTTATGAATTTGCTGATAAGGCAATTGCNCCACTTTTNACATGATNTAGTTTAAGAAAAATGAGGACAAATTTATTGTCCTCATTTTAGGTATATATTTTCTCCTGTGTGTGATTATCGTTGAGGTAGAGACAGAGTAGCAGTACCAGGCGTGGTTTGTGTCCCGTCTGGTTGAGCGACACCTACATCGAGATCAACTAAGCTTTCCCCATCTTCTTGGTATTTCTTTGTTATCTTTGCCCAAACTGTTAAATCTTGACGTGCAGGATCCATTCCTCTATAGGAAACGCCCCAGTTTTTAATGGATCCGCCTTCACCTTTCCATTCGTCGAGAAGTCTTCCAACAAGCATACCCTTTAATGCACCATGTACGATGATGTCTGGCAGTTTATTGTCTTTTGCATAGTTGTCATCGTAATGGATTTGATAAAAGTCACCTGAGGCAGCAGCCCAAATAACTAAGCGTTGGGAATCCATAGGCTCAATAAGGTTAAATTCTTGCCCTTCTTCAACATCATCCCAGTAAATTTGTTCCGACATAGTTCCTCCCAGCTAGTATGAAATGCCTGTGCCACGAGTTTTGGCAACGATGACATTATCACTTTGTCGTGTATAGATAGTTTCATTACTTTGAATTAACATTTGTCCGAGACGACCATTTGCTAATTCTAAAGAAGTGATACGTGTAACTGCTTCAAGTACATCACCACCATATACCTGCTCTATGGGTTCAACCTCAGTGCCCCCGTTGAGTCTTCTGGTGAATGGATTCGTAAATATTTCACTACGCCTACCTCCACTATTTGGATCAAATATGGGCATTCCTAAAAATCCAGGAGGAGATGGTAATCCAGAGTATCCTGTATCTCTTGCAGTTTGTTCGTCATAATACTTTGTATCTGTATACCCTACAGAACGAGCGAACGTACGTATTCCTTGTGTTGTTACTTCGTAGATGGCCCTCGATGTTTCCACACCAACTGCAGCTTTCATTTCATCAGTTAAGTCGTCGAGTTCTTCTGCCATTACGCCCCCTTTCATTTGTCGCACAATTATACATATACCGTGATGTCACGACCATTGTAGATATACATGATTTTGGAAGAATAAGTTGTTTGATCAGAGCATCGGTAAATAGCGAGAGAGCTCGAACGGGGTGACCTGAGATCTATATTCAGCCCACTCAATTTTTTTATTTGCCACTATTGTACTNTGTACATGTTCGCCTAAGGTTTCCTTCATTAGTTCAGAAGCTTCAAATTGTTCGATAGCATCACCAAGTGAGGAAGGCAGAACCTTTAAATTGAGCTGTGATATTTCTTTCGCAGAAAGAGATTCTGTTGAACTAAGAACAGGATCAGGTAAAGAATACTTATTTTCTATTCCTTTTAAACCTGCTGCAAGCACAGCAGAAAATGCAAGGTACGGGTTGGCAGCAGCATCGGGTACCCTATATTCAATGCGTGTAGAATCTTCAGANCCTGGTTTGTGTGCAGGTACCCTTACTAGATCGGAATGGTTATGCGGAGACCATGTCACATACATNGGTGCCTCATATCCAGGGACAAGTCTTTTGTAGGAATTGACCCATTGATTTGTTACAAGCATCAATTCAGGNGCATGTTGAAGTAACCCTGCGATGTAATGTCTTGCCACATCAGATATTTCCAAGTCGTTTCCTGATTCATGGAAAGCATTCACTTCTCCACGGAACAATGAAAGTTGTAAATGCATACCGGAACCATTGTGATCGGACAGAGGTTTTGGCATAAATGTTGCATAGACATTATGCCTTAGTGCAATTTCCTTAACGAGTAATCGATATGTCATGACTGCATCGGCCATAGTGAGTGCATCTGTATAACGGAGATCCATTTCATGCTGACTTGGTGCCGCCTCATGGTGACTTAATGCGACACCAATTCCCATTTGCTCTAAGGCAAGGACTGTTTCTCTTCTAAGATCCGATCCTGCATCAAGAGGTGTTAAGTCAAAATAACCTCCTTGATCCAGTGGTTCCGGTNTTTCTGAATTTTTAAAGTAAAAGAACTCTATCTCTGGTGAAATATAGAAAGTAAATCCAGTTTTTGCAGCTGAACTGAGTGTTCGTTTTAAGACATTACGGGGATCTCCTACAAAAGATTCTCCTCCGGGGATTTGAATATCACAGAACATTCGAGCGACCGCTTGTTCTTTTGGNCTCCATGGAAGAACTTGGAATGTTGATGGATCAGGTACGATGAGCATGTCGGATTCATCATTTCTTGCGAATCCTTCAATAGCGGAACCATCGAANGAAACGCCATCGTCGAGTGCATGTTCTAGTTCTTCTATAGTAATGGCCACAGATTTCAACATACCTAGAATATCCGTAAACCATAACCGTATGAATTTCACATCGTGGTCTCTACAGGATTGAATGACATGTTGCTGTGTATCAAAATTTTCCATGAAGTAATGTTGCGCCTATCTTGTTTCCAAGACGTTTCAGTAATGATATCCGAATGAATATTTATGGGAAATTTTAAATTACATGTTAACCATTATTACGATGATGCGTTGTTACAAATGCGGTGAGGATCTGTCTTCACGCAAGTTTCTGAAGAGGTAGATATACTTAGCAGTCTGATTGTTCGAATAAATATTGCGATCAATGCTCAGAT
Source organism: Chloroflexota bacterium (assembly GCA_002707835.1). Lineage (GTDB taxonomy): Bacteria > Chloroflexota > Dehalococcoidia > UBA2979 > UBA2979 > UBA6955. The sequence goes on from PANZ01000013.1 coordinate 52,039, forward strand.
AGTACACACTTAATGCTAAGGACAGTTTCCTAAACAGGACCTTGCGTAAGGAGCCACGAGAACGTGGAACATGAGACAGATCTTGTGCGGCATGGCAGTGAGGATGTAAAAGCGTCCAATCAATTTGCCACACCTCACCCTGATGCAGATGTATGGACAACCGAGTATGAACGTAAATGCGTTGCTCGTGCGTCAGATGGAGATACTGCAGCAGTAGGTGAGTTGTATGATGCTTATATAGACAGGCTGTATCGGTACTGTCTTGTACGTGTCAGAAATGAGGCAGATGCTGAAGATCTTGCAGAAGAAATATTTCTCAAGGTATTTCGGTCGATTGGCCGGTTTGAATGGCGGGATTTTGGGAAAGATGATAGTGGAGCGACACGTAGTTCATTCGCAGCTTGGTTGTTCCGCATTGCCCAAAACCACGTTATTTCATTTCACCGTCAGGCAGCACGTCGTGGAACATCNTTGGAGGTACCTGCATGGCTCCCAGATGATCAGCGGGGTCCGCAGGAACTAACTGAATTGTCTTTGAATATTGAGGAGGTATTCACTGCAGTCACTCAGCTTTCAGAAGCGCAACAAGAAGTAATTCAGTTGCGATTCGGTGCTGGTCTTTCAGTACGTGAGACCGCAGAAGCTTTGGGGAAGCGTGAAGCCAATGTGAAGGTATTGCAACATAAAGGAGTAAAACGTCTACAAGAGTTACTGGGTCGAGAAAACTCTCTTCCTGCCTGGCATGTGGATTCACAGCAAACAGGTGGATGAAATTTCTACAGGACTCAGCATTCTGAGATAGCCGTTATAAAGTAGGTATACGTTGACTAAAGAATTTGATCAGCAACGGATTCGATTTCTTCAACAGGGATTATCCCCTGATGAAATTGATGCTTTATATTTTGAAGCATTACTTGCTGATGGTGAATTTGTTGAAGATATGCTTTCTACTGAAGAGTATTCCTCCTTACAGGATTTAGTGAAAACTACGGTGGCACTTGAAGCCTCACTGGCTCATGCTACTTCTGTCCCAAGCTACCTTTCTTCCAAAGAGCGTTTAAAGGCTACTATTTTGAGAGACTTTGAAGCTGCTCAAACTCCCGCACCTGTAGTTTCAGAAGACGTGGTAACTGTGCCACTGTTTAGGAGATGGATGCCTCGCTTGGTCCCATTAGCTTCTGCTGGTGTAGCTGCGGTATTAACATTTATGTTTGTTGGTGGGAACGGCACTACTCCAACATCACCGACAGCTATCAATGATGTTGCTACTGTGACTACTGTTGCTGCTGTTCCAGTGGAGAGTACATCGGTTGCCGCTGGTATTGCTGCGGACAACACGATTCAATCCAACCCTGTCACTGTTCCACAAAATGTGCCTGCTNCTGTTACAACAACGGAAACAAATACCGCCCAGAACGGTAATTCTGTCGTAGTGCCTGGAGCTACTGGTGATACAGCGAGCAACGCTAACAGTGAAGTCGCTATTGTCCCTGTCGAACCCGAACCTACAAAAANTGAAATCACAGTCGATGAACTGCGTGCTGAAAACTTGTTCCAAACAGTTGCAGAACTACGTTCTGTCTTGGATAACGGTGAGCAAGTCTCGCCTGAATTACTTGCTCGAATTACGAATGAGACTACTCTTGCTGCTGAAAAATTGATCGAAAATCCAGAAGACATCAATCGCGCTGAAGCATTAGATTACGCACTTGCGGCTACTGAATTACTGAATGTTTTAGGGACACTTGAAGAGATAACAGATGATATTGCCCTTGCTCGTGGGACCTCTCGTTTAGCTGTTGTAATGGCTGCNGAACGTTTAGCAAGCGAGCAGCCTTAATTCTTACTTTTGTATCCAAAAAAAATCGAAAAATATCTATGAATATGTGTATTAAGCGTTAACTATCTTCTCTATAGCGCGTTCTCATATCTGTAACCATTCGCAGGATGGTTCTATGTCTGTTTGTATGTTGTAAAATATGCAGAAGAATAGTCGATCTTGTGAGGGTTGTAAGAGAGAATAATATGGAAAAGTTGGCAACGGTAGTTGATGAAGCGANTCNGGTGCTNNTNGCGCACAGNTCGANCGGCGGTATNAGNCCGCAGCGCTTCGGACCGCTGACAACGCAGCGGATGGAGGACATTGAGAAAAGTTTGAAACGATCGGATCTTCACGCGTGAAGACAAGAAAAGAAAAATTTCGATCTATATAATTTGTAAAGGATTATTTCATTGAAAACATTAAGCAAGTTTCTTAGTTACGGTTCAGCCGTAACTGTTGCTGGCCTTCTGGCTCTTGCTTTGGTTTGGACAGGACCTATCAGTACTGCTGATGCAGCACTTGCTGGTTCTACTCCATCTGCAGCCAAAGTAGTGTCTGCTAATGGTACAGCAACCGTAACTTTCACTAGTGGTACTACTACTGCTTCTGCATCAGGTGACCTGATTCGCTTCACAGCGAGCAAGGGTACATGGCCAAATGGCGACAGTGTATACACAGTCGCTGCTGCAAGTACTGGTAAAGCTACCGCTAAATTGAAGAGTTCTACTATTGGTAACGCAGTTGTATCCATCACTAACTTAAGTGATGGTTCTAACACTACAGTTACCAACAGTAACGTTACCTTTGTTGGTACACCAACATGGTCAGGTAAGAGTGTAAAGAGTTCTTTGGAGCTCAACACCACAGTTGCTGAAGATGATAACTTCTTCTCAACTGTTGCCGCTCTTGCTAATGCCTCAAAGACAGTTGCTGCAACAACTCCAACTGCTGCTGATGCATTGGGTAACACAGTATTCATTACTGCAAGAGTCGGTCTGGTTGCTGGTGCTGACACCCCAGGTTCAGTGCTCATTACTGGTACGGACGCTAATGGTTCTACCCAGCAAGAGACGTTAGCTTTGGCTAACACTGGTATTACTGCTGACCCTGACTTCTTCGACACATCAGCAGTAATGGCAAATGGTGCACGTGGGCTAGCTGCAACAACTCCAACTGGATCTGCTGCTGCTGGAGTCTTCGTTACTGCAGGAATAACTAATGATCAGGCTGCTGATACAGTCGGTACATTAGCGCTTGTTGGTACAGACGTTGCTGGAGTAGCTCAGAATGAGACTTTAACTTTGGCTCAAAATGCTACTGTTGTAAGCACCAAGGTGTTTAAGACGGTTACATCTGCAACTGTTGCTAGTTGGACTGCAGGTGGAAATGCTGACCTTCTAGTTGTTGGTTATACACAGGGTGGAATTGTTAAAACCAACAAGGCATTCAAATCTGTAACAAGTGCAGTTGTGTCCGGTTGGACCGCTGCTGGTACCGCTGACAAAGTGGTTATGGGTTACGATGCAAACCGTGTAGGTGTTGTCGACAACCCAACAGCTTTGGCTTACTCCAGCTCATCAACTCTAGATGTTGATGGATTATCAGACAGTAAGGGTAACCTTATTTCTGGTGCTGTTGTTACTATGACCATCGATGGTGATGGTACTTGGGACAACACTGGTACCAAGGAAGTTGTTGTTGTAACTGACGCTAACGGTGACATTA
>PANZ01000014.1 GCA_002707835.1 Chloroflexota bacterium
TCTACAGGTAGTAATTTGGATAAAGCCAAAATACACGCGGTCGAACTTGCGAGTATATTAATGAATGAAACAATTAATTAGATTGCTGAGAAATATATGACGGACACAAATATAGAAGTGAGTGTTGTTATGGGTAGTGAATCAGATCTACCCACAATGCAAAATGCTATCGATACACTGAGTAAATTCAATATTAATCAAGAAATTAAAATTGTTTCTGCACATAGAACACCTCATGAAATGGTTAAATATGCAGAAAGTGCTAATGGACGTGGAATAAAAGTAATAATAGCAGGCGCAGGTGGAGCAGCACACTTACCTGGAATGATAGCAGCTGTAACAACATTACCAGTAATTGGCGTACCTATACCCTTAAAACAGCTAGATGGAATCGATTCACTGTTATCAATAGTACAGATGCCTCGAGGAGTTCCTGTAGCCACAGTAGCAATAGGCAATGCAGAAAATGCTGCATTACTGGCAATCAGAATACTTGCAATCAAAAATAGTGAGCTCGAAAGTGAACTTGTTAATTATCAATCAACTCTCAAAAACAAAGTGGATGAAATGAACGAAAATATTAAGAATAATCATTAGCTAACGACTAAACAAAAAGTCAATAATCCGAGAAATATTGCTGCGCTGTGATGCAAAAAGACTATACCCTATTTCCCTGAATCCTCTAAAAAATGGAAAATCCAATATAAATACAAAAGATGGATGAATAATTAATCTTAAAACTTTCGTTATAGCTTCACCCCGATGATATTCGATACCGTGAGGGGTTATAAAATGAGCACTCCTAACAATATCTCCCTCGGAAATATCATCTAATACTCCATGATAAGGTAAGTCGGAGAATCCTATTAATTGCAGATAATTTTTTGATCTGCGCATTGACCAATAAGCAAGTGAAGTACAAATTCCGCAACCATCATCGTATACGAGGATGTAGTTATCAAATTTAAGTTTTGATCGTGTCGGAGAAAACTTAAGTAGTATCGCAAATAGTTCAAGAAGAATTAATAATATGACAACTGAAATCAACCAAAGCAAAATTCTATTCCTACATCAAAAATTACAAGCTTTAAGATAATTGTGCAGCAACTATCGCAGATGTAACAGCAACATTCAGAGAAGTTACTGGATAATCCGTTTTAGGTTTTATTGCATACAGCTCATCACACTGTTTGAGTACGTTAGGGCGAATACCATTTTCCTCATTACCTACAACAATAACCCATGGACGATCTCTTTTTAATTGAGATAAATTCTTCTGAGCATGTTCTGAAGTACCTAAAATCCATAGACCTTTATCTTTCATTTTTTGTAGAGATCGATTTAAATTAGTCTCTATAGAAAATGGAATAGCTTCCACACCTCCACTAGCAACATCGTAAACCACTGAGCTCATTGGTGAAGCCCTGTTTTTAGCCATTATGATCCCATTTGAGCCGAAAAATGCAGCCGTACGAAATATCGAACCAACATTATTAGGATCCTGTAAAGAATCCAAGGCAATCCAAAAGTTTTGATCCTTCGGTTGATTAATTAATAATTCTAAAGAAGTAGGTTTTTTTTCTAAAACCTCAGCATAGGATCCAGTACGTCTAGAAGTTTCGTTCGTATCCTTTTTTTCGGACAGTAAAATATCCAATTCCAGTGCCTTTGCCTTAACATCTCCCCATGATGTACTTCCACCATGTTCAGATAAAACAATTCTTTTAACATCCTTAGGCCGATGTAAAAGAGCCGCAAAAACACTATGTGGATTATAGAGTTCCATACAAAAGTACGCTTTCAGAATATAACCAACATTATGAACTTTTTAACATCACGTCCAAGGCAGAATCAATATCTGGATATAAAAAGTCAAAACCATTATCAACGAGACGTTGAGGGATCACACGTTGACTAGCTAAAGCTGTTTGCTGTGCCTTTTCTTTCCCAAACATTAAATACAATAACAAACTGGGAACAGGAAAAAATGCTGGCCTACGCAATGCATTACCTAAGGCCTTTGTAAAATCGCTATTAGTAATCTCTTGTGGTGCAACGGCATTATAAACTCCAGACATATCTGTATTTATAACTGCTTGTTGATAAATATTAACTAGATCATCTAATGAAATCCAAGGAAAGAAACTTTTTCCATTACCTAATGGACCACCTAAACCAAGTTTAAAAGGTGTGAGTGCTGTTGGATATGGTAATTGACCAATTAAAGGAGCTCCTAATAAACTTCTGACAACTACACCACTTCGTATAATCACCAGACGAATTCCTAGCTCTAAAGCTTTTTCTGCCAAAAGTTCATGTTCAACGCATATATCCGAGAGAAAACCTGAGCCACGTTGTGATTCTTCAGTTAACTTCTCATCACCTCTTACGCCATAAAATCCTACTGCAGACCAAGTAACAAGAGTTTTGGGTTTATTTTCAGTTCGTGATAGAGCATCCACCAACAAACGAATACCATTAATTCTACTATCAACTATAGATTTTCTATGTGATTGACTCCAACGTCCCTGACTTAGTGATGTGCCACCCAAATGAACTACAGTATCTACATTTTCGAACAAACCTTCTCGTATCCAGTTTAGTTCTGGATTCCATTGCACTGAAACATCAGCAGAATTACCATGTCTTATTTTTTTAACTTTGTGACCAGATTCAAAAAATTTATTCGACAAAGCTGAGCCAATAGTTCCAGTACTACCTGTAATAGCAATGTGCATAAATGTTCCTTTTCTCACTACAAGAACAGATTACCCTAAGTTTTTAATAAGTACATCCGCGGCAGATTCAATACCAGAAGGCAATCGAACACCGGGAAAACTTTCAATACCATTTTCATATGCTAATGCTGATCCACCGACGAAAATTTTTGCTCTAACTTTCTCAGCTAAAAGTCCTCGAGTAGCTAAGCCAAGAGTAGGCAATGAATTTGGTGCAGTCGCAATCAATATGACTGCTGAAGGCATTAACTGTTTGGTAGATTCTATTAAATCAATCGTAGGGACATCAGCACCTAAATAAATTACTCTTAAACCAGCTTCTTTAAGCAATAACCATAATGCCGTAGAGCCAAGGTCATGTTGTTCTTCTTGTGGGCATGCAATAATTACTGAGTTAGCTTCAGGATTCGGACTATGCACCTCTGCAACACCAAGCAATATTTCACGACGAATAATAGCAGAAATAAAATGCTCAGAACCTAATTTTAGTTCACCTGACGACCATCTACTTCCTACCATTCGTAATCCAGGCATCAAAAATTCATCAAAAGTTCGTGCCCAACCAAATTTTTGACGATATGCACGAATTTCATTAACGACTGTTGCTTCATCATAATTAATGGCTGCTGTCGTTATTATCTTGGCATAGGAATCATCCTTTTTTTGTTCAGGTATTTCATCAATCGCAATTTCAATCGAAGACAATGCAGCTTTTGCTGCTTCTGATGCAGGTAATCCCGCATTCACTAATGCCATCATTCTACGAATTAATATCAGATCATCATCAGTATATAGACGTCTTCCAGTATTTGATCTATTGGGTCGAGGAATACCATAACGTCTTTCCCAAGTGCGTAATCTGGAGGAATTTATTCCTGTTGCTTTTGAAGCAGCTAATACTGTGTAATTCAAAACATCTCATTTCTGTAATGACAAAGTTTCGACAAAGTTATACAAGTAAAATATACCTCAATTTATTGTCACAGAAAAAACAAAAATTAATAATATGTATATACAAACTAGCATTTTATTTTATTCGATGTGATAATTATTTAGGCGGGACCAATGACATGCTGGTAATTGCATGCTCTCCCCAGGTGGTCTTTTGCTTAACAATAGTTCCCAAAAATTCAGCCGACGTAAATTTCTAGCAGCAACACTTGCTTTACCATCTTCTCATTTAATTAACACAAAAAATGTCGAGGACCTTGGGGATAACTTTTCAAATAAACCATCAAAACTACCACTAACATCAAAAAATAATTTTGATTCAAAGCATCTTGCATGGGTATGGCAGTTTCAACATGACGGAGATAGAGAATTAATTAGAGATATATTGTCAGAGCATCAACTTGGATTGGTAATAAAAACAAACGACGGTATCGATTGGATGTCATCATATGACACATCAAAAGACGCTATTTCTGGACCAAAATCCATAGAAAAGCTTGCCACTTTTTTTGATAATGCTAATGTTCCCTTACACGCTTGGACCGTCGTTAATGGAGCCCAACCAAGACGAGAAGCAGAGATGGCTGCGATGGTCCTTAATTCTGGTGCTAAGTCACTTTTCATAGACCTGGAACCTTACGCGGGTTTCTGGCATGGCACTAAAACAGACGCTAAGATCTATGGTGATCTATTACGCCAATTAGCGCCTTCTGCTCATATCACCACTTCTGTAGATGGACGCCCTTGGGAATTACCAAATATTCCCCTTGAAGAATTTGCAGATTTTACAGATGCGATTGCACCACAAATTTATTGGAATTTATTTAATACGTACAGAAATAAATTGATGTATCAAGAATCAGGNTACATACCAGGATTCCNAGGTGTAACGCCCNCTTTTGCTCTTAAATCAGCTGTAGAAAGTTTAAAGAAATTTAACTTGCCCATTCATGCANTAGGTGACGGAACAGCTACAGACATTAATGAATGGNACGAGTTTATTAATGAATCATATANACANAATATTGACACATTATCTGTATGGAGATTTGGAGTAGCAAGAAATTCTCTATGGANATTATTGGGTGATTCTNACCCAAATTTGCAATATTACTTTGTNAAATCNGGNGATAACNTGGACAATCTNGCAGACNAATGGNNCACAACAGTAAAAAANATAGTAANNATTAACAATATTANAAATCCNAATTTTTTATTTATTGGACAAAAANTACAAATCCCTTCTGAGTATTTGGATAAATTAAATAGTNCCAATGTTAATAAAAATAATGATAACTATTCGTTAAGCTACACTGTCAAAATNGGTGATTCNTTGTGGTCAATTGCTAAAAAATTTGGAATTTCAATTGAGCAATTATCGAACATCAACGGNCTNAGAAAACAAAATTTTTTACATATAGGTCAANAACTACAAATCCCACTCCCAATATCCAGTAGNAGGATTTATACTGTAACCTCAGGTGATTCNCTATGGTCNATATCAAGAGGATTAAATATNAATATTCAAGAATTAGCCAGAATCAATNATATTAAGAACCAAAANCAACTCTATGTTGGCCAAGAACTAATNCTTCCGAATATGAATGAAAAGAAAATTTATACGGTTCAAAGAGGTGATTCATTGTGGTCAATCTCAGTTAAGTTCGATACTANTATAGAAAATATAAAACNATTNAACAGANCAAATCTTAACCAATACTTACAAGTTGGNCAAAAAATTACTATACATGAGTAACNANATTATGATCTCAGAAGGTAAACCNGANTACACAAAATTAAGTTTTCCAGATCCACCTAACNAACGCCCTTACGTATACATAAATATGATTATGTCAACTGATGGAAGAATTGTTATTAACGACACTGAAGAAGGNCTTGGAAGTNCTACAGATAGACGATTAATGAGAGAACTACGTGTAAATGCTGACATAGTTTTATGTGGAGCATCTACTTTACGTATCAATGGTGCTTCATCAAGGCTTGGAGATCCAAATTTAATCGATTTANGAAAACAAAGAAATCAAACTGATGCACCAATTGCTGCAGTTCTTACAAACACTGGAAATTTGCCACTAGATTCNGTTTTTTTTCAAGGAAAAGATTTTGAAGCTATAGTTTATGTNGGATCAANTATTACATCNGANAAATTAANCCTACTTCAATCTTCTACACGTAGAGTATTTCAATTGCCAAAAGAAAATTCTGTAGAGTGGATGTTAAGTCACATGCGAAATAATTTNGGAGTACGTTATCTTTTATTAGAAGGAGGAGCCAATATAAATGGGCAATTTCTTTCAGCTAATTTGGTTGATGAATATTTTCTAACAATAGGATCACAAATAGTTAACAACAAAAATCCATTGACTCCATTTTCNTCAAACAACTATCCATCACCAGAAAAATCAGCGAATTTAGAATTACTATCTGTAGCAGCAAATAAGAAAACAGATGAAGTTTTTTTACGTTATAAAATTAAGCATTGAAGCCAGTGATAACATCAATTTTTGCCATCTCATCAGATGTTAATTCCCAATTAACGGCCTGAATATTTGATTCAACTTGCTCAGGACGGGTAGCACCGGCAATAACACTCGATACATTACTATTAGATGCTAACCAACTAAAAGCTAACTCTAAAATACTATGTCCACTTTCTTGAGCAAAAGATTCTAGAGATTCAACAATATCAAAATTATTATCTGTCAGAACCCTATCCGCCATAGGGCCGGATACCAACCTTGTTCCACTCGGAGCAGGTTCATCTCTTTTGTATTTACCCGTTAATAGTCCACTTGCAAGAGGGAAATAAGGTAAAACTCCTAATCCAAAAGCATTAGCTGATGGAATTACTTCACGTTCAACTTCTCGTTCTANCAAACTCCAATGATTTTGTGCNGAAATAAATGGAGTTAAGTGATGATGCTCTGCAATCCAATGTGCATGAGCAATTTGCCANCCAGCAAAATTAGAATGACCAATGTAGCGAACTTTTCCAGCACGAACTAAATCATCCAATGTGCTTATTGTTTCTTCTAAAGGAGTTAAAAGATCAGGAAAATGAACTTGATAAAGGTCAATATAATCAGTATCTAATCTTCGTAAACTTGCCTCAACAGCATCCATTATATGTTTTCGTGATGCACCACTTTCCATTGGTCCAGAGCCCATATTGCCAGCAAATTTAGTAGCAATAACTGTAGAGTGACGATTCTTACCTATTGCCTTGCCTAAAAATTCTTCTGAATTACCATCTTCACCATAAATGTCCGCTGTATCAAAAAAGTTAATCCCTAGATCAATAGCTTTATTTACAACAGCTTTAGTCTGATCCAAATCACATCTACGTCCAAAATTATTACAACCAATTCCAACAAGAGAAATCTCTAAACCTGAGCGACCTAATCGCCTATACTCCATTTTTACCCCATTAGCTACCGACAGAAATAGAAATCTTGTTTAATTTCCACCTGTTTGTTTTTTATATTCTTGCTGAGCAGCACTTCGACGTACACGTCGTTTTACCTGTTCTTGTCGAGCAGAGCCTTGGACACGCATCCGCTTTAGAAAACGTGCTTCCGTAAGATCGTCGTCTTGAATAGGGAGACCTCCCTCAAGCGAATAATTAGTACGTTCCTCTTTAACGGCTTCATATCTTTCCATTTCTTCTACAGTTAATGGAGTATCTGGAGCTTTTCTATTGATTTCAGGGTGCTCTATCCCATACGCACTTCGAGTGATTGGTTTGGTAACCTTTTTACCAAGATGCCAATAACCACCATCATCTGGTAATTGACGTTGCCTTCCATCACGATGTACAAATGCTGACCATTGCTGAGACATCACTCTTTTTGAGTCAGTATCACAATTTGGACAAGGTTGTGCAGCGGAAGCCTCTCTGGAGGGACGTAACAATTCAAATCTCGCCTGACATTCTTCACATATGTATTCATATATTGGCATAGTGATCTCCCAACTTGATACTCGCTATTATCGCATGCCAAGCGATAATAGCCTAGATGTAAATAATTTAAGCAACCTTTGAATATTTATATAAGATTCTTTACATTTGCTATCACAATTTTCATACAATCGATAGATTATGCGAATCTAAAGTATATAGTTGTTGAAGAAGAATTAAGAGAGAATATGTTGATAGAGATTCGGATCATTTTGATCTGATTTGGAGGAAATAATATGGCTAACCCACATGCAACAAAGCAAGATTTTGAATCTGCGTTTAAAGGCTTCCACTATCCTATTTCCAAGTCAGGTATCTATAATATGGCTCGTGACAAAGGTGGGATAGATAGAGAAGTTGCTAGAGTTTTAGCAGAAATCCCAGATCAGCGATACAAAAATGAAGACGATATTCGATCTGCAGTACGGACGGTCTATCTTTCGAGAGGTGTTCTCGAAGAAGATCTCCCAATATAGCATCAAAATTTCATACTAATTTCGTTCGATCGATACCATTTCAATCTCAAAAATCAAGGGGACACCTGCGAGTTCATGATTAGCGTCTAACCGAATTTTTGAATCAGCTATCGATGTAACAGTTGCAGCGATACCACCTTGTAATTGAACTCTATCTCCAATTTTCAATCCTGAAGGAGCGCCTTCAGATGAAACTTCAAAAATTAACGATGCATCTTTTTGGCCATATGCATCTTCTGGAGGAAGTTTTACTGTAATAACATCGCCTATTTGTAATCCTTTGACAGCTTCATCAAAGCCCTTAATCATTGAACCTGCGCCAACAACAAAAGATAGTGGATCTCGTTCTCGTGACGAATCAAATACATCGCCACTTTCTAAAGTGCCATGATAATGCACTGTGACTTTGTCTCCCACTTCAACAGTCAATGGTTCTGAACAGGCATTTAACGTTAAAATAAACAAAAACCCAAAAAATCCTAGCGATCCAAATATTTTTTGCATCATTAAGAGCTACACGTTTTCCGATAAAGAATCAACAAATTAACGTAGTAATCTAAAGCAGTTCATCGTAATCTAACTTTATGGTTAAACCTGATATCAATAATCTAATATGGATCGATCTTGAAATGACCGGCTTATCTCCAGGTCGTGACGTTATTTTAGAAATCGCAACTATCGTGACAAATAAAGATTTGGAAGTTCAGGCAGAAGGACCTGTCCTTGCAATATCGCGATCTGAAGAAGAATTATCCTTGATGGATGATTGGAATCAAAAAACACACGGCCAATCAGGACTAATACAGCGTGTACGAGATTTGGGAATACCTATTTCTGAAGCTGAAAAACTTACTCTAGAGTTCATCCAACAATGGACTCCACCAGCTTCATCACCTCTTTGCGGTAATTCAATACACTTTGATAGAAGATTTCTTCTCATAGAAATGCCTATATTAGAAAAACATTTTCATTACAGAAATATTGATGTGAGCACAATCAAGGAATTAGCAAAGCGCTGGTATCCAAATATGAAAACAGATCTTAGGAAAAAACAAAAACATCAAGCATTGGCAGATATCCAAGAAAGTATTGAAGAACTTCAATGGTATCGATCTAATATATTTATTAATGACTAATTACTAATTTTTGGTAGTGTGAAACAAGCAAAATATAAAACGCATATGTGAGGATCTCTATGTTTTTTGAACTTCGACAATATTCTATTTTCCCTGGAAAAAAGAACGAATGGGTACAACTAATGGAAAATGAAATTATTCCTTTTCAACAATCAAAAGGAATGGTTATTTTAGGAAGTTTTACTGGTGAAGATGATGAATCAGTTTATGTTTGGATTAGAAGATTTGATTCTGAACAAGAACGTGAAAAATTATATGAAGCAGTTTATCAAAGTGAACATTGGAAAAATATTATCGCACCCAAAATTGAATCTCTAATGGATCGTCCAAAAATCAACGTGCAACGCATTGAGCCTACAAAATTATCTGCACTGCGATGAGTAAGAACACCTGATATTGAATAAAGGGGTCAAAATTCATCAAATCGATTTAAATGCTTCAATCATCTGATTACATGCATGCTTTGCTAAAAACACCATCTAAATATTTGTGATTCCTGTGGCCACGTTATAAAACATGTCCAAGATCAAAACATCTTGAAGATCGCCCGCTGAATAAACCATACTAAATTGTTTGTAGCCAAAATGGTGGAGTATCCATGAAAATCTCAATAAAGATGAATTTATTAAACTATTACGCTGGACTTGAGAAACATATTGGTGGTTCAGTTGGAAAAATTAGCTAAACCACCAATATGAAAAATAAAAGTAAATTATCGAGCTGTATACCCGCCGTCTACAGGCAAGGCAACTCCCGTAATAAATGATGCATCATCACTCACTAAGAAAGCAGCAGCAGCAGCAATTTCTCGATCTTCTCCTAGTCGACCCATTGGATGTAGGGCTTCCAAAAATTCACGACCTTCTTCTTTTTCAGTTAAGTTTTGAGTCATAGGGGTATAAATATAACCTGGACAAATTGCATTGACTCTTATATTTTCCTTAGCAAAGTTAATTGCAAACTGCTTAGTCAACCCAATAACACCATGTTTCGAAGCTACATATGCTGCACTACGTTCCGGCCCAGGTACGGGAGCGTCATTTAATGTGATCCCTGAGCTGAGTAACGCATTTAGTCCTGCTATAGATGCAATATTAACTATCGCNCCACCACCTAATTCAGCAAGCTTTGGCGCACCATATAATAGACCGTTATACACTCCTGTTAGGTTGACTGCTACAGTCTGTTCCCATCCATTTCTACCCCCAATACCTGCATTATTTACTAATATATTCAATCCACCAAATTCGCTAATCGTTTTATTGAGTGCTTTATCCACATCAAGTTCATTAGTAACGTCTAATTCTAAAGCTGAAGCCTGACCACCACTTTCAGAAATCAATGCAGATGTGTCTTCAGCAGCATTTCCATTCATATCAGTACACATCACTGCAGCACCTTCAGCAGACATCCTTATAGCCATTGCCCGTCCTAAACCAGAGCCAGCACCGGTAATAAAAGCAATCCGACCATCTAATCGTTCATCCATTTTTTTACCCCTTAGGAAAAATCATATCGTACATGACCCTATACGATTCCTGAATTAGCGAATGCTATCAATTCTGCTTCACTATAACCTAATTCTTCAGCATAAATTTGATAATTATGCTCACCTAACAATGGAGGGCGTCTTCGTAAATAAACAGGAGATTTTTCAAACTTATAAGGTGCTCCCGGATATAACACTGTAGATTGATAACCAGAGACTTCACCTTCCCACCAAAATTCACGCTCTTTCCAATGTGGATCATCAAGATTTTCTTCTGGACGTCTAACTAGTCCCCATGGAAGATGTAAATCTTGTGCACGCCTATAGACATCTTCAGCAGGCAATAGTTGAATAAATCGACCAATAGTTTCTGAGACGTGATTACGAATTTCAACATTCATTGTTGGATCTGTATACAGCACCTCTACATAACTGGGATCATGTAAATCACCTGCTGCCTTATATTCATCCATCCATTCGAGTAGTACATCAAAGATTTTTTTCTCACGAGGAATCCCACCGCCCATCATCAAAACATACTCCCCGTCTTTACATGGATACTGCCAAGGAGACATCCGAACAGGAGCAGCGTGCCTACCTGTCTGGCGCAAAACAATTTTTTGCATATACTCCCAATTAGCAAAAGCACCTTCAGTAGTAGCACTTACAGCTTCATGAACAGAAACATCAATGATTTGTCCTGCTCTACCATCATTCATATCGCGCAACCAAAGAGCAGAAAGTAAGGCCGTTACAGCATATTCACCTGCTATTGCTAGTGAATGTTCGCCATCTGATCTTATTGGTGGCAAATCATGATCGTCATAGCCAGTACTCATCATCGGACCACCTAAGGCTAGTTGCACTAAATCAGAAGAATGCCAGTCTTTCCATGGGCCAGTCAGTCCAAAAGGAGNAATTGAACACCAAATAATTTCAGGCTTTAATTTTAAAGCACGCTCTGCACTCATTGAAATATTGTTCAGAGTTCCAATAGAGCTTCCATCTAAAATTACATCAACATCTTGGAAAAGTTTTACCAGCAACTCTTCACTACGCAGATCATTAAGGCTTAAAGTAATGCTTAATTTCGAGGTGTTTGAAGCAGCAAATCGTAAACTATGATTAACATCAAAAACATCGTCAACATATGGTCCTTGGTGCCTACTCTTGGCACCTTCAAGAGGTTCAATACGTATTACACGCGCACCAGCATCAGCCAAGAGTTTCCCTGTTATTTCCGCAAGATCACCAATTTCCAAGACTTTCAATCCTTCAAGGGGTCCTACGATTAAAGGATCAGTCATACGGCCAGCTCCGCTATCATATTTGCCACTTCTTCAGGTGAATATCCCAAGAGATTTGTTAGAACATCAAATGTATCTTGCCCAAGTAAAGGCGCACCACGTTCCATTTTCCACCGAGCATCAGAAAATTTGGCAGGATATCCCTCGTATCTGTGTTCACCCAAATGATCATGTGGTGCAGATGGATAAAACTCACGGAACAACAATTGTTCATCGCTTCCCATCTTGTCATCAGTTCGTTGGCACAGACCAGCAGGTACTCCAATNCTTTGTAATCGATACATTAGAGATTGAGCTTCATTTTCAACAGTAAATTCATTGAGTATTTCATCTAATACATCTTCGTTTTTTTTACGGCTCTCATTATCTTTAAATCGTGGATCATNTNTTAAACGNGNATCACCAATCAAATCACAAAGTGCATTCCATTGAAGTGTTTCTTCAACCACAATNGCTATCCAGCTATCTCGCCCTTTATTNTCTTGCTTNCAACGGTAAGTATTATGTGGTGCAACTGCAGGATAACGTGATCTATTGCCAATACGTTGGTAGCTTCGAGAATTGACTTGATAGTCTAGTAAAGGAACACCCGTGAGGACCATCCCGGTTTCTATTTGAGATATGTCTACGTACTGTGATTCACCAGTATTTTTTCTATGATGTAAAGCCATCAATGCAGCTATAGCGCCATAATATCCAGCTGTGTGATCAAGGTATGAATACCCCCATCCAGCTGGTTCCTTATCTGGAAATCCTGACATCTGCGTACAACCACTTACTGCTGCTGCAGTTGGCCCCCATGTGATATATGATCTATCTCGTCCTGTATGACCAAATCCTGATAATGATATATATATAGCAGTAGGATTTAACTCTTGAATCCGATCCCAACTAAATCCCATTCGATCAAAAGCACCTGCGCTATAATTTTCTATCACGATGTCAGATTTTTTAATGAGTTTTTCAACCACTTCTCTTCCAAGAGGGTGGTGTAAATTCGCAGTGATACCTCTTTTATTTCGATTAAAATTATTGTGAAANCCACTTCCATTGAATGAGGGGTTTTCGGGATCAACTTGCTGTCCCCAACGCATAGAGTCTATATAAGATTCGTTTTCAACTTTGATAACATCAGCGCCTAAATCAGCTAATATCCTTGTAGCCTGAGGCCCAGCCACTATCCAAGTAAAATCACATACGGTAATGCCTTCGAGTGGTAATGATTTATCAGTANTTAGTTCACTAGACATATGTCGCTCGCTATATTTTGCTTATTCCTTGCCTGTCCACTCAGGCGCTGTCTTATTGCGATAAGCTTCAGGTCCAATCTTTGCATCTTCAGTCTCACGGCTCACTTTTCGCATAGTTTCACCAAAACGTATTGCATCAGAAAATGGTAACTGCTGCCCTCGACGAGCAACTTCTTTTGTCGCCCTTACTGCCAGAGGTGCTGAAAGTAATAATCTTTCAGCNAGTTGNTTAGCCTCATCCATCAACTGTTCATGAGGAACGACTTTCCATACCAAACCCATTTGNTTTGCNCGTTCTGCGTCCACACGTTCACCAATTAGTAATAATTCCATAGCGTTCTGCCAGCCAATACGATCTGGCATTCTTACAGCACCCTGAATAGTGGGAATCCCTAATCGCACCTCAGGAAACCCAAATTGAGCATGTTCACTAGCAATAACAAAATCACAAGCAGANACAAGAGTTAATGCAAAACCAAGACAATATCCATTAACAGCAGCTATAACTGGTTTCCAAATCTCCATTCCACTTTCTAAAGAAGTTAAGCTAGGTGTTTCCCAAAATGTTCCAGTCTTTGATTGGTTTTCTCCAAAACTTTTTATATCGGCACCTACACTGAAGGCGCGACCAGATCCTGTGACAATCGCAATCCACGCTTCATCATCGTTACGAAATGTTTCCCAAGCTTTNTTAAGGTCTTCGCGAAGTTGTCCGTTAATGGCATTGAGCGACTCTGGTCTGTTATAGGTAATTGTTGCGATTTTACCTTCGCGCTCATATAAAACTGTGTCGCTCATAATACTCCTAATACCACTACGCTAAAAATGCACCAACTATCAAAGCAAGCAATGCAAACAATGATGCAATAGATAAAACGTAGTTTGCCATTTGATTGAATTTATGTTGCTTAATGGCTTTATTTTTGATTTCTTGATTTAGCTCAAGCTCTGCGAGTTGAAGTAATTCTTCATCATTAATAACTTTTACTTCAGGTGCCAATCGATGCAACCCAGATCGTTCACCACCTGAAAAAGCAAAAGCAGCAAATTTAAATCCCACACCAAGAATTAGAATTCCAAAGAAAAATGCAATAATTTCAACCACAAATATCTCCCATCAGTTTTATCCTGTATTAAAAGATCTTTTCAAAATATTACACGCATTAATTATTACCTGCTCGGTAGCATCAAATATATGTGCATTGCTAAAAAATCCATGAAGATGACCATCTAATCTGTACATATCGACATTAACACCTGCAGACTTAAGTAAATTACCATATTCCTCTCCCTCATCACGTAATGGATCGTATTCTGCAGTAATTACCTGTGCAGGNGGTAAGTCAGAAAAATTGGATGCATGTGCAGGTGAAACACGAATNTCGGTTCGAGAAAAAATACCATCATTAGGGNCATAGCAATCCCAAAACCATTCCATAGATTGACGAGAAAGCCCATAACCTTCTGCATTTTCTTCATAACTAGCTGTCTTCATGTCTGAATCAGTAACAGGATACACNAACAGTTGATGATCTATTTTNGGACCATTGTTATCACGAGCGTACATTGCAACACATGCAGCAAGATTGCCTCCTGCGCTATCTCCNCCAACTGCAAGCTTGTTGAGATTGATCCCTAATTNCGAAGAATTTGCTTCAATCCATTCTGTCACGAAATAACAATCATCAAATGCTGCAGGTGCTAAATATTCAGGAGCTAATCGATAATCAACAGAAATAACTACTACGCCCGAGTGTAGAGCTAAACGCCGACAAGTTGGATCAGATTGTTCAACTGAACCCAATACCCAACCNCCTCCGTGGAACCANACCAAAACTGATGATCTATTATCAGTAGACGGATAAAAAACACGTACAGGGATATCACCATTAGGCCCTGAAATAACATGATCTCTTACTTCAGATACCTCAGGGCCTTTTGGCACAGTTTGGGCTAAATCAATACCTCTTTGCCTAGCTTCAACCGGTCCAATTTCCCAATAGGGAGGAAGATTAGCTGCTGCCATTTGTTCTAAATAAGCCTTAGTTTGAGAATGTAGCATAGTGCCTCTGTTCAAATTTTTAAAAATCATATTGCTCACTGCGTATTATGCCAATTATGCTGAGTCACTACAATGCTCATCTCTAAGGATAGATATGTTTCCAAAAAATGATCGACAGGCACAACTTCTTAATACAGCTAATAATCTAGCAAAAGAATTTGAAAAAACTGCTGCAGAACATGATCGTAATGGGACATTTCCATTCGATAATTATGTAATGCTCGAAAATACAGGATATACATCCGCAGCAATCCCCACCGAAGAAGGTGGAGGTGGACATACATTGACAGACATTGTATTAGCACAATTGGCACTAGCAAAAGGAGATGGTTCTACCGCGTTAGGTATTGGTATGCATTTAGTTACCACAGGAACTGAAACATACAATAAAAGCTGGCCAAANGAATTAAGAAAAAAAGTTTTTTCTGATGTTGTACAGCNCGGATCTCTCATCAATAGTTTAGCCGCTGAACCTATGATGGGGTCACCACGAACCGGAGGACAACCAGAAACCTCACTCGTACCAAAAGATGAAGGTGTATGGGAATTAAATGGCAGGAAAATTTTTTCCACACTTGCACCAGTACTAACGTATTTCATCACTTATTGCACTGTAGATGATGGTTCAGATGATGTTGCTCGTGTAATCGTTGATAAAAATAGATCTGGTGTAAAAATAGACCCGACGTGGGACAGTATTGGCATGCGATCCACAGGATCTCATGACGTAGTTTTTGAAAACGTTATAGTTAAAAAAGATGATTTTATTTCACAAAGATCATTGGCAGAAAATACGACAGCTATGTCATCAGGCGGTGCTTGGCTACCTTTATTGATTGGCGCTGCCAACCTTGGAATTGCTGAATCAAGTAGAGATTACATCATTGAGTATGTCCGAAATCGAAACCCAGGTGGAAAATCTTTCTTAAAGGACATCCCGTATATTCGTGAACAGATCGGACGTATCGATACAAAACTTATTGTCGCTCGAAATACCTTACTAAACTCTGCTCAGGACTGGGATGACTATCCCAGCGAACGTGAAAATTTACAATCGCATATTTATGCTGCGAAACTACTTACAACCAATACAGCTATCGAAATTGTTGATATATGTATGCGAGTGGCAGGCGGAGAAGCCCTATACAAATCTCTACCTTTAGAGAGACATTTTAGAGATGTACGTGGTGGCATAGTAAACCCACCGATTGAAGCACGAGCACTTGAATTCATTGCGAAATTAGCTCTTGAATAATGCAAATTAGATCATGATCGTATAGTTTGAGGTAGAAACCTAATATTAATAATTAATGAGGAAACCTATGAATGGTAATGAACTTATAGCAAAAATTCTCAAACGTGAAGGTATTGAGTGGATCTCTTGCTTCCCTTCAAATCCTCTTATCGAAGCTGTAGCAAAAGAAGGTATCCGTCCAATAGCGTTCAGACATGAACGTGGAGCAGTTATGGCTGCGGATGGTTTTAGCAGAACTAGCGATCGAGAACGTTTTGGCACTGTGGCAGTTCAATCACAAGCAGGAGCTGAAAATGCACTTGCGGGAATAGCACAAGCAAATGCCGATAATATTCCAATCCTCGTTCTCCCTGGAGGGAACAGTCTCTCACAGCTTGCAGTGACGCCTAATTATAATGTTACGAAAAGCTATGTTGGGATAGCGAAAAGTGTTGAGGCGATCTACAAGCCAGACCAAATTAATACTGTTATGAGAAGGGCATTTAGCTCACTTCGTAATGGAAGACCTGCCCCAGTTGTCGTCGAACTAACAAGTGATGTAGTTGCTGCAGAAACTCCAAACGAAATCAGTGGCTACAATGTACCTTCAATGATGCATCAATTACCTGAATCGACAGCTATTCAAAGTGCAGCAAAAGCACTACTCGAATCAAAAAAACCGCTTATTTGGGCTGGAGCAGGTGTACTTTTTTCAAAAGCAACTGAAGAACTTAAAGAATTGGCAGAACTAACAGGTATCCCAGTTTTCTGTACTATGCCAGGAAAATCTGCTTTCGATGAAAGACATCCCTTGTCTTTGGGTGCCGGTGGGGGCACTACAACAGGAGCTGCGAACCTTTGGTTAGAACACTGTGACTTAATTATTGCGCTGGGATCGAGCTTAACTCGCACGCCTTATGGGCAATCAATCAAACCTGACATTTTTCTAATACAAAATACAAACAGTGTTGACGACATTAACAAGGATGAGTCTGTCGATATCGGACTATTAGGTGACACTAAACTAACTATTTCTGCATTAATTGAAGAACTAAAAATTCTAATCGGAAATGAAAAGAAGGATTATAATGACACAATAGAGCAGATCCAGCACATCCAAAATGCATGGCGTAAAGAATGGTCACCTTTACTTCAGTCTGATGCAGAACCTATAAATACATATCGAGTAATACACGAAATTAATGAATGCATCGACAAGGAAAATAGTATCGTAACGCATGATGCTGGAGCCCCTAGAGATTCTATTGTTCCCTTTTTTACAGCAACTACTCCTCACAGTTATGTAGGGTGGGGGAAAACGACTCATCTTGGATTTGGGATTCCTTTAATGATCGGTGCAAAATTGGCAAATCCCGATAAATTTTGTTTAAATTTGATGGGAGATGGTGCTTTTGGGATGTCTGGTACCGATATAGAAACATCTGCAAGATCAAAAATTGCAATCACAACAGTATTATTAAACAATGGAGGAATGTCCACATATCCTGGCGGTTTCCCAACTGCACGACTCAAATATGGTGTCTCGCATATGTATGGAGATTATGCAAAAATTGCTGAAGGTATGGGAGCTGTCGGAATTAAAGTAGGATCGATTCAAGAACTCAGAGATGCTTTGGAAAAAGCACAGGAATTAAATAATAAAGATAAAACAGTACTTATCGATGTCCATTCTGATATGGAAGGTCGTCGATCACGATGGGATCGATAAAATGAACCTCACGCATACTGTTTGGAGTCCCCCAAAAAGTTCACAACATGAGAAAGGTCTTCTTCCCACAGTCTTTGCCTTACATGGTCATGGAGCAAATTCACAAGATTTACTTGGACTTGCACCTTATCTAGCTTCAGGACAAATCCTCTTAATTTGCCCTGAAGCAGAATTTCAGATTCAACAAGGACTACCAAGTTACACTTGGTTCAATACTGAAGATGGAAATAGAAGGACCTCTGAAGAATTTACACGTGTGACAAAGCTTCTCTCAGAGTTCATCACAGATGCGACAAATCAATACAATGTCGATCCAAAACGAACAATAGTTTTAGGATTTAGTCAAGGCGGTGGATTGGCATATGAGTTAGGATTAAGTACACCAGAGAGATTTCAGGGTGTAGCTGCATTAAGTACTTCTCTACCTGAAGAAACAGCTATTAGTACCAGCACTATAAACGAACATCACGAAAGACTTTCTATCTTTATCCAACATGGAGTTTTAGATGAAATTGTCACAATAGATCGTGGAAGAAATGCCCGCGATCAATTAGAAAAAATAGGTTTAAAACCAAAATATTATGAGTACCAAATGCAACATCAAATCAGTGCAGAAAGTCTGACCGAACTCAGCACATGGATAAATGGAATATTAATTTAAATCTTCAATCAGGCAGTAGTTACAATACCTTCTTCACTCAATTGCGCAATTACATCACTATTATAATTAAGTTCTGACAAAATACTGAAGGTATGTTCTCCCATTACCGGTGCTGGTCCTAAACTAAGTTCTGAACGACTCATCTCCCAAAGAGTTCCATGCCGTAAGAGAGACCCCCAAGTGAAATGATCAATTTCCGTAATTATATTGTTTTCCTGCACATGATCATCAGACTGCCAAAATTCACCTGGTAGCTTTTCATCTGCACGAACACATCCTATACCTAATGATGAAATTTCATTCTCCCAATAATCAGCTGTTTCAGTAACAAACAAATCGGTAAGTAAAATAGATAATTCTTCTGCATTTTCATCTCTACCAATACGAGAGGAAAATCGACCATCTTCTGCTAATTCAGGACTCTGAATTTTATTACAGAACTGATGCCATTCTTTTTCCAGATGTATACCAAGATAGACCCAAGTATCTCCAGCACATTTATAGAGTCTATTTATCGGACCAGTTCCAAGAAGTTGATTATCAGGTATTTTTCGGTCTGGTTTACCTCTATACCTGATAAAGTCATCAGCATTTGCATATGCATTAGCACCCAACATATCAATAAAAATTCTTTGGCCACCTTTTCCTTGTAACCGTGCATACAAAGCTAATAAAGCTGAGCTCATAATCACCATTGAAGTATTAGGGTCAGGGTTTACTTCATTACCACGAAATAAACGACGCCCAATCTCACGAATAACTTCTAGAGATTCTGCTGATTCTTGAGGAGGAAAGCCTGCGCCAGCCTGAAAAAAAGCACCACCAACACCTGCTCCTGGTACTGGATGTGCAGATGGTCGATGCGCACCCGGACCGTTTTGACCATATCCATTCATCGCTAAATAAATAATATCAGGATTGATAGATTGTGCATGGGCAAAATCAAAACCTAAACGCTCATCTACACCAGGTCGAAAATTAGAAATAATCAAATCTGTCATTCCAATTAATTGATCTAAAATTTTTCTCCCTTCATTAGTTTTTAGGTTTATAACTATACTTTGTTTACTTCCATTAACGCGCATCGCACCAACACCACCACCAAGTTGTCTGTANGGATCTCCACCAACTGGTTCTACTTTGATAACACGTGCACCTAAATCAGCTAACTGCGAAGCACCTAATGGAGCAGCAATAATAGAGGCGAACTCAAGTACTGTGACCCCTTGTAAAGGAGGTGCCGTATCATCATTATAGATAGTTGATTCTCTATCTTGAACGTCAATATTTTCAGATAAAACCTCAAAAGTATGCTCCCCTACTGAAGGAGCAGCACTTCCGACTTCCCCTGGTGTAACGTCTAACTTAGCTAACAAACCTAGTTGCTCTGAGCGACCAGAATCCGGATCAGGATCAGCTTGAACTTGACCCAGCATAGAATCAAGAAGCGTAATATCATCCTTAGTCAGAATCCCCAATCGTGGGTCGATAACTTCAACAACATGACCATTATCTCTTAAATCAGGATCATCCATTGCTTCTTGTGTTGTTTGAAAAGGATGTGCAGCAATATTACCTAATTCTGAAAAAAGTGAAATCCATTCTTCAGTAGTTTTTTCAAGCATTCGCAATATAATACGATCACGAACTTCTTCAACTACCTCCAATTCCCACTCACCTAAACCGCCTTGGGTGCGTTCATCAACAAAAATGTCATGTAATCCAATGGCAGCAATAAAACTATCAAATTGACCTCGTAACAAATTAGCTAGCTGCATCCAACCATCTTTAGTTTTGACTGGTTGATATTGAAGATTTGCGTTTCTATCAGTTAATAATCTTGGATCTGTGCCATATAGCTCACTATCTATTTCAGCAAGCTGTCGCCGAATCAGATCACCTTGTTCATATACGAGCATGCTTCTCAGCATACTCGTCTGCACATATTGCCCCATTCCTGTACGATTACGTACAATGAGGGCCGCTAAAACGCCAGAGACTATTGCTTGAGATGCCGCATGAGATGCAACTTGCACAGCAGAAAATTGCGGTCCTTCACGTGAAACTGTTCCAGCGAATGATTGCATCCTCCCGGTTTTCGCAGCAACAACATCTTCATATCCAGGATACGAAGAATAACGTCCATGTTTACCAAATCCTGTCAGATGGACATATACTAAACCACTATTTTTGGCAGACAATACATCATAATCAGCACCTAATCCAACAGCACTGTCTTGCCTAATATTAGAAACAACTACATCTACACTCTGAGCTAAAAAATGCAAACGTGACTGTTCAACTTTTCTTTTAAGATCTAGTTCTACACTTCTTTTACCACGAAGCCACATAGGTGAATTAGGTAAAAAACGAAACGGATCTCCGCCAGGGCGTTCAATTTTTATGACATCAGCACCAAAATCAGCAAGAATCATCGTAGCAATACCTGCAACTGAGCCACTGGACAAATCAAGAATTTTTATACCATCAAGAGCTTTAACCATCTCTGGATCTCTCTAAGCCAAAACTATGGATCTATCTTTGCAGTGGCGGAGCCTCTAACGACTTCTCGTCCGTCCTGGTTAGATGTACTAACTACTAAATCTACAAAAAATTCTCCAGCATCTTCACTTATTGATTCTACTGATAAAGTAGTANTTAAAGTATCACCAGGCCATACTTGATTGACAAAACGAACACCATACTTAGTCAATCGACCATCACCAACCAAGTTGGTAATCGCTACACCGGTAGCGCCCATTGAAAGCATTCCGTGTGCAAATACTGAAGGATATCCAGCAACTTCCTTCGTATAAACTTCGTCAGTATGAATAGGATTATAATCCCCTGAACTGCCAGCATACTGCACAATTTGTGTCCTAGTTAAATTCTCAGCTACTACCTCTGAAAATTCTTGCCCTTCACTTATATCACTTGCTTTGAGTACCATATTTTATCCTCACTATTGATCAATTGGTCGTTCGGTGACCACGCCCACTGATCGAGCAGTAATTACTAACTCATCATTTTGATCATAATATTCTGTTATTGTTTCAGAAAATTTCAATTTCCCAGCACGCTTACTTTCTCGTTCCCATTTCTCTCNTTCTTTAACAACAGAGCGTAAAATATCTCCAGGCCGGAGATGTCGATGATATTCATAATGCTGTTCAGCATGAAGCCCACCGCTACCACCTTCCTGTTTTTCAACACCAGTAGCTGCTTTACCTGATCCAAACCAGGGCTCACCAATTTTTGGTCGTAAAGAATATCCTTCATCAAATTGCGAACTGGCTGCAACAAAAGTTGGAGGCGCAATTACTCCCTGTGCCTCTGTAGTTGATGCATAATCTGAATCATAATAAATCTGATTTTTATCACCTATCGATCTNGCAAAAAGCATTATATGTCCAGCTTCAACTGGAAATTGTTCACTCATTATCTCCTCAATTCTTTAAAATAAACTTCCAACACGAATAGTCCGTTCAATAGCATAGACAATTAATAAGAAAACTCCTACTGTTATCCATTTCCAATGATACCGCCCAGGATCTTCTAACACTGATCACCTCAGAACTAATCTAGATTGTTTTATAGCGGTCTTCCAATTTTGCCACTCGGAGTAATAACAGCTCCATCATATCTGACATTGTTTATTTTAGCGCCTGGCGAAACAAGAACATTCTCTAAAATTGCACCATTTAGAACACAATCTTCACCAACAACAACATTTTTACCGATTTGACATCTATAAATTTCAGCATCGGGTGATATGAGGTTTTTATNTCCCAAATGATCCAGTATTTGTGATTGAGCAAAAAGCAATGACTTTATACTCCCTGTATCCAACCATTTTCCATCAAATTCTCTTCCCCCAATATGTTTACCCTCTTGAATCATTGCTGAAAGTGTCCCTGATATTTCTAGTTCACCTTTCACATTAGAAATTGGTTCATCAAGTATGCGGTCCACAGCGTCAGGGCCTAACANCCACCATCCTACACATGCAAGATTCGAAAGTGGCTCCCGGGGTTTCTCAACAAATGACACAATATTCTGACCCTCTAATTGCGCTATCCCCATATCTTTAGGGCGATCTGTATAGGCAAGAGGCAACCAAGCTTGTGCTCCACTTTCCTTCCAACATTCAATATCAACTGACAGATCTCCACCTAGTAAAAGAGAGTCAGTAGCAACTACAACGACATGTTTTCCTCTTATAACTTCATTCGGAATCTGAGCAACTGCGTCAGCTGGACCACTAGGTACAGGTTGTATTACAGCATTCAATGTGATTGGAAAATCAGAAATATCTAAAGCTTCTATCTCTATAACTTCTTCAGGTGAACGAACAACAACAACAACATTTTTTATTCCAATTTCACATAAACGATCTAATGCATAAAAAAGCATCGGTCTATTTAAGAATGGAATTAACCCTTTAGAAAATTCTACACTCAACGGGCGAAGACGAGTTGCTTCTCCTCCGGTCAGTAAAACTGCTATATAATCCATCTTCCTGATCAGTCCTCCAAAATTAACCCTATTTTTTATTGCAGTAATTAAGTTATATCATTTTTTGTGACGAACAATTCCTCTTAGTATTATTAATTCAGGTATGAAAATAAAAAATACAGCATTTGAATCAACATTTAGAGAACAACAATCTGAATTGCAAGATTCTTCTTCTTTGGAATCAGTCTTTCATTTGATATTACTAGACGACAATGANCACAGTTATCATTATGTGATTGAAATGTTAGGCTTTATATTTGGATATGGCGAAGAAAAAGCTTGGACTTTAGCTCGAATAGTCGATACACAAGGTCAAGTGATAATTGAAACTGCATCGCGTTCTATTTGCGAAGAACATCAATTACAGGTACATAATTATGGTGCAGATCATCGGATTACTAGTTCTAAAGGATCAATGTCCGCAATAATTGANTCGGTACCGTAGCATAATATGCAAACATAGTTACACTACCTAGATGGAAAAAATGGACCTCAATATAACACGTTACTGTTTGGAGCAATGGGCATTTGATGATTCAACTGCTAATGAGCCTGCCTTTACCTTTGCCAGAAAAAGCAAAAATAATGACACTTGGACTTATCGGGAAATTTGGAACTTAGTTCAATCTATTGGTCAAGGCTACCTTAGCCTAGGACTAAAAAAAGGAGACAGGGTACTTATACGACTACCGCATTCGCCAGAGTATGCCTTTGCTTTTTTTGGGGCAAATATTGCTGGTTTAATACCTATTCCAGCATCTCCACAGTTAACTAATGACGAAGCTTCTTTCCTATTAGAAGATTCAGGAGCCTCGTGTATTGTGCAATCATCAAATGAGCAATCAGCCAATTTCAATGGAATAACCATCGAAGGTCACAATCTGTTTGATATGAATGGCAATGAAGAATTGCCTCTGACAAAATCCGAAGATCCAGGTTTTCTAATCTATACTTCAGGAACCACAGCAAAACCTAAAGGAGTCCTACATGCTCAAAGAACAGTACTGGGTAGGGCATTTATGCAAAAAGGATGGCAAGATTTTCAAAAACAAGACATCACAATGCATGCAGGAACTTTGAACTGGTCCTACACCTTGGGAGTAGGGTTATTAGATGCGTGGGCTGTTGGTGCCCATGCAACATTACAAGAAACGCCTACCCAACCATCAGAATGGCCTGAGATCATTGAAACGTTAAGAATTAATGTTTTTAGTGCAGTTCCTACTATTTTTAGGCAAATATTAAAATATTCAGAAATCGAAAAATATGATCTTTCCTCGCTACGACATGTATTGTGTGGAGGAGAACCACTTACACCCGCCCTATATGAAGAATGGGAATCTCGTACTAATACGAAAATTCATGAAGCATTAGGGATGACAGAATTAAGTACATATATTTCATCTAGCCCCACGATCAAAACTCGCATAGGTTCGCCTGGCAAACCTCAACCAGGAAGAAATGTTGTCATACTTCCTGAAGATAGTGATTCTACTGAACCTTTACCACCCAATGAAACAGGGCTTTTGGCATCGCATCGCTCTGATCCAGGTTTAATGTTGGGGTATTGGAATAGACCTGAAGAAGAATCTACTGTTTTCCGCGGAGATTGGTTCATTGGAGGTGATCGCGCTGCTATGGATGATGATGGTTATATATGGTTTCAAGGACGTGCAGACGATGTAATAAAATCTTTTGGTTTTAGACTGTCACCAGTAGAAATTGAAGCTATCCTCGAATCTCATCCCGCAGTATCAGAGGCAGCAGTAGTTGGATATCAAATTGATGAAAGTAAAACTTTAGTTACAGCATGTATAGTGCCTATTGAAAATCACGTTATCAATGATGAACACATGCAAACTTTTGCAACTGAACATTTAGCTGAATACAAACAACCACATCAATATAAATTTTTTAAGACATTACCTCGCACAAAAAATGGCAAATTACAAAGAAATGTCCTGTTAAAATCACTTAATGAATCTAAGTAATATTTTCAGAAATATTATCTAATTTGAAATGAGAGAAATCTGTTGAAAATTAAAGCTAGCATTACAGGTGTCATCGGAGGATTTGTATCAGGCATGACTGGTATTGGAGGAGGGACTGTAATGGTTCCTCTACTTACTGGCTTTGTACAGATGAGACAACACAGAGCACATGCAACGTCTCTGGTAATAGTAATTTTTGTAGCCATTTCTGCNGCTACACAATACTTAATGCGTGATCAAATCAGATGGGATTTAGCCATTGCGCTTAGTATTGGTGCAGTTGTTGGAGCACAAATTGGTGCTAGAACAATGCATTCAATGCCTGAGAAAAATTTAAGAATAATTTTTGCAATTTTTCTATTTGTCGTTGGGGTAAGACTGATCTTTGGCAACTCAATTATCGACTTGTCATTTGATGGTCAAACACTTTCGAGCAACATGCAAACTGTCAGTGCCTTGCTCATTGGATTAATAGGTGGCGCTTTTGGAGGACTCTTAGGAATTGGAGGAGGAGCAATTTTTGTACCTGCGCTGGTCTTAATTCTTGGACAAGACCAACATATTGCACAAGGTGTATCTCTTATTGTCATCATTTCAACCGCTTTATCTGGTACTGCTGTAAATTTACGAAGTGGATATATTGATAAAAANATTGTGATCTGGGTAACACCGCCTGCAATTGTATTGGCGATCATAGGAGGATATATCGCTGGTTTACTAGATAGTGAAACCCTTAGTCGTGTATTTGGNATTGTGGTTTTATATGTAGCAATTCGAAGCTTTTATTCAACTTGGAAAAAATCAAGACAGACTAATCATTCGTAGTATTTGTCACTACACGCAAAAGCATATATCCAATAATTCCAGACAACAAAGATGCCACCAAAATCCCTACTTTTGCACTAGTTAATAGTTCATTAGCTTCAAAGGATAATTCAGTAACAAACAAGGAAACTGTAAAACCAATACCGCTAAGAAATNCTATACCNATAACCTGCGACCAATTAACACCTAAAGGCAATCGNGCTCCTGCTCTAACAGCAANCCATACTCCCAATGTAACACCGATAGGCTTACCCAATAACAAACCTAAAGTGACTCCCCAAGTTAAGCTTGAACTAAAAACATCGACTAGTGTACTCATTGATAAATAGACACCAGCGTTGGCAAAAGCAAAGATGGGAACTATGACAAAAGCTACTGGACGTTGTAATGAGTGCTCTAGTCTATCAAGTGGTGATACTGTTTGACGTCCTAACTCAGAAACCTGAATAAGAGTATGCACTCTTTCTTCTCGTTCCAAAATTGGACCTTCATCTTGTGAATCAATTTTCAGTTGTTCTATTAATGGATCAGCAATCTGAGGGAAAGATTCCGGNGGATTCCAACTACGCCAAGGTGTCAGCAATCCTAACAATACACCCACTATTGTTGTATGAACTCCTGATTCAAGCATGGCGACCCATGCGATAGCTCCAATTAGAAAATAAATTGGGATATACCAAATACCCAAACGATTAAGAAAATAAGCCAATACAAGTAACAAAAAAACTANCCCAAGAGCTTGCGCATTAATAGTTGCCGTATAAAAAAAGGCAATTACGGCTATAGCTCCTAAGTCATCAACTATTGCAATGGCCAAAAGTAAAACTAATAGTCCTGTAGATACTCGTGAACGTAGCAACATCAATACACCTACGGCAAAGGCTATATCTGTTGCCATTGGAATTGCCCAACCAGCTCGTGCTTCTGCNCCATCCACAATTAAGAAAAAAATTAATGCCGGTAATACCATACCGCCAATAGCTCCTGCTACAGGTACTACCATGCGACTAACACTTGCCAACTCACCTACAACTAATTCCCTCTTAATTTCCATGCCAACCAAAAAGAAAAACAGAACCATTGCCGCATCATTAATCCAGAAATGTAAATCTCTATCAATAGTGTAAAATCCAAAATCGATCGCAATATGGTGGTGTAAAAAATCACCGTAATAAGATGAAAAAGGAGAATTTGCGATGGTTAGGGCAAGTATTGCCATAACAAGAAGAATGAATCCGCTTGCGCTTTCTGTGTTAAGAAAACGTTGAATCGGTCTAGCAAGACGAATTTCATAAACACCAGGAGGTGAAGATGGTTCCATATTCATTTACACAGATACCCGCTTTTTGAGTAGGTGAGATAATCTAATTAGGTAAATATTACCAAACAATTTACTTTGAGTATGTCACAATAATGAGCTCAATGTTCGCCATACTTCAGGATTACTTCGAAGAAATTTATTTAATGCCGAGGAAGTAATACCAATTTTTTTTGCAGTTATTGAAATCTTCCAATCATTAACACTTAATTCATCAAATAAAGAAGCCACAATTATAGGATAGCGAGGGTCACGGATATTAAGTTTAAATGGCCTTTTTTTCGTTTGTTGTACGAATTCTTCTAAATCACCTCGATCATCTTGGTCAGTATTTCGTAACGTTAAAGCAATTTTTAATCGTAACCGACGCAGAGCATAAATCCGATTAACATGCTGGGAACGTGATTCAGTGGAAAGGCCAACAAGTCCTGAGGAAATATGTCTAATTCTAACAGCAGAATCTGTCTTATTTTTCTTTTGACCACCAGGTCCATTCGCACGAAATCTATCAAATATGCACAGTTCCATTAACTCTTGATCTGTCAAATACAAAAAATGAATCCAGCATTGTGTTTCATCAGAATTCATATCTTCTACCTATCATCATGTACTTTATCCATCTATCCTTATTAGCCTATACTTTTATAAAGAAAGAGCCTAATGATGAATCGTATACAAATTGTAGGTGCAACTGGTTATGGTGGTTTGGGTATCTTGGAATTACTTTTAAGTCATCCTAATTTTGAAGTTTCATCGATAGTGGCACGTGATGAAGCTGGTACCCGAATAGATTCCGTTTATCCTCACCTTGCAGGAAGAACAGAATTAGTAATTAATAGTCCATCCAAAGATTTAATTGGCTCTGATTGTGATGCAGTAGTTTTCTCCACACCTGACGGAGTTTCACAGCAATATGCATCTAATTTAGTAAGTTCGGGCAGAAAATTTATTGACTATTCTGGAGATTTCCGTTTTAGAGATACTAACGACTATGCAAAATATGCAAAACGTCATCCGAGTATAAAAGAAAATAATCACAAGGCAGAACAATTACTAGGTCGTGCAGCATACGGTGTTTCGGAACTTAATCAAACAAATATTTCACAGGCAGAAATCGTGGGAAACCCNGGATGTTTTGCAATAGGAATTATTTTAGGTCTTGCACCCGTCTTTAACGAAGGTATCGTTGAAGATGGGATAGTTACTGTTGATGGCCTAACGGGATCATCTGGGGCAGGTAAAAAGCCGGCTCCACTGCAGCACTTAAGTCATCTAAATGACAATGTCATACCCTACAGACTTCTCAACCATCAACATGTCATTGAGTCAGAATTTACACTAGGCCGTTTAGGAAATGCTGAAGGCGCCTCAATCGATTTCNTTCCACATCTTTTGGGTACNACNCGAGGAATATTGAGTACCATGCATATGCGTTTAACTAAGAGTATCGATCGNGAAAATATACTTAACTTGTACCGTGATTTTTATGGAGAACATACATTTGTCAGAATTCTAGACACAGCACCTACACTTAAAAATGTACTGGGTTCAAATTATTGTGATATTAGCGTCTTTGTTTCTGAGAGTATGAATCGAATAGTAGTCATTTCTTCTATCGANAACCTGATGAAAGGACAAAGTGGATCNGCAATGCAGAATCTAAACATAATGTTTGGNTTGGAAGAGAATTCTGGNNTGAATCGCACACCACTATACCCTTAGCCATCTAAATACTAATCAGAGACAATTTATTTGGATAACAGTCTATCGAGGCCGTCAACGTCCTCTTTCGCAAGCATAAGTCTTCGTGCAGGATAATTTATAACTATTCCTTCAGTAGTCAAACGCCGATGAATATGTTTCATCATTTCATGCTTTAAAGTAAAAGAATCAGCCCATGTGACAGCCCTCATTTTCACAAAAAAATTAACATTCGAGTCACCAAATTCTGAATACCGAAAAAAGGGTTTCCTCGCACTATCAACATAATCGTAATCTAAGAGTTTATTCATTTCTTCAACCACTATTAACTCTACTCGATCAAGATCTTCCTCGTAAGCAATACCACAATCTACTCGAGCATCAGCACGTGCATCAGCAGAGTCAAAGTTAGTAATAACCGAATCGGCCACCGCAGCATTGGGTACCATGACTATATTGTTATCAAAAGTACGAATACGAGTAGCTCGCCACCCTATATCTTCAACTACACCCAAAGGTCCCCCAGAAACTTCTACAAAATCTCCTACCGCAATCGATGAATCGGTAATGACATAAGAACTTGCAAAAATATTACTCAACAATGGTTGCAAAGCAAGCGCAACTGCTAAACCACCAAGTCCCAAACCAGCTAACAACGGACTAATAGATACTCCTATTACATCTAAAACAAGCAAAGCACCTACGGTAATAATTACTACGTTGATAATCCGTTTTAAGAACGGCATAGATCGGGGATCAAATCCTGGCAATCCTGATACATCGCCACTTTGAGATATCCAATCTAATAGGCCAAGAACAACACGACGTAAAGCGATAACTGCAAAAAATAATATGAAAGCAAACCAAATTTTCTGAATAGTTCTAAGATAAGGCTCCATATATGACAAAATATTAAGACCTGCATATATACTTGAGATTGCGATCGCTAAAATTAAAGGTCCTTTTATAGCTTCCGCAAGAAAATCATCAATTTCTGTCTGAGTAGCTTTTGTGATTAAATGCATTAACCTTTTAGCTTGAGTTGCCAAAAGCCATGAAATAAGTAACCCTACAGTGACCACCAACAATGCAATTAAAATTTCTTCGATATCACCTTGATTCACATTAGCCTCACTCACAAATATATAATGCAGCTACGAAACTTATCTTAACTCACATCCATATAATAATCGTATTCTTATACTTCTAGAACAAATTTAGAAAAGAAGAAAATTCTTTAGGTGTATTAATATTTTTGAATGATTGACCATTCGGATCGGCCTCTTTCCATTCATCTTCTTCCAACATATAAGCATTCAAATCACCCGACAAGGCCATAGGCGCTCTCACCCCTTCTAAAATTTTTGTATTAATAGTAGAAAGGCTGCTTGTTAATAAGGCAGAACATAATGGTTGAGGACGTCCATCTGCAATTGGAACTACCCATTTATGATTATTGTCTACCCTTTTGATAAGTAATTCTAATAACTCTGACCGTATCAATGGCATATCTACTGCAGTAACAACTACAACTGAAGCTCTAGCTAATTCTAAGCCTGCCGCAATTCCAATTAGAGGCCCTTCATTTATTAATCGATCTTGCCCAAAAACTAAAGGAACATCTGAATGAATTTCTGGAATAGCCCGATTAGGTGCATTAACAACTACTATTTCATCAACTACTTTTGCAATAGTAGTTACACAATATTGCAAAAGCGTCGATCCCTCTACAGGCAATAGAGCTTTATCAGATCCCATACGACTGGATCGACCACCAATTAAAATAATGCCTGTTACATCGAACATGTTGCAATCATACCAATAGAAAGGAGATTATTAGACAATGATTATACAACCAACTTTTTGGGAAGCATTACATCTAGGTGACTACAGCCCTCCAATTATCTCTATTGTTGGTGCAGGTGGAAAAACTTCTCTACTCTATCGTTTAGGAGAAGAGGCTATAGCAACGAATCGTAGTGCCTTATTATCTGGCACTACATTATTCACACTTCCCAAAAAAGAAATTGCATCTCAGCAAGTAATAGAGCAAAACAACGAAAATCTATTAAATATACTGACGAAAGGAACATTTAATTCACAGGTTGTCATTGCACGAACGGGTACTGCGCCTAAAAAAAGGCAGCGCCCAATTTCCGTCGAGACAATAGATAAGATTGCCAAAGATTCTCAATTTGAATTAATAGCTCTTGAGTCTGATGGCAGCAAAATGCGATCATTTAAAACACCAGGTTCTCATGAACCAGTAATTCCTAATAGCGCAACTCATGTTGTTTATATAGTAGGTTTGAGTGCTCTGAACAAACCATTAAATGATGATTATGTTCACCGTTCTGAATTAGTAAGAAAAATTGCGGGACCAGCAACACATTGCACTATCGAAGTAATATCAAAAATAGCCACAAACTTACAGGGAGGGAAAAAAGGAGTGAAAAATCGTGATTTCACAATTCTAATTAATCAATCAGAACTAAACCCACTTTTAGCTACAGAATTAGCAAAAAATATACATCAAAAAGAATATTCGCGTGTAATTGTTGCGTCCTTAAAAAATGTCCATCATCCAATTTTGGAAATCTATCAAACTTAACTACCCATGCGTACTATTTTCACGATACGATCAAAATGGAGGGATACATGACTGTCTATTTGATTATTTTAGTGCTGCTGCTTGTGTTGTCTGCTTTTTTTTCTAGTGCTGAAACTGCATTTCTTTCTTTAGATAGAGTTCGCCTAGAACATTTTGTGCGTGAATCTATCCCAGGAGCACGTCGAGTTTCGATACTTCTCGAACGTCCTCAACGTTTATTAAGTGCCATACTAATAGGTAATAATCTCGTTAATACTGCTGTTGCAGCAGTTGGGACAGTTCTAGTTGCCAAAATGATGCCAAGTGGGCAAGGTGAAAATATCATAATTGCTACACTTGTAATGACCATTCTTCTTGTAATACTAGGAGAAGTAGTCCCGAAAACATTAGCAATTACTCATTCATTTGCAATAAGCAGATTATATGCCCCTTTATTATCTTTATGGTCCACCTTCACAAGACCACTAGTTGCAATATTAAATATATTGACAATTCAATTAGTACGAATAACTGGTGGAGAAGAGATTACTACAAACCCAGCGCTTAGCATGCCTGAATTAAGAACAGCCATACGATTAGGTGCAGAGACAGGCTCTCTTGAAACCGAAGCTTCAGAGAGAATGTTAGGAGCAATGACGCTACAACAGCGTCAAGTACAAGAAATTATGGTATCGCGAATGGACATGATTGCTGTTGAACAAAACCAACCACTTCTAGAAGTTTCTAACTTGTTAAGTACTGCAGGATTCCAGCGCCTACCTGTTTATGCAAGTAATCCAGATGAAGTAATGGGGTACGTCCATGTAAGTGATATGAATGCTGCACACCTTGAAGGGCTCAATGACCGAACTGCTGGGGATATCATGCGAACCGTACTTTTCGAATCAGAGCTTGCACCGATTGCCAATGTACTTGATCTGATGCGAACTCATGGAAGTTATCTTGTAATGCTAGTTGATGAATTTGGTAGTACATCCGGGTTAGTCACACTAGAAGATATTATGGAGGAAGTCGTAGGGCATATGCGCAGTGAAAGTGGCGCCGAAATATCTAGGGTAACTGAAGAGAAAAAAACCGGTCGTTTTTTTGTGGACGGTAATACATTATTGGTAGATATTTCATCAGAATTGTCTGTTGATCTGACAGATGTCGATGCCAATACTGTAGCCGGATTGTTACTCTATCACCTCAGACGTTTTCCAAAAATTGAAGAAAAAATAGATATTCATGGATATCGATTCACAGTATTAGAGATGGATGGACGACGAATTGCAAGAGTATCGATTAGCAAAAAAACTACATAGATCTTAGTTGGTTAAGTTTTTCCCTGTTCATGTTCGAGTAGCCAAATTTTTCGTTCCATACCTCCGCCATACCCAGTTAGTAATCCATTAGCACCTATCACACGATGACACGGCAAAACAATTGATATTGGATTTTTATTCAAAGCCCCACCTACTGCACGTGATGCATGTGGATGACCAATCCCTGATGCTATTGCACCATATGTAGTGGTCTCGCCAAAAGTAATAGACTGAAGCTCTAACCATACCTTTATTTGAAATTCAGTTCCGAGTAAATCAAAAGGAAGATTAAATTCTCCTCGATTCCCACTAAAATATTCATTTAATTGATTAACTGTAGAATCTAAAATATTTTTATCTGAAAAATCAGAAGAACTACTGATCGTCTCATTATCCAATTTAATATCAGACTTATCATCAAAATATTGAATCTTTTGCACACCAACAGTTGAAACTTGTATTAAAATGTCACCAATTTCTATATTAATTACTTTCCAACTAGACATCTGACATCCTCCAATATATAAATCAATACAAGTCACTTCAGTAATGTAACAAATCAAAAATATTGTGACGCAAAAATATGGAGGCTAGAAATGCGCTCAAATCCTGTAATTGCAAAGTGGAGAGATGGTGAAAAAACAATTGGCGCATGGTTATCTTCTGATTCATCATATGTAGCAGAAATTATGGGCCATGTTGGCTTTGATTGGCTTTGTGTAGATCAGCAACATGGTATGAGTGACTATGCCGCGACATTTCAAATGCTNCAGGCTATTTCAACAACCAATACAACTCCTTTTGTCCGTGTTGCATGGAATGATCCTGCCACAATTATGCGTGCNCTAGATGCAGGAGCATACGGTATTGTTGTACCACTAGTGAATAATGCTGAGGAAGCACAAAAAGCAGTGTGGGCATGTCGTTATCCACCTGATGGAGGAAGATCTTCAGGCCCTAATAGAGCAACACTCTACGGTGGTAATAACTATCAAGCAGAAGCCAATAAAGAAATCGCCTGTATCGTAATGATCGAGACAGCTGAAGCAATTGAAAACCTTGATTCAATATTGTCTGTAGAGGGAGTAGATGCAGCTTATATTGGTCCCTCAGATCTTGCGTATGCCTTGGAAATGACACCTACAGGTGATAATAATAATCCTGATCATGTTAAGGCAGTAGAAACTATCTTTGATGCATGCATTCGCCACGGCGTAGCACCAGGGATACACACAGGCAGTACCGAATATACAGCGCGCTGGCTAGCGTATGGGTTCCAAATGGTTAATCTAGGAACAGATATGCAATTCATGCGTACACGTGCAGCTGATTCTTTAGATCAAGTCAGATGAGAGATATACTATATAACTATCAATTCATCAATTACGCCTCTTTGTTCGCCCTTTGAGTTAATTGATCGTCTGGCAGGCGTTCGGTTAATCGTATACTTTGATCCTTCATATAAGCCCACTATCCACTCATGCGGTGAATTAGAGAGCATTATTGAAACACCCTTGTCACGTAATTGATCTATTGACCACTTAAGTCTTAGGTGTTCCTCTTTACCAAAAGAACCTTTTGTATATGAAGTAAAATTAGAAGTAGATGAAAGTGGGAAAAAAGGTGGATCAAAGTAGACAAAATCGCCATTTTTAGCTTTCTTATAACTATCTTCAAAATCACCACAAATTAATTCAATATCTTGCAAAGCATGGGATGCAAGCGTGAGCAGTTCAACGTCTAGTATTTTTGGATTTTTGTAACGCCCGTGTGGGACATTAAATTCTCCTTTTTGATTAACTCTATACAAACCGTTAAAGCATGTTTTATTCAGGAATAATAGTCGAGCAGCTTTCTCAATATTGGTACTGGGAATATCAGCGCGAATTTCATAAAAAAACTCTTTTCGCTGTTCTGGATTTCCTGCTAAGTATTGAGTTGCTATAGGGCTAAGGTATTCAATAAGAGTATCTAACTCATCCCGAACAATTCGATATGTTTCAATAAGTTCACAATTAAAATCATTGAGCACCGCCTTTTTAACCTTAAACTCTGGATTTGAAATCAAAGAGAAAAAAACTGCACCACCACCTACAAATGGCTCGTAGTATGTGTTCATTGAGTGAGGAATTTTTTCTAACAGTGCGTTAAGTAATTGTGTTTTACCACCTGCCCACTTTACAAAAGGGCGAGCAGAGTGAGTTATTTCATCAGTAATTATGATCGAACTTTTTTTTCTATTCGCCATCTTGTACATTCACCATCGTTAATCTACAGCAATATTACTGCCTGAAATAGCAATTTCAGCATCATCAAGAGCAAAATTTTCAATAATGTGTCTCCTAGTGGACACATTTACGCAACAAAACCGTGACCCATTAGCAACACAATCATGGTTT
Organism: Chloroflexota bacterium; assembly: GCA_002707835.1. Classification (GTDB taxonomy): domain Bacteria; phylum Chloroflexota; class Dehalococcoidia; order UBA2979; family UBA2979; genus UBA6955. Next base: position 35,677 of record PANZ01000014.1, read on the forward strand.
ATTTATATCTAGAAAACCAGCGAATAACCTACTCGTTTTATCGAAAGGGAGGGAAATTTTGGATAGCGGCACTACAGCGTGGATACTTATCAGTTCTGCACTTGTCTTATTTATGACACCAGGACTTGCGTTTTTTTACGGAGGCATGGTTCGAAGTAAAAATGTTTTAGCAATGTTGATGAAAAATTATATTGCAATGGGGGTCGTTACAATTACTTGGGTAATTGTTGGATGTTCCTTAGCTTTTAGTAGCGGAAATGTAGCACTAGGAGATTGGGGATTATTTGGAAATCTTGACCTTCTTGGATTAACAACTCTAGATTTAACTAATAGCTATTTTGGTAATGATGTTCCTGACTTACTACATGTATCATTCCAATTAATGTTTGCAATAATTACTCCTGCACTAATTGCAGGTGCTGTAGCTGAGAGAATGAAATTCACAGCTTGGGTAGCTTTTGTTGCAATATGGTCTATTTGTGTATATGCACCTATGGCGCATTGGGTTTGGGGTGGTGGATTTATTGGAAGTCAAATTGAAGCTATTGATTTTGCTGGTGGACTTGTTGTTCACATTAATGCCGGCGCTGCAGCATTGGCACTTATTATAGTACTTGGGCCACGAGTTGGACTAGGAACAGCAAAATTTAAAGAACATTCTCTTCCCCTAACAGTATTAGGCGCAGGAATTCTATGGTTTGGCTGGTTTGGATTTAATGCAGGATCTGCTTACGCCGCAGATGGAGCTGCAGCTAATGCATTTATTACTACACAAATTGCTGCAGCTGTTGCAGCCACAACTTGGATATTCATTGAAGCTGCCAGGAATGGCAAACCCACTAGTCTTGGGTTTGCCTGTGGAGCTGTTGCAGGATTAGTTGCAATTACTCCTGCTGCAGGCTTTGTGAATCCATTAGGTGCAATAGTCATCGGTATTGCAGCTGGGGCAATTTGT
>PANZ01000015.1 GCA_002707835.1 Chloroflexota bacterium
GCCACCACTGCAATCATATTGGTGCGCATATGCTAAAAATTGGATTTCTATTAAAAACAAATGGAATTTAGGTGTGACGCACTCTGAGTGGTCTGCTCTAGAGATAATGTTGGCATATTGTGATAAAGAAATAGCTATTACACAGTCACAAATGCAAAGCGCACCTACGATGACTCCGACGCTCGAAACAAACCGATTGCCGATAGGGAAACGTACAATGCAACCTGTCAGATTTGATCCCAATGGCCCTGATCGTGATTGTGGTGATTTTTCTTCCTGGGAAGAAGCACAAGATTTTTATGAGGCAGCAGGTAGTAATAATGCCCATGGTTTAGATCGAGATCGAGATGGAATAGCATGTACCGGTCTGAGATGACATTACAATTACTGTAGAACTTCCGACTTAAATTGGAGAAGCCCCATTTTANAGNCTTATTGATTGGATGCCAGGCTGGGATTCGAACCCAGACCAGGGGATTCAAAGTCCCCTGTGCTACCTTTACACCACCCGGCAGAGAGTCACTATTTTACCGCAATGTAAGATAGCAACATCATTTAATCCAAGAAAATATTANTATAAATTANGATCGTGAAAAACGAATTCNTGGATCTATAAATCCNTAACTCAAATCAACGANNAAATTAGTGAAGACTACTACNGATGCNAAGAACAGNACATTGAANTGTANTTGTGTGTAATCNCGGTCAGCGATTGCNTGTAATGTTAATCTNCCAACNCCAGGNAAAGAGAAAATTTGTTCGACAATAATAGACCCACCTATGAGAGCACCTAATTGTGTTCCAACTATGGTGATGATTGGGATTAACGCATTACGCAAAGCATGTCGATTCATTATCTGCAGATTGGTCAAACCTTTTGCTTTAGCTGTGCGGATATAATCCTGACCTAAAACTTCTAATAATGAAGATCGAGTAAGCCTCATTGTGATAGCAGAAAGTGCATAACCAGAAACTATTACAGGGAGTATAAATTGTTTTAAGTTATAGATAGGTGCTTCGAAAATAGATCGATATGTGAAGGGAGGGACCCATTGAAATTGGATACTTAAGAATAAGAGTAATAAAATCGCAAGCCAAAAATTAGGTATGGCTTGACCTAAAACGGCTAGCACTCGAACAGAATGATCTAATGGTGTATTACGTTTAGTAGCCGATATAACTCCTAAAGGTATTCCGATAATTATAGACAATATGAGTGAGAAGATCGTCAGTTCAATCGTGATGGGTAGTCTTTTCAAGAGCTGATCGCCTACTGGAAGATCAGAATTGAGTGATCTTCCAGGTTCACCTCTGAGTAGATCTCCACCCCAGTCAAAATACTGCACTACTATGGGTCGATCTAATCCCATTATTTCTCGAAGTTTGGCAACATTCTCAGGATTTGCATTTTCACCGAGTCGTGTGACTGCAACGTCACCAGGGAGAACTCGTATCAAGGTGAAGGTTACAATAGACACTACTATTAACACTGGGATAGTGGAGATCAACCGTTGAAGTGTATATCTACCCATTATGGCTAAAACCTTTCATTTGATCCCCTAGTTCGTGGATCCAGTAAATCACGAATTGTGTCTCCTAAAATATTGAATCCAAGTACAGTTATAGTAATAGAAAGTCCAGGGAAAATAGCTAGCCAGGGAGCAACTTCAAAGAAGTCTCTGTTAGATCCACCTAACATATTTCCCCAAGTAGGTTGCGGAGGTGGTATTCCTAACCCAAGAAAACTAAGTCCTGCTTCTGCAAGAATCGCCAGTCCGATCAAAGAAGCACCCACAACGACTACAGGTGCAACGATATTGGGTAATACATGTTGAATGACTATGCGAGTATTTGATGCACCTAGTGAAATCGCTGCATCAATAAATGGTTCTGATAAAATTTGATATGTAACACCTCTAACTACTCTGTTGATTTGAGGCATTGTTACAACAGCAATTGCAATGATGACATTATTTGCACTCGCCCCTAATAAAGCAACCATAGTCAATGCTATAACAAGAGCAGGGATTGCCATTAATGCATCCATAAATCGTTGGAGCAGAGCATCCATACGCCCACCTAAGTATGCAGATAATACTCCAATGATAGTCCCTATTATTGTGCTAATTAAGATAGGTGCTACACCGACATATAATGAGATTCTTGATCCATAGATAAGTCTGCTCAAGACATCTCGCCCAAATGAATCCGTACCAAGAAGATAGGTACTACTTGGTCCGGCAAGACTATCTTTTCTATGCACTTCTATAGGATCAAAAGGAGCAAAAAAAGGAGCAAAAATTGCTATTACGGTTAAAGCTAATATGAGCAGTACAGAAAAAACACCCAAAGGGTAACGTTGCCAGTAACGAATTAAAAAAGTAAAGATTCTCGAAAAAATAGAAGGTGCTGCTGCACCAAAATTAACTGACTCAGATTGTTCTGTTGTCTGATTCATGCCTAAACTTTCAGAATTCTTACTCTTTTAAACTTCATATTGAATCGCAGTATCAATAGCGAACTCGTAGTACATCATTGCTTCTGATATAGAAAATTGATCGGCCTCAAATTCAATTTTTGGGTCACCAGCTTCTATTGATTCAGGAATTAAGTTTGCACCAAGTCTGGGCCACTGTAATTCTGCAGAAAATACTTCAGTCCATTCTTTTGCGACATATTCTGCACCAGGTTTTGCTTCAGCATTAGTAATTTCTGGTTTCATTTTTAACAAAGAGACAAAAGCATCACTTAATGTGTGTACTGCTTCAGTACCTTTGCCTTCAGCCATTTCTCCCCTTGCTTGAATAAATAATGAACGCATATTTTCGTCTGAAATTTTGTCATGTTTTGGCATTTAATTTTCCTAACCAATCCTAGATGCTGGAGTTGACTGTGAAATCAATTCCATCTAACTGTTGTTCACGCCATTGTTGGTGAAGATGATGGCGCTCTTGAAATTCGGGTAATACTTCTTTTCCAAATAACTCTAGAGATTCCATTGTTTGTTCATGATTTCTGTCACCGACCTGCACCATCATCAGGATCATATCTACGTGTGCCTCTTCGTACCTACGGAGATTTTGACGAATTAATTCTGGCGAACCTGTAAAAAAGCCTGTCTGAGCTGCTCGGGCTAATGTTCGTGCACTTTCATCATCAGGTTCGTCTATCGCACCTCCACTGGCCGCAATTTTTTGTTGATGCTCGACGTACTCTCTAAATAAATGTTCTCGACCAGGCTGACGTTCTCTCACTTCACCGTTTTTCGGCATTCCATAACCAAGAGAGAAACTAAAAAAACCAGATCCACCTTGAGCAAGATCGACGGCTTCTTCAGTTGTTGGCCGACACATCATGTTTCCCACGGTGACAAGTGCAGGATTAATAGCTTTACCTATAGGCATGCATTCTTCTCGGACAAGCTCCCAATAATTTGCTACTCGGTCCTCAGCTTCTTCAGGAGTTTCAAAGCCAAATCCCAAAGCACCAATTCCTAACCGTGCAGCTACCATTACTGTTTCTCGTCTTGAAGCAGCTACCCAAACTGGCGGATGTGGTTTTTGCCGTGGCTTTGGGATTACATTACGCGCAGGCATGTCAAAAAATCTTCCTTTGTGACCCTCATAGGGGAGTTCACTCATCATTCGTAAACATTCTCGAGTAGCTTCTTCCCATTGAGCTTTTTTATCCTCAGCTTTAGTACCAAAGCCACCAGCTTCAAATGTTCCACCTTCACCAGTACCAAATTCAACTCTTCCATTTGAAACCAAATCTAAAGTTGAAATTCTTTCAGCTACACGTGCTGGGTGGTTATGTTTAACGGGCATATGAATTATGCCATGACCTAATCGGATGTTTTTTGTTCTTTGTGATGCAGCAGCTAGCATTACTTCAGGTGCAGATGAGTGTGCATATTCTTCCAGGAAATGGTGTTCTACTTCAAAAACGTAATCAAAACCTAATTGGTCTGCAAATTCTATTTGGTCTAAAGCTTCTTGGATAATATTGAATTCATCATCTTCATGCCATTGGTCACTTTCTAGTGGCCGAGGTGTTTGTAATTCATAAAAAAGTCCAAATTTCATAGACCCTCCCTAATATTTAAGGTCACCGGCGTACCATACACTGAACGCTAAAAAAAATACAGTCCTAAATTAGAGCGAAAGTGGTTTCTGGACAGGCACTCGCTCTTGCAGTATATCTTGCATTCTTTCCTCGACACTTTCTTTAATTGATGGATGTGTGAGGATATAAAACTTTTCTTCTCGAATAGCTTCAAACACCATTTCTGCGACTTCCTCAGGTGGCATNCCAGATTCATTAAAGCGTGCTAGACTTTCGGAGCGTTGTTTTTGTTGTGTAGATCGCTCTTCATCTGAAAGAGGATTTTGCAGATCACTTGGCCTGTTCCTTTCACCATCGGTGATTCGTGTATTAATCATTCCTGGACAAAGAACTGAAACCTTGATTTTTGAATTTATTTCTTGTAACTGATGGTGTAGGGCCTCTGACATTAATGTAACTGCATGTTTCGTTGTTCCATAAATAGCCGGTCTGCCAGGTGAAGCAATGCCTAAAACAGAGGAAGTATTGACTACNTGAGCTTCTGTACCTTGTTCCAACATAATGGGTACAAAAACTCGAATGCCATGGGCAACACTCATTTGATTTACCCCAACAATCCAATCCCAATCATTAGCTGTTGCTTCCCAAATTTTTGTTTCCTGCCCAGATACGCCAGCNTTGTTGCAAAGAATGTGGACAGCTCCAAATCGTTCGAGTGTTTGATTAGCTAATGATTCTATTTCTGATGCAGAGGAAACATTTGTTTGTACAGATAATACTGAAGATGTAATGGTTTCTATTTCACTAGCTGCAATGGTTAATGCCTCACGTTCTACGTCTGCCATCACAACACTTGCTCCTGCTTGAGCAAATCGACGTGCCATTGCCAGACCTATTCCACTTGCTGCACCAGTGACGACAGCTACTTTTCCTTCGAATTCTTTCATTTTGTTGTCTCCATAATCATTGCCTGAATAATTTATAAAAATATGTTCAAATTGTGAGGATTAGAGTAGCATATCCGTAAATGTCACGTAGTTGGGATTGGAGGCAGTTTAATGGTAACTGCAAGTGATTTTGGATATGACGTATTTGATCAAAATGTAGTGGCAAGGCCTCATCCTATATATGAAAAAATGCGCCTTAATGCACCTATTGTGTGGTCNGAACAGCATGATGGATGGATTCTTACACAATATCAGGATGTTCATACCGTATTAAGAGACCCCGATCTTTTTGCTAAATTACCTGATAGGCCGATCACACAGGCTGGNGGTCAAGGTAACCCTCAACAGCACCGTGAAATGATGACTCCATTGGGCACAAAGAATATGCTTAATGTGGATGAACCTGATCATAAACGTCTCAGGCGGGTACTCGAAAGAGATTTTACACCTCGTAAAATTGCAGACCTTGAACCACATGTATATGAAGTTGCAGATAGATTATTGGAAGGTGCATCTCAACGAGATCAATTTGATGTCATGGATGAATTGGCTGTGCCTTTACCGGTAACAATGATTGCTGAATTATTAGGTATTCCNCCGGAACAAGGAGCNGATTTTAAAAGATGGTCCGATGCNTCTACTCATCGTTTTCCACCGAATGCTCCACAATCAGAGATCGATGAACGAAACGCTGCAGTAATAGAATTCCGTGAGTACTTAAAATCACAGATCGATCAACGTAGAATTTCTCCGACTGACGATTTTATTGGACGTCTTGTTGCAGCGCATGATGAAGAAGATGCTTTAGATGATAATGAATTACTTGCGGCAATTAATTTATTACTTCTTGCTGGGAATGAGACAACAACTAGTCTAATTGGCAATGGTGTTTTAGCTTTGTTGAAGAATCCTGATCAATTAGAAATGCTGCGCAATGATGAATCTATGTTTGATGCAGCAGTAGATGAATTTTTACGATACGACGGTACAGTGCAGAACACTAGTCGTACTGCGATGCGTGATGTTGAATTTCATGGTCAGAAGGTCAAATCTGGTGAGTTACTAGTGATTATGTTGGCATCTGCAAATCGTGATGAAACAATTTGGGAGAATGGCGAACAATTTGACATAACTCGTGAAAGAGGGAATGGTCGTCACCTTGCTTTTGGTGATTGGATTCATATTTGTTTGGGACAATTTCTTGCTCGTGTAGAAACAAAGGCTGCATTAAAAGCATTATTGCGTGAATTTCCTACAATGGAATCTGTCCTTCCGTTCGAAGAAATTCCTTATAGGACTAATCATAACTTGAGAGGTCTTCTGCATTTTCCAGTGCGCAATGCTTAATAACTTAGAAAGGTGGAAATGATGCCAAAATTTATAGTGAATGATGATTGTTCTCGAACAGGAATGTGCTCATATGAACGTCCTGATTTATTCGAAGAAGGTGAAGACGGATATCCTATCGTGCTTGAATCAGGAGAAAATATCGAAATGACAGATGGGGAGATTGAAGAAGTGCTGATGATTTGTCCATCTGGTGCAATCTTAAAAGCAACATCGAATGAATAATTTGAGCTAATAAAGAGGTGACAATGTCCAACCTAAGCGAATTAATTGAAGATATACAGAAATCACATGTTGCTTTGCGTGATGCAATAGAAACAGCAGAATCTTATTGGGAAGAAAATTGTCTTCCNCCTGAAGCTGATGAAATCAATCCTCGCGCAACAGGTGATTCCTGGTCACCAAAGCAGGCTAGTGGTCATGTATGTGGTGCACTTTCACATTTCTCAAGTTTAGTCGCAAAGTCATTAGAATTAGATTTTTCACCAAATCCCCCGAATGCAGACGATGCACAGGCAGCTTTGGANTCATTGGATAAAATTATAGCTTCTAGTGAAATTGTTTTGAGTACAGTAAATGATGAAAATCTTTCTCACTCTACAGACATGTCTGATATGTCAGTTGCTTTTGCTCTTAGTCGTGGTTACACGATTGATAAAACAATTGAAGGTGTACTACGACTCATGTCTGTACATACGTTTGATCACGCTGAACAAATCAAAGCTGGTAAATCCTAGAAATTATTAGTCATTACTTTGTAATCTTGGCAAGTATTCCGTACTGAATTCCTTAATTGCATTAAACTGTTCTGACAGTGATCCTCTTGCTCCGATACTGACGTGTGATACACCTGCATTTTTTAGTTCATCTAATCTTTCGAATGCACCCTGCATTCTTCCAACGCTAATTCGTGCCGCACCTACCATTGCGATAATCAGTTCTTCAGGATCTCTACCGGCAGAAACTGCAGCTTGTTTTGCAACTTCAAAATCACTTAAGAATGTTTCAAAAGATTTTCCTGCTGTTGGTAGCCATCCATCAGCATATTTCCCAACACGTTCAAGTTGATTTTTATTTTCACCACCTAACCAAATAGGGATTCTGCGTGATGGGGTAGGTTGGCTAACCCATCCATCTACTTTGAACATGGAACTTTCAAAATGAACTGGCTCTCCGGACCACATTTCTCTTAATAAGAGTAATGATTCATCCATGCGTTTCCCACGAGTACGTGGGGAAACACCGAGNACTTCAAATTCTTCTTTCCACCAACCAACTCCAGCCCCAAGAATGAATCTTCCTCCAGAGAGATGATCAAGTGTTGCGATCATTTTTGCATGTAAAATAGGCTCTCTCATTGGTAACACAAGTACACCAGTTGCGAGNTGTATACGTTGTGTTGCCCCTGCAATGTACGTTAATAGAGTAAGGGGTTCCAAGAAATTATCTTTGGGAGGAACTGCTAACGCACCATCACGTGAATAAGGATATCGATTTGTACCATCTTCATGTAAAACAACATGGTCTACGACCCATAGAGAGTTATAACCACATTCTTCTGCAAATTGAGCAAATTCTATTGCATTTTCACTGGTCGCNTCATCACCAATTTGTGGCAGTGAAAGTCCAATTTCCATATNTTCTCCTGGGTTTTGTAGTTCTATGTGGAATAATTAACCCATCTGGTTTTCTGGGGAAAGAAAACCAGATGGGTTTTGTTTGATGTCAACCTAGCGTACCAACTTACATTAGTACTCCGTTTATAATTGACTAGCTCTTGAAGTATGCCTGTCGTGCATTCCAGCGCTCATCGTTCGCAGTAATAGCTGAACGACGCCAGTTCCAAACATCTTGAGAAAAGTCAAAACTCCATGGAACATATGTATAGAAAGTTGGAACTTCCTTAACCAGTATCTTCATTAAATTTGACACAATCTCACGACGCTCTTCTAAATNAACAGTTTTGCGTTGCTTCTCGAAAAGACTGTCAACTTCTGCATTCGCATATCCGGTATAGTTACCACTACCTTGACTGTGCAAACGATCTAGAAGTCGATCAGGGTTGTCTGGTGAGAAATCCTGACCGGTAATGATGTCGAAATCATGTGTAACGAATAGTCGTTTTACATAATCATTTTGTGTCATTGCTTCTACATTAACAGTGATACCTGCTCCCAAAGCTTCAAGATCTGCCTTTAGGTTCTCAGATGATCCAATGTAACGTGGAATACCTCCAATAGAACCAGTATTTACTGTGAATCCACCAGGGACTGCAGCATCAAAAAGCTTCTTCGCTTCAGCAGCATTAGCTTCATGGTACATAAGATCCTTGTCCTGAGGTGCCCATCGCTTAAACGACTTGGAAATTGGGCCAGTAAGGAAACCTTGTCCGGCAACCAACACATCCATCCATCCAGGAATATCTGCAGCAAGAGCAATTGCCTGACGTACACGAATGTCATTGTATGGTTCGCGTAAATTGTTCATGGCAACGATTCCGATACCCGCACTAGGTACTTTGTGCTCAGTAGCATTAGGGTTTTGCTCTTGGAACTTATCCTTAGTTGCAGCAGGTACCCCACCAATAGAATGGATTTCACCTGCACGGAATGCAGACTGTTCTGCAGTCTTATCTTGAATCCAATTAAGTCGAATTTCGTCAAAGTATGGTCCGTTGTCCCAATAATTTTGGAATCGCTTGAACACATATTCGTTATTGACATCAGCTACTTCATTGATAAAAGGTCCAGTACCAATATAGGTCTGGAATTGGTCTCCATCTAAATCAACTTGCTCTTTAGCAATCATACATGTCCAGGGGTTTGCAATAAGATCTAAAAATCCTGCTACTGGTTCTTTTGTCTTAATTACAAAAGTTTGTTGATCAGGTGTTTCATAAGATGCAACGGGATCAAGCCAAGATGCTCGAGTAAATCGAGGATCATCTGTAGCCATTCTTTCGAGACTAAGTTTTGCATCTTCAGAAGTAAATGTTCTATTTACTGGNGGATGGAACATTGTATTTTCACGTATATGGAAAATATATGTTAATTCATCTGGCTGTTCCAGNGAGTCAGCCAACATTGGGGCATATAAAAGGTCACCTGGTGTTGGTTCTACCATTTGCCATAGACCATCCAATGACATTTGCGCTAAGTTTTGCGCACCAACATGAGTTCCTTGATGGATGTCATTCATATCAGTGTTCGCACCACTCCAACGTAAAGTGCCTCTTACTGGCGCAGTGGCAGGTGCTCTGGCTGTAACTGTTGCTGCAGCTGGTGCTGCGGTTGCTGCTGCTGGTGCTGCGGTTGCTGCTGCTGGTGCTGNTGCTGNTGCTGNTGCTGNTGCTGGTGCTGCTGCTTCTTCTTCATCACTACCACAGCCAATAAGTACTGCTCCGGCGATACCAGCTGCACCGAACCCTGCACCTTTGATCAATGACCGTCTGGTAGGTCGTTGCTTACTCCAATAACTCATACATTTCCCTCCCTAGGTTTATGTAAGTTTCTCAAGTTAGAAAATCAGATATCACTGAATCTAAAATGTAAGCAATGTTTATCAGATGTGAGATGAAATGTCCATATTTGTAATTTNGTGATTTTTCAAAAATGTGGATTTTGTGTAGAGTGCGGCTATCTGTTGAGTAGAAAGAAGTATAAGCAATGAAAGATTTTCAAGATAAAATTGCTGTAATTACCGGTGGAGCTAGTGGAATTGGATATGCCGTAGCGAAACGTCTTGCCGATGAGGGCATGAAAATCGTTTTGGCAGATTTTGAAGAAGAAGCTTTAGAAAATGCAGTAACTACATTGCGCCAGCAAGAACATGAAGTATTAGGTGTTTTGGCAAACGTCCTGAATGATTCTGATATAGACAACTTATACTCCGAAACGATAAGAGAATTTGGCAAAGTGCATATTCTTTTTAATAATGCCGGAGTGGCTGATGCTGCACGAATTCCCATTTGGGAATCTTCTATGGATGATTGGAATTGGGTCTTTGGTATTAATTTTGATGGTGTATTAAGAGGACTACGTAAATTTATGCCTACTATGATCGATCAAGGTGAACCAGCACATGTAATTAATACTGCATCAGTAGCTGGCCTTATACACGGGAATGGAATATATGGCATTTCTAAACATGCAGTAGTTGCATTAAGCGAATCAATTTATCAGGGCTTACAGACAATAGATTCACAAGTGAATGCATCNGTTTTATGTCCTCCACTTGTGAAGACAAAGATTTTCGAATCTGCTCGTAATCGACCCGGTGTGGAAGAGTTTGAATCTTTGAGACGGGCAGACATGCTCGAAGACGCAATGACTGCTGAGGAGATAGCAGAATTTGTGTTTAACGGAATCATGGATGAACGCTTTTATCTCATCCCTGAATCTTCTTTTGATGCTGACATTGAATCTAGAGGTTCGAATATTAATGAACGTCGAAATTTTGAAGCTCGAATTATGAGAACATCTGCGAATAATTGATAATTATGATCTAACTGCTTTAAAGAAAGTTTCTATGTCTTTAGCAAGTAACGTTGGTTCCTCTANGCCTGGGAAGTGACCACCAGTTTCATAATCTGTCCANTGTATAACATTTTGCGCAGGTTCTATCATAGATTTAGGTGCTTTCCCCATTCCTGGGATACCTGCAAATCCTGAATAACTGCGTGGNACATTGGGTGATTCATTAATATTTGCGATTTTAGATGACCGAGAATTGCCGAGTCCATTTGCGTGGTAATATCGCATGCTTGAATTAATACAACCTGTGAACCAGTATAACGATACTAAGGTTAAAATTTGATCTTTACTAAAACGCATTTCTAGATCGCCATTGCAGTCACTCCATGCGCGAAGTTTTTCTACGATCCATGCGGCTAATCCAACAGGAGAATCTGTCAGGCCNTACGCAAGAGTTTGTGGTTTTGTTCCGTGGATTCTTTGATAGCCTGTCTCTTCGATCATCCAATAATTACGGTTTTCTATGTAGTTCTTTTCTTCAGGCAGTACGGCGTCTTTTGTTATCGGAGGTGTTCCTGGAGTATGTATTCCAACTAAGCGATCTGGAAATTGTTCACTTAGATGTCTGGTGACCAAAGAACCCCAATCACTTCCATATGCTCCATAGCGATCATATTCAAGGATAGTCATTAATTTGTTCCATAATTGAGCTGTTACTGCAGCATCGACTGGATGTTCACCAGGATCTGAAGAGAATGTAAATCCAGGAATAGAAGGAATGATTACATCAAAACCTTCTTCTGCCTGGGTCAGAAGCGGTATTAAAGGAAGCATTTCGTAGAAAGTACCTGGCCAGCCATGTGTGAGAATGAGCGGAGTTGAATCGGGATTTTTATTTCTGTGGTGTAAAAAATGTATGCGGTATCCATCAATTAAAGTGGTGTAATGGTTGAAAGTATTTAAATAACGTACTTGTTCAGACCAATCAAAATCTGATGTCCAGTAGGCTATCAGTTCTTGTAAATAATTCTGATCAGTACCGTATTCCCAATTGTTNCCNGGNGAAAGATTAGGCCAACGGACATTATTGATCTTGTTATGAAGATCTTCGACATCAGATTGTAAAAAATCTAGCTCAAATTTTTCTACTGACACAGGCGTTCATTACTCATGATATCAGGTGATATCTACTGGTAAGGTTTGCAGTCCCCTTAATGCAAATGAGGTGTTATAGCTCAGTTCGTTCTCATCAATATTTATGTTGATACTGTTTGTCCTTTTTAACAATTGTTCAATAGCTACTCTTCCTTCAATTCGAGCTAAAGGTGCACCAATACAAACATGTATCCAGGTTCCAAAAGCAACGTGTTCATTAGGTTTGCGATCAAGAATTAATTCTTCGGGGAGGTCGAATTTACTTGGGTCTCTATTCGCCGCTCCAAGAACCACTGCTATTGTTTCACCAGGTTCGATATCGACTCCATGGATATTCGCAGGCTTCATTACTTGTCGAAATGTAGATTGTACAGGACCATCAAATCGTAAAAATTCTTCGATTGCTGTAGGAAGTAAATCCATATTATTNCGTAATTGATTCATTTGCTGTTCGTGCCTTAAGAGTGCAAGTGTTCCATTCCCAATTAAGTTTGTTGTAGTTTCATTTCCAGCGAGAAGCAACAGAACAACAAATTCTACGAGCTCTTGTTCGGAGAGTGCGTCACCATCATCAGCTGCNACAACCAACTGGCTAATAAGGTCGTCCCCAGGTTCATTGCGTTCACGTGCTTTGCGAATTTGCTCACCAAAATAGCCATAGAGTTGTTCAGAACTATTTTCCAAGAAGTCTATTTCTTCGGGTGACATATCAGGTCTGATGAATTTGACTTCGTTGTCTGACCATTCCTTGAATTGTTTGTAGTCTTCTGACGGAATTCCAAGAAGCTCTGCGATTACCATTACTGGTAATGGGATTGCAAGGTCATTCATAACATCAATTTTCCCAGAGGGAAGTGTTTCATCGAGGAGTTTTCCAACGATTTCCCGGATGCGTTCTTCCTGAGATTCCATTGAACGTGGAGTGAAATCTCTACTAACTAATTTCCGTAAACGTGTATGGTCAGGCGGATCAGTTCCTAGCATAGTTACNCCAGTNGGGGCAGTTTTTCTTCGCGTTCTAGGATTGCTTGCATTGCGTGAATCAGAAGAAAAGCCTTCGTGATCTCTTAATATATTCCATACATCTTCGTAACGNGTGAAGAGTCGCCAGTTCGTCAAGGGCATTAAATATGCCTCATCCATTTCGCGGAGTTCACTAAAAGCTGGATAAGGATCTGCTACGACATCAGGATCGAAGAAATTATAATTGGACGTTGTCGATGTAGCCACTTTGTATCTCCTTAAAATTGAGTTATAAAAAAATTAAATACCTGAGCGTACCTTGCTAGGGTCTACTTCAAAATCATCATTTTGAACATCAAAAATGAGCGCTAAAGTAAATTCCTGATAGTTAATAGCTTCTACAAAACTCATATGGCGTCGATCAAATGTAACTTCAGGTTTGTCGGTATCGAGATTTATTTTCGCACCATACCTTGGCCACATGAGTGGAGCATTTCTAATGCTGCCAGTTGATAGGCCTTCTTTCACTATTTCATTATCTAAAATTGCTTGTAGAGCATCACGGACCGCAGGGAATTCATTTAATATATAAATATAAGCATCTGCACATGAACGTACTGCTTCATTAAAGTCATCTTTATCTAAAGATGTTTCACAATTTTCCATGTGCTTCCGCACTGTGTCATTTTGAATGTCAGAGATCGATAAAGCTGGCATAATTATATCGATGAATTCACTTCAAATTGGAATTGTTCCAATCGTTCGTTTCGCCATTTAACATGCTCAGTTTCATGACGTTCCTTGAACTCTGGCAACACATTTCGTCCAAAGAGATCTATTGATTCCATAATGTCTTCGTGCTTTCGTGAGCCACTCTGAGCAATAAACAACATGACATCTTGATGGGAGTCTTCGTAGCTCTTAACAAAATCACGCACTTGATCGGGAGTTCCAACTGCTGCACGTGCACGCGCAGCACGCCAAAGTGCACGTGCATTTTCATTTTCTGGTTCTTTTTCAGCCAGTGCAGTTTCTGTACGTACAAGGTCAGCAAGTTGATCCTGTGATCGTGCCTGTATTCTCGCCATGCGTTCTTCTTCAGGAGTATCATTAAATTCTTTGAAAATATTAGTCCTTCCATGTGCATGATGTGGTCCAGTCATAGGACTATAAAAATGATTAAGTGCAAAACTAAAGAATGCACCACCATCACCTGATCTTCGTTGTGCCTCTTCCTCAGTAGGCGCACATGCGAATTGACTTAATACGATGAGACCTGGATTAACAGCCTCACCAATTGGACGACATTCTTCACGCATAATTCGCCAATAAGTGTTAACTCGCTCTTCAGCTTCTTCAGGTGTCTCAAAGGAAAATCCTAACGATCCCATACCCAATCGAGCAGCAGTCAGTACAGTCTCACGGCGACCACCTGCAACCCATAAAGGTGGGTGTGGTTTCTGGAGAGGTTTTGGGACTACATTTCGTTCGGGGAATTGTACATAGTTTCCATCGATTCCAGTAAATGGCGTCTCAGTCATCATACGTACAGCGGTGCGTGTACCTTCTTCCCACATTGCTTTCTTTTCATCCCATGGTATTCCATAGGCATCAAGTTCATTCCATGAAGAAGATTCTCCAGTCCCAAACTCAACTCTTCCATCACTAATAAGATCTAAAGTGGAAATTCTTTCAGCCACTCTACCGGGATGATTGTAGGGTGGAGGGGTAAGAGTGATTCCATGCCCTAATCGAATATTTTTCGTACGCTGGGATGCTGCCGCAAGCATTATTTCGGGTGCAGCAGAATGAGCATATTCTTCTAAATGGTGGTGTTCTACTTCAAACACATAATCAAATCCTAGAGAATCAGCCAGTTCAATTTGGTCAAGTGCTTCATGGAACAATCGGTATTCATCCTCAGGATCCCAATCATCTGATCCATAAGGTTTAGGTAGTTGTAGTTCGTAAAAAAGTCCAAATTTCATAGATGACCCTTAGTCCAGTTTTTTGTTAATTTGAATTCATTAACATCTTTACCTGGATACTACATATATTTAAAAAAAACTGCTAGAGGCAAGTAATATCTCGTATCTAAATTATTATCTGATCAAGTATGTTCTGAGGGTCGTATAATGTCCCTGCTTTCAAAACAGAACTGATTTTTCGAGTATCTTGAATTGAATCTAAAGGATTGCCATCAATGATAAGAATATCTGCTTCTTTACCTACTTCAACAGTCCCAATATCTTCAGCATATCCTAGTACTTGTGCAGCTTTTTGCGTCGCTGCATGAAGTATATCGCTGTTATTAAATCCTGCTTCAGATAACAATTCCAGTTCACGATGCAAAGAAAATCCAGGTACTTGATTGGGTGCTGCTCCTACATCTGTGGAAGGTACAATTATTCCTCCTGCTTCATGGAGCCTCTTAAGAAAATCTAATTGTTTNGCTCTTGCTGTTAGTCCTACTTCNAGATCTACNGNNGTGAAAGCAGCAGGATTTCCTGCNTTTTGAGCTTTTTCGCGTGCTGNCTTTTGNTGTTCAATGCGCTGTGACATGGATCTTGGACGATATTTTTGGCCTGGTTCAGACAATGCTTCATCTGTAGCCCAACCCCCAGTAATAAGGACAGTAGTAGGNGAAAGTGCAGTTTGTTTTGTTACTAACAGTTTTATAAAATTTGTTACATAATCGGCATCTAAATTGGCTCGTGCCCATCCTTCGCAGAGCCAAGTCCAATAATTTGGAATTGTGCCGTTACCGCCATCTGGCGCATGTCGATCTTCAGGCAGAGCGATATCTTGGTAGATAGATGCATGAAGATGTTCTAATCCATCGATTCCTGCCTGAATTGCCTCACTCGCTGTTGTACGTCCTAAATGTCCAGTAGTTGGTACACGCTGATCTACTGTACGAATCATTGTTTCCATTAATGAGGGTCTTAGCCCTGCATACAGTTTTATACCATCAACCCCAGCATTGATTAACTCATTAATTGCTTCGATACCTTCATCTTCATTTTTTGATATCCGTGCAATAGGAAGTGTGCCTGATAGCACAGAAGGATCTCCATCTAGTAATGGCCCATATACAAACATACGTGGGCCGATCTTTGATCCNGATGAAATAGANTCACGTAAAGGAAGAGATTCNTCTATATTGCTACCAAGGTCACGTATNGAAGTTATGCCAGTTCCTAAAAAACCATACAATGAGTCTTCACCNCATAATTGAACGTGAACATGCATATCAATTAATCCAGGGATAATTGTTTTACCTACAGCATTAATGACTTGAATGTTTTCTTTAACTTCAAGATTTTTTCCTATGGTAGTGATTTTAGTGTCGGTAATTAAGAGATCAANATTATGCTGTAATGGATTTTTCGTGCCATCCCAAATATTCCCACCTTTTACTAAAATTTGTGACATGCTTACTCCACTTACTATATCTTTGGTCGAGTATGGTACTATTTCCTCGAAGAATTTTCAGTAATTTTAGTTGTTTGGAGTAATTATGAAATTTGGAATATTCTATGAACACCAACTCCCCAAGCCGTGGGATGATAATGCTGAACAAAGATTATACGACGAGGCATTGGATCAAGTAGAACTTGCAGATCAACTTGGTATTGATTATGCCTGGGAAGTAGAACATCACTTTCTAGAAGAATATTCTCATTCATCTGCTCCAGAAGTATTTTTGGCTGCAGCTTCACAACGCACAAAAAATATTCGTCTTGCACATGGCATTAAATTGATGCCCAACATGTATAACCATCCTGCAAGAATAGCTGAAGAAATTGCAACTTTAGATTTAGTTTCTCACGGTCGTGTTGAATTTGGTACTGGCGAATCAGCTTCAAGAACTGAGCTTGAAGGCTTTGACATTGATCCGGAAGAAAAACATCTTCAATGGCTAGAAAATGTGGAGCAAGTAACTAATATGCTTGCTATGGATCCTTATCCTGGTTACCAAGGTAAAAACTGGTCGATGCCTACACGAAATATTGTACCGAAACCAGTCCAAAAACCTCACCCTCCTTTATGGGTAGCTTGTTCCAGTCGTGAAACAATTCATTTGGCTGCTAAACTGGGAATAGGCGCCTTGACATTTACATTCGTTGATTATGATGAAGCACAACATTGGGTTGATGATTATTATGAAACATTTAAAAATGAATGTGTGCCAATTGGACATGCGGTTAACCCAAACATCGCTTTACTTAGTGGATTTTCTGTTCATGAAGATGAGCAAGAAGCACTTNACAGAGGTATAGACGGATTACGATTTTTCCAATTTGCACTGGGTCATTTTTATCGTGCTGGCTCACACACTCCCGGGCGAACAGATCTTTGGGCAGAGTACATGTCGAAACGTGATGAGTTAGTAGCTGGTGATATGGAAGGTAACATTTCCTCGAGTCGAGGTGCTATTGGNACTCCNCAGCAGGTTCGTGATCANTTACGNCATTACGCAGATATGGGAGTAGATCAAACACTCTTTATTCAACAAGGTGGNAATAACAAGCATGAAGATATTTGTGATTCACTTCGATTGTTTGCTGATCAAGTAATGCCTGAATTCCACGCTGAAGAAGCTGCAAGACAAGAAAAGAAAATGAAAGAACTCGCACCTTACATCGAAGAAGCTTTCAAGCGTAAGGAATATATGCAACCTTTGAATGATGACGAAATTATTTCTTATGAAGCATATGGTAGACCCGTTGCGGAAGAATCAGACGCAGCAGCGGGTGGAGGTGCATAGTTCGTTTGATGGAAAGAGGGCAATATGGCGTCTAGTGAACTAAAACGAGTTGCTGATGAGCGTGCATCTGCTGTGGTACCTGATCCACCTCCTGATTTAGCGACACGTCGTGCAGGATTTGACACGATGTCAGCTCCAATTCCTGATGACGTAACAGTGACAGAGGTAGAAATCGACGGTGTATTTGCTGATTGGGTAGTAGCTCCAAATGCAAATCTCGATTCACGTATTCTTTATCTACATGGTGGAGGCTATTCAAATGGATCGAAAATATCTCATAGGGGATTGGCAGCAGCTATTTCGAGTACTTCTAAGTCAGCAGTATTAGTTTTAGATTATCGTTTGGCACCTGAGTTCACATATCCTGCTGCTGTAGAAGATGCACTTGTAGCATATGGTTGGATGAGAAATGTTGGCCCTCAAGGTGAACAGGATTGTAGATATACATTTATTGCTGGAGATTCAGCTGGTGGTGGTTTAACTTTAGCCACAGTTTTAGCCGCTAAGGAATCTGGTATTCCGTTACCAGACGGATGTATTACATTGTCGGCATGGACTGATCTCGCTGCGACAGGAGATTCAGTGGAAACTCGCTCTGAAGTAGATCCAATACTTCGTGATCCAGCGGGGCTTCGTTTTGCTGCATCAATGTATCTAGGCGATACCCCTGCGAACACACCTGGAGCATCTCCACTATATGGTGACTTTACCGATTTTCCACCATTATTGATGCAGGTGGGAGATCTCGAAATATTGCTTGATGATACTGTTCGAGTGGCTGAGCTTGCTCGCTCTCAAGGAGTCAAGGTTGATATGCATATAGAACCTGAGGGTTATCATGTTTATCCTCTTTTCGCTCCAAACGCACCAGAGAGCATAGCTGCAATTGAGCAAATTGGTGATTTTGTTCAAAAAATAACCAACTAAGTATCTCTTTGGGCACTGTTCATACTAACAGTTACATTGACCTTCTTTGCAATCGCAATGTGATGCTGATGGTGGAACATCTAGTGCAGGATTGCGATCAAAAAAACCAGAAGGTTTTATTGAAAATCCTGTGTATGCTACTGGCATTACTGGCCAATCTTCGAGTCTGGGAATGTGGTTATGTCCAAATGTGTACCATACCACAACGTCTTTATCTTCTAGATTACGATTAGCACTCATCCATTTCGGTAATCCATCTCCACCAGGATGTTGATTGGGATAATTACCAGCAGCAAAAAGTTCATCTTGATGGAATGCAGTAGCCCACATATGGCCAGTCATAAATGCTGCCCTTTTCATAATTACTGCTTCATCATGATGGAAAGGAAGTAAATTTTCTCCAGGGGCAATTTTGTAACTTACAGACTCCCCCATATAATTCTTTTTTGAATGGTTGGACACAGTCCAATATCGGGCAGCAAAAGGNTCTATTTTTCTAGGGAAGCTTTTTTCTTCTTTAAGTAAAGTTTTCTTTGTTGAAAAAGCGTTTCCGTGAGGATTTTCTGTACTGAGAGGATCTCGGACTGTATCTACTTCATATACNGAGTTTTCTAATCCATCGACCATCATATCTAACCGAACGTTAAAATAGTGTTGATGATTATGTGCAACTACTTGGGGTGCGACCAAGGTCCCATTTTTCGGTTGAGTATTTGGTGGAACTGCAGAAGAATTCACTATCCCAGTAAGTTTAACTTCATAGTCTATACCTCCATCTTGATAGAAATACCAATAGAAGCCATATTCATAATTACCAACAGTGGCTATGAAAGAGATAACAAGCCTTCGAGATCTTCGAGTTTCAGTTTCATTGATACGATGATCGGTATGTTTCCAAAGAATTCCGTAATCTTCTTCATGCATGCAGATGACGTTTTTCTGTAAAGTGGCTTTACCAGTTATATCAAAAAGTGCAGCATCAAAGTAATGGATTTCACCGAGGCAATCACAACCTAATTCTAAAGAATTTGCGCATTTACCTATGCCTACTTCTCCANAATCAAATACTTGTTTTTTATAATGATCATTTGTTGGGTCTCCATAGGGAACAACCATTTCTGAAAGTGCAGCACGGTAAATAATGGGACGAAGCTCCCCTTTGTCTTCATAGGATATATTATGGAGAACTAATCCTTCTCGCGGAGTGAATCCTACNCGTAGCTGCCATTTTTGCCACTTGATGTGATTCCCAGTAATTGNAAAACTAGGACCTTCGGGTTGAGTGATTTCGATTGGCTTGATGTCTGAACGAAAAGATTCTTGATATCGTGCGGCGTAGTTTCCATCTTCTGGTGGAATTGGTACTACACCAAAATCTTGAATTTCGATGATTTTGTTTTTATTCAAATCTAAAATTAAGGATAAACCTTCGATAGGTCTGGCATAACCGTTGTCACCTGCTTCGCTNCGCAGCCAGCATCTTCCAATCGCTAATCTTTTTCCTTGTTCTGAAGGATCACCAAAGTTCGAAATGGGCCANGGATCGATCATTACTAGTTCAGGTGTTGTAACTCCTCTTTTTGCTAATGCTGCAATAAAATCAGGATTATTTTTTAATGTATTTTCCCATTCAATAAAATTCATATCTAAATCACCGAAAATGAATGCTGGTTGTACATCAGGGATATATTCATTTTTTAAGAGTTGATTTTTATCTAAGGATACAATCAATTCGTAAACTTTTTCATCTTTGTAATTGAGCACAACAACAAAGGCTTCTCTTGAGATTAAAGTATTAGGCTTGTAATTCAATATCTCTGTTTTTGGAGGTTCGCGCAGTACAATAGTTTCAAAAAGAAGCTCTTTCCCAAGATTTGCTTGAGTTTTTATAATTTCGACTGTGCGATTGATTTCTTCGATTGAAAGTGGATCAAGTGGGTGTTTGTCGANGTTACCTTGTGTTTTTTGTTGATCTGTTTTCTCTTCAATTACCACAATGGCCTCCTNAGTTAATTTCCTACTCCATGAGTGAGTATACGCTAATGAGATCNGTTTTGTGNTTTGGTGCCGAAGGTGGGATTCGAACCCACACGGGGTTGCCCCCAATGGTGTTTGAGACCATCGCGTCTGCCGGTTCCGCCACTTCGGCCTTCTACAAAGATACGATTCCTATTACTTAAACGCATCCTAATGAGAAGTGTTTGTTAAGTATCTTTCGATTCTTTTAGTAAATCTTGTTCTGCTTTCCAATCGAACCATCTTGAAATCTCTAATGTTCCATTCAAATATTTGTCTTTTGTTTCCAAAATAGCCGNATCAGATTCTTTCAAGAATAAATCTAATTTACCATCGTTGTGGAATATCCTATCCGCAGCAGGTGCTCGGTCACGCCAATCTCGGGCACCATTAATTCTTTGCATAGCTTCTTCATGGCTAAAATTATTACGTTCCATTAATCGAGGTAAAGCAGTTTCTTTCTCACAAGCTACCAACCAAGTCACATCACACCACTCGGAATATCCTGGTTCTATAAGGTTGACTGCCTCCATGATTGCAATTGCATCTTCAGGTAAACTTTGACGCCATTCTATAATTACGTCATGGATCATTGCACTGATATCACCAATCGCTGCAGTTAATGCGCGCATTCGTTCTTGGTTTCCAAAAACTTTGCTTCCAATGATTTTTCGATCTATATATCCATCAGAACCAACCACATCCGTTCCAAACTCAAGTACTATACGATCAAATCCTTCCGTTCCAGGATCATACATTCGATGTACTAAGGTATCTGCATTGGCATGTATTGCATTTTGCGTTTTAACTAAATGTTCACTGAGAAGACTCTTCCCCGTTGCTATTGAACCAGTAAGTCCGATTACTAAAGGCATATTCAGTTCCTTATTTAGTTAAAATTTATTTTATATTGTTAGTCTACTTTGTATTAAATGTTCAAGAAACTTTAAGAAATTTATAAAAAGTATAGGCTGCCAGCTGTATACTTGCATTGTCAGAATAAAAAAATTGACACATGCGGGAGGTTTTATGTTCTTTATCAGCGTTGTTAAGCAATATGAACGGGCAGTAGTTTTTCGATTGGGACGCTATATTGGGACTAAGGGACCAGGATTGGTCATCTTAATTCCTTTCATAGATAGAGGAGTACGTGTCGATCAACGTGAAGTTGTGTTAGATGAACCTGCTCAATCCTCCATTACTAAAGATAATGCTCTCGTTGATATAGATTTTGTCGTCTATATGCGTGTTTCTGATCCTGAAGCTGCAGTTATCAATGTCAATAACTATTTTCGTGCTGTTAGGAATATTGCTACTACAACATTACGCTCTGTAGTTGGTGATATCACTGTGGAAGAAGTGTTATCTCAACGTGAAGCAATAAATGGAAGATTACAAGTGAAGTTGACAGCTGAAACAGCTCGATGGGGTGTTGAGGTTATGGCAGTTGAAATACGAGAAATTTCACCACAGATTGATATTCAAAATGCTATGACCAGACTCTTAACTGCTGACAGAACAAAACGTTCTCAAATTACTGAATCAGAAGGTGAACGCCAGTCAGCAATTAATAAAGCTGAAGGTTCGAAGCAAGCAGCTATTCTAGAAGCTGAAGGTGAAAAAGAAGCNGCAGTACTTCGTGCTCAAGGTACTCGTGAAGCTGCCATTCTAAATGCAGAAGGTTTCGCAATTGGTTTGCAACGTGTGTATGAAACTGCACAGAATGTGGATCCTAATACAATGGGTTTGCAGTACTTAGATATGATGAAAAATTTAGGTGAAGGNGCATCTACCAAATGGATTATTCCTATGGAACTTGGATCGATTGCTGGGCCCATTGCAGCTGCAATGGAAGGATTTGGTAAAGATACTAAATCTTCCGAGGACGTTGGTTCTTCAGGCACTGCAAATTAGTATTCGAATTAATTTTCTCGAGTTCCATAATCATGCGTAGGTGCATAGTACTTCTTTGCAACGATGAAGAGTAGTACTGCTATAAACGCTAATACGGTAATTGCGATTGCCCCTGTNGCTAAGAATATTTTAGTCAGGTCAAGTTCAGTTGAAGCTTGACCAATTGCTATAGCCTGCCCTAACGCTAATGATACGATGGCTCCAGTAGCAAATATACCTCCGCTGCCTATGGTGAATTCTAATATGAGCAATGTCAAACCTAGAAGAATAAATGCTATTGCTGCTTCCCCTGGTAATAAGGTTCCTACTCCCAGAAATGATGCTAGTAGTGCAATAAGACCTGCAACACCAGGGAATATATTCCCTGGTGATAGGAATTCGATTGCTATTCCAGCGATTCCGGCAAATAAGAGGAGAGATAAGATGGCAGGATTCGAAATTATTTGAAGTCCACGTTCATAAAAATTCATTGAATTTACTACCTGTGCATGTCCGAAAACATCTAGTTCAATTGATGCGCCATCAATTGTTTGTATGGTTTCTTTCTGGATTTTAAATAAGACATCATCGATATCAGATGCGATATGGTCAATGATTTGTAATTCTAATGCCTCCTTTGAACTTGCTGAGGCTCCATCGAGCACAGCTTTTTCAATCCAGTCCGTATTTCGTTCTCGAACTTCAGCCAATCCTCTGCCAAAAGCNGCAGTACTATTTAGAATTTTTTTACCAAGCGCACCTTCAATATCTTCACCATTTGATTGGATAGGAGTGGCAGCCCCAATAGTTGTACTAGGAGCCATGGTTGCAATATGCCCAGACATTGTGATGAATGTCCCCGCTGACATTGCCTCTGAACCGGAAGGACCTACCCAGGTGATAATTGGTACAGGGGAGGCAAGTATTTGACTAACAATTCGTTTCGTTGAATCAATTGAACCTCCCGGTGTATTGATTTTTAGTACTATTGCACGTGCCTGATATCGTTGTGCTTGATCTATTCCTCGTTGAATATACCTTTCGAGACCTTTATTGATGTCTGTCTCTATGGTCATAATGTGTACTGCTGAAGGTGTCTTATCATTGCTACAGCTAATTAATATGAGGCTAGTTGCTACTAGTAATGCGATGATACGAAGGGTTGGTTGTTGCATTNAAATTCCCCAATNNTTTTCAATATCTGCAATAAAACTCTTTAAGTCATATAATATTACNAGGTTACGGAAGAAAACTATTTTTGTGAGGATCTTTTATGCGTAATCTCCCTGAGATTGNTTCTGAACTGGGTTTGAACTGGGATGAATTAGAACCTTATGGATGGGATAAGGTAAAAATCCCATTGCATTTAATTCCTGAAAAAAAGAACGGAAAATTAGTCGTAGTGACTGCGATCACTCCTACACCAGCTGGTGAAGGAAAAACAACGACATCTATCGGATTAACTGATGGATTAAGACAAATTGGGAAAAACGCCATGCTGACCGTGCGCCAACCATCGTTAGGGCCTTTGTTTGGTCGTAAAGGTGGTGGGGCAGGTGGTGGGTTAGCTACTGTTCAACCTGCTAATGATATAAATTTGCATTTTACAGGAGATTTCCACGCGATAGAGTCTGCTCATAATTTCCTTGCTGCAATGACTGATAATGCGGTTCGAAATCGTGATNTTGAAAATTTTNATCCTTCTAATATTACTTGGCGACGCGTAACTGATGCGGAAGATCGTGCTTTAAGAAAAATGGTCATTGGGATTGGTGGAAGATCAGATGGTCCTTTGCGTGAGACTGGATTCGATATTTCAGCTGCATCTGAAATTATGGCAATTATGGCCTTGTCAAAAGATTATAAAGATCTCCGAGAACGTCTTAGTGAAATTGTTGTTGGGTGGACTTCTGATTTTCGACCAGTTTCTGCAGCTGATGTGGGTGCTGTAGGTTCAATGATGGTTTTATTAAAAGACGCATTGAAACCAAATCTAGTTCAAACTCAAGAGGGAAATCCAGCAATCGTTCATACTGGTCCGTTTGGCAATATAGCNCATGGATGCAGTTCAATTGTCGCTGATGAATTAGCTATGGGTTTGAGTGATTATGTAATTACCGAAGCGGGATTTGGAGCTGATCTTGGATTTGAAAAATTTATGGATATAAAAGTACGCCAAGGAGGCCCAAAACCATCTGTCGCTGTAGTTGTTGCAACTGTGAAAGCATTGAAATGGCATGGTGGAATTTCNGCAGAACAATTGTTAACTCCTGATGTTAATGCTTTATCTAGNGGTGGAGTCAATCTTGTACATGCNATAGAAATTGTTCGAAGTTATGGNTTACCTGTGATTGTTGCGATNAATCGATTNNCAAGTGATGATCCAGATGAAATTAAGGAATTGTCTAAGATTGCAGAAAATGCAGGAGCTGTCGCAGCAGTTGAAGCGAAAGGATTTGTAGAAGGAGGTCATGGAATGACTGAATTAGCAAGAATTGTTGCTGATACTGCAGATCAATCTGAAGATAATATTGTCTTGCCGTATGATGACGATATGAGTATTTTTGAAAAAGTNGAGACACTTGCTTCTAAGTTTTATAAGGCTAGCTCNACTTCTTGGGGNCCTATGACAAGAACCACAGCGCGCCGATATCAAGATCAAGGTTGGGATTTCCCAATTTGTGTAGCAAAAACACATCTTTCTATTTCAGCTAATCCAAAATTGTTAGGCAGACCGGAGGGGCATATTTTCCCAATTACAGAGTTAAGAATAGCTGCAGGTGCACGTCAAATTATTGCACTAGCCGGTGATATTATGACATTGCCTGGCTTGCCTAATACGCCCAATGCTTTCGATATAGATTTGGACGAAATGAATCAAGTTCAAGGCCTTTTAGGAGCATAGTGTTGGTGATCAATAACCAACAGCAGCACCATCAGCTCTAGGATCAGAACCACCAATTAGAGTCCCTGTGGCTGGATCTCTTACAATAATTTGTCCTCTACCGAAGACAGAACTTCTTTCAATACCTGTGAGATATTTTGTTGGATGTCCGATCTGTTCTAAACCCGCGATAGCACTTTGTGAAAATCCCTCTTCTAAATACACTATGCTATTCGGTGGGTTATCTTTGATGCAAAATCGAGGTTGGTTAAGTGCTGTTTGAGGATCCATACCTTCTTGTAACATGGAGACAAGAACTTGCAGATGGCCTTGAGGTTGCATATAACCTCCCATTACACCAAAAGAAGAGAAAAGGTCTCCATTTTTATCAGTGCACATGGCGGGGATGATTGTGTGGTANGGTCTTTTATGAGGCATAAGNACATTAGGATGTTCGGGATTTAAACTAAATCCTGCGCCTCTATTTTGTAGAGTGAATCCACAATTTTTTGGAACGATAGCAGTACCGAAGCCACTATAATTACTATTTATAAAACTACAAGCATTTCCTTTTCCATCAATGACAGAGAGGTAAACAGTATCATCCCCTTTCTGTAACGAAGTTGAATTTTCAAGATCTAATCTTTGTGTGGGGGTAATTTTCGATCGGAGATTATTTATATTTTTGCTACTTAGTATTGAATCAACAGGAGTTGTGTAATGATCAAGATCTGCAACGAATGATCTTGCTTGATCAAATCCAAGACGGATTGCTTCAATAAGCAAGTGGAGTCGTTCTGTAGTGCCTGATTTTGAATTTCCTAAATTAAATCCATCAGCTATTGATAGGGCAACAAGTGCCGCAAGCCCTTGTCCGTTTGGGGGGCATTCAAAAATTGTATAACCATTAAAGTTCGTTGAAATAGGGGATTCAAAGCTTGAAGTATGTGCATCTAAGTCTTTCTGATCCATGACNCCCCCTAGCGATTGAATAATTTTTATAATTTCTCTACCTGCATGGCCNTGGTAGAAAGCTGTACTTCCGCCTTCCATAATTTCACGNAGGATTGATGCCAGTTTTTTGTTACGCCAGATTTGACCTGTTTCCGGTGCTCTTCCATTGATAAGCATTTCATTACTGTTTGGGCTAGCATTTAAAGTTTTCTGGACTTCATTTGACCATAGATAGGAGATTATTGGAGTAACAGGGAAACCTTGTTCTGCAATTTTGATAGCTCCAGGGAGTACGTCCTTAAGTGTAAGAGTTCCATGTCTCGAGAGGAGGTCTTCCCATCCAGCGACAGCTCCTGGCACAGTTACTGTATTGACATCAAGATGAGGCATTTCGTTAACAAACCCTGCATTTTTGATTATTTCTAAATTCAAATCAAAGGGTGATCTGCCACTTCCATTAATTGCATGAACTTTCTTTGTTTGAGCATCAAAATATAAAGCAAAGCAATCACCACCAATTCCTGTCCCAGTTGGTTCGGTTACTGCAAGTGCTGCTGCAGTGGCGATAGCTGCATCTGCAGCATTACCTCCTTTGCGTAAGATTTCCAGTCCCGCTTCTGCAGCAAGAGGTTGGCTAGTTGAAACGATACCGTTCAAGGCATAAAACGGAGATCTTCTTGAATCAAAATAAGAAGACATTTTCTAAAGTCCTTTAGCTAAATCTAGATCGTCCCCTGAAAATATTAGCAAGTCATCATTCTGGATCTCCTGACTAATTGAAGGGTTGATTTGGATTTCATCATTACGTACAAGCATGATTAGTCTTCGTGTGCTTTTCACATCATCTAAATCTGATAAAGGTGTNCCATATAATCTTGGAGGTGGTTGATACACTGCTATTCCGTAGTCTTTTGTGACAGAGAGGTAGTCGTGTACATCTCGATCGTGTAGTCGTAGTAAATGTGCAAATCTTTGCCCACCTTCTTTTTCAGGTTGCATTACTCGTTGGACGCCAAGCCGTCGTAGCATTGTCGCATGACGATCATTTTGCGCTTTTGCATAAACATCTTTTATTCCAAGAGACATTAAATTCATCGCGGCGAGTACGCTCGCCTCGAGATCTGCTGTGGCAACAACTCCAACAGTCACACTTCCTACTCCTAGCTCTTCGAGCGCATCCTCATCAGTAATATCTGCTATTGCAGCTTTTGCGATACTATCGGCCACATGATGAACTTCATGTTCATCCATATCTATTCCCAATACTTCATGACCTTCGTCTGCTAAAGTTAGCGCAAGTTCTGACCCGAATCGACCAAGTCCCAGAATCGCTATTTGCATATTATTTTCTCCTTCTCACAATATTACTTGAATTAACTAACCAATACGTACAGTTTCTTCAGGGAACTGATAACGTCGTTGAGGTGTGTCTGGAATAGAAAGTGCAATGTATAAACTGCCCAACCTACCAACAAACATTAAAATTGTTAAAATGAGAGCACCGACTTTGGATATTTCAGATGTTATACCCTGAGACCAACCACAATTCGCTAGTGCAGACATTACATCAAAAGCTAGAGGTAAAAAAGACATATTTTCAGTAAGTTGTAATGCCCAGCATCCAAGTCCAAAAGTAAAAAAACCGAGCATAGTAACTGCCACAGCTCTTAGTACAATCGCAGAAGGAATATCTCTACCAAATGCTGAAGCACGATGTTTCCCTTGGAAAGCTGAAATAATAACAATGATGCTAACCATTAATGAACCAATTTTTATTCCACCCGCGACAGAAGTTGAAGCACCTCCGATGAACATAAGTAGTAGTAACATAGCTGTAGTTGCATCATTAATTAAGGTGAGATCTATTGTTGTCATACCAGCTGTACGATTTACTGATAAGAATATTGCATTAATAAATCTATTCCCTGCATTGATTTCATTTAACGCATGTCCTGGAGCACCTTCACCTATAAAGAAAACACAAACACCGATCGAGAATAATATTCCCATTCCAATACATACAAATTTAGTGTCCAATGTCCACTTTTTGGGAGGGTTACTCAAGTTAAATATTGTGATGAATGACATACTTCCTATAAAAGTAGAAATTGACATAACAATAAGTGGATAAGGATTATTAATAAAATCTTGCATACTTTCTTTACCACCTTGCAAATCGAAACCAGCATTATTGGCTGCAGATATGGTGTAGAACAAACTCTTCCAAACTGCGACTAAGGATGTTTCTTGCAGTAAAAACCAAGGGAGTAGAAGTATAAGCGTTGCGCCTTCTAGAAATATTACAAACCACATTACACGTTTAATTAATATTCTTGCATCACGATGACCACTATCCATTAGTTCAAAGCCTAAAAATTCACGCCCTCGTAGTCCTAATTTATTCCCCATTAGTAATAAGAGTGCACTGGCATAAATTGTGACCCCTAATCCACCAGTTTGAATGAGTAGTGCTATGATTAATTCTCCAAAAAAACTCCAATGTTCAGCTGTGTCAAAACGTATTAACCCTGTTACGCAAACTGCGGATGTTGAAGTGAACAAAGTGTCAATCCAATGTGTTGCTTTACCAGATTCAGAAGCTAGCGGCAAAGATAAGAAAAAAGCACCTAGAAGTATAAGTAAGAAAAAGACTGCTGGGATCATCCAGGGTTTTGGCGATATGTTGATAGAACTGATCTGCTTGATTATAAAATTCTCACGCCTGTTTCGATTAGGTATAATCGATTTTGATAGATAATTTTCTACGGATCTGTTTTCCATGGAGAAACTCCGTGGATATATTGTCCTCCCAAGTTATCTACATGTCTACACTGGAATTCAGATCTTTTTTGAGAGCACGTGCGAGCCATTGCACTGCATGGAGTGATTCACGGTTACTAAATTGCTCGATCTGCTGGTGGCAAGATACTCCTGTTGTAGCTATTCCTGTACTCAAGTTAGCTGCGTTGACGGCTGGGATTAAAGATCTCATTGCCATTGCCTCAGAGATTTCATAATGTTCTTTTTCATACCCGAAAGATCCTGCCATTCCACAACAAGCAGATTGAATGGTAGTCACTTGATATCCAACTTTTGACAAAACATTTTCAGTCATTTCAATACCTGTAATAGCCTTTTGATGGCAATGGCCATGAAGTAATAACTCTTGCTCTTCCAAGAAGTCAAAGGATTCCAGGAAGACGGTGTCCTCTGTATTGATAAGGTTATTTAAAAATTCGTCTAGTAAAAAAGCTGAAGCGGCAACTTTTTGTGCAGCTTCTGTTCTCACAAGTTCAGGGTATTCATCACGGAGAGTTAGAAGGCAACTAGGTTCTACACCTATTATAGGAATATTTTTTTCTGCATAAGGTAGAAGGTTTTCTATATTTCGATTTGCTAATTTTTGTGCAGTTTCTAATTGTCCCTTTGAAATTGCTGGTCTTCCGCAACACCCTAGTTTTTCTACTAATGTTACTGCGTATCCAAGTGCTTCCAGAACTCGTACAAGATCTTTACCAACTTCAGGTTGGTAATAACGCATAAAAGTATCATCAAATAAAACTACATCTCCTCTTTTCGTATATGTTGGCAAAGCTCTTTGCGCAAACCATTTACGGAAAGTTTTTTTGGCAAGTTGTGGTAAATGTCTTGATTCATGAATACCTCCTATTTTGTGTAGTAGTGTACGAAAGATGATATTTGAATTAACTGCATTTATGAGTCGAGGGGTTTTGCTACCAATAGCACTTATATTTGCAATTTTTGCAAATAGTTTTGATCTAAAAGGAACGCCGTTTTCCTGATGATATCGATTAAGTACTTCATACTTAATTTTTGCCATATCTACACCTGAAGGACATTCGGATTTACATGCTTTACATTCGACACATAAATCAAGAGCATCATAGACTCTTTTACCACCAAGTTCATTGGAAGGAAGTACTCCATTTAATGCTTGTCGTAAAATATTTGCTCTTCCTCGTGTAGAATGTTCTTCGTCGAGTGTCACCATATAAGATGGACACATGCCACCATCAAATTTTCTACATGCACCTTGTCCATTACACAATTCAACGGCACGTGCTAGACCTCCTTCAGGAGTGAAATCTAAGATTGTGGGGACTTCTAAATTAACCGTTTCAGGCCCTAAGCGTAGATTTTCTTGGAAATTTGGTGTGTCAATAATTTTTCCTGGATTAAGGATGTTATTTGGATCCCAAGAACTTTTTAGCTCTCTGAAAGCATTAGTCACTGATGTTCCAAACATTTTTTCGGTAAAAACACCTCGAAGAATACCATCTCCATGTTCACCACTTAAGCTTCCACCAAATTCGAGAACAAGATCTGCAATTTCTGTCGCAATGGATTCAGAAGTATTAAGCCCTTCTAAAGTTTTAATATTAACAAGCGGTCTGATGTGTAAGCATCCTACTGAGGCATGACCGTAATAGGCTGCAGTTGTTCCATGTGATCTTACAATTGCATCGAATTTCTTAATAAAATCAGCTAAGTACTGTGGATCTACGGCAGTATCTTCAACTAGAGCTACCGGCTTTGCATCTCCTTTTACACTCATGAGCAGACCTAAGCCTGCCTGTCGCATTTTCCACCAACGTGCTTGTTCAGCAACTTTTGTGGTTAGAACTGTTGCGTATACAAGATTAGTACTTTCAAGGCTAGATTTAAGATTATTTAATTTTAGATTAAGATCATTATCATTTTCACCATAAAACTCTACAAGCAGTAATGCCCCTGGATTTCCGACCATGCCTTCCACTAAGGGTGCATAAGCAGAATTTTCTGTGCAACGTTCAATAATATCATTGCCAACTAATTCAATAGCTGATACAGGATGATTTAAGGTGAGGACAGTCGCCTTTGCTGCATCGAACACATCTTTACAATGCACAACTGCTAGTCCAGTGATAGTGGGTAATGGAACAAGTTTTACCTTTGCTTCACTCACTATCGCTAGAGTTCCTTCAGATCCTACAACTATGTCCGAAAGATTGATGGAATCAGGATCCAACATACTATCTAGATTGTAACCTGATACACGGCGTTGAATTTTTGGGTATTGTTTTTCAATTTCAGTTTCATAACGTTTAGCTATGTCGATAGTGTTTCGATAAATTGCACCTTCTAAAGAAGTAAGATCAAGTTTTGTGCGTAATGAAGCATCATCGTTTTTTTGGAAATGTGATGTTGTCCCATCGCTTAGAACAACATTTACTTCAAGAATTTGATCGATAGTCTTCCCATAGATACAGGAGTGTGCTCCACAAGAATTATTCCCAATTCCACCACCAACCGTTGCACGATTTTTCGTAGAAGTATCTATTGGGTATTGTAATTTATGAGGACGTAACAACCTGTTTAATTCATCGATAACTAATCCAGGTTGAACTCGTGCCCATTTTTCTTCAACATTGAGCTCAATTAATGATCTCATATATCGCGAGAAATCTAATACGATTGCATGATTCACGGTTTGTCCAGCTAAACTTGTACCAGCACCACGTGAGAGAATTGGGATTTTATACGTGTTTGCTACGTTTACAGTATGTTGGATATCAAGAAGTGACTTTGGAAATACGATAGCAACAGGTTCCATTTCGTAAATAGAGGCGTCTGTTGAATACATTAATCGATCATATCTTTCGATTAAGACATCATCTTTGCCTCCTGCGAGCCCTGCAGCAAGGTCTTCAGCTAAATTATTCAAGTTGGAGGGATTTTTTTTAAGAAGTGCAAGACTGTTTTCTACAGTTGAATGTTTTGAAGGAATATTTGAACTTACAATTTGTCTTATCACCATTACATCAGGTTACCGTGAGATTGGTGTTTTGGCCTTAAAAAATTAATACATAATTCTTCACCATCAATAACGCTTCTCTATACGGCTACAGTTTCAGCATCAGGGTCAAGGTAAGGTATTAATGCTTCTAGCAGATCTGTCTCAGAATCCAAGATACGTGCTAGCCCTGATAATAATCCCATAACACGTGCGATTAGTATCACATCTCCTGGGACATCGATTAAGGGATTTGACCTCAGAACTTTCCCCAGTTGTTGATTGATTTCTGCAATCATTTCTTGGTCGGCATAAGGTTTACCTGAACGAAGAACATCACCCAAGAAAGCCTCTCCTAATGCAGTGTATGTTTCTTGTGTACGATCGCGTGTCCTGAATCCCATCTCTTCCATAGTTCCAGTTATCGCCTCAGCTTGTTCAGACATGATTGCACTGGTGAGAACTATTAATTGATCTCTAAATTCCTCTGGTATTTTTTTGGTCAGTCCAAAATCAACCAATCCTATCTTGGCAGTTCCATCATTATTTGGACTTGGAATGACAAATAAATTGCCAGGATGTGGGTCAGCGTGAAACATTCCCTTTTGTAGAATCATTGTGTTAAATAAGTCGATTAGAGTTTCTGCTACTTGCGGAGTATCGATACCTTTGGCACGTTGAGCTTCAACATTACTAATTTTGATTCCATCGAGATAGTCCATTGTTAATACTCTACGTGTAGATAAGTCCCAATGAATTTTCGGGATAACAACATCACTTCTATCATTAAGCAGATCTGTAAGGACTTCTGCAGCTTTACCTTCATGAATAAAATCAACTTCTTCAGGTGCATTCCGTTCCATTTCATCAATAATTGGTCGAAAATCGATCACAGTTTCAAATTTTGCCCAAATATTAACCAATATTCGTAGATTTTCGAGATCATGTTTAACGACTGATTCTATATTCGGATACTGTACTTTNACTGCAACTATTGTTCCGTCGTGTTTTTTAGCTTTGTATACTTGCGCTAATGAGGCAGCAGCGATTGCATTGCGGTCGAATTCCATAAAGAATTTTTCGACCTCTCCTCCTAATTCACCTTCAACAATCGGCTGCATTTCTTGCCATGAACGTGGTGGAACTTGATCATGGACTAAAGACAGTACAGTAATATATTCATCCATAAGAACATCAGCTCTGCTCCCAAGGAATTGGCAAGTTTTTATTATGAGCCCTTGTTGACGTATTGCCTGTCGCACGACAGATAACGCAGAATTCTTATGGAACTCATGAGTAGACTTTTCCATTCTTTTATCGCCAAAAAGTTTTCTTTTTATGCGTAACCATCTCCATCCTAGCCATATCCAAATGACGGTAAAAGCCAAAGGAATCATACGTCCTAATTTTGTCATGGGGATTGAGTTTTGTGAATGATTCATAGAACTCCTGTGTAGGCAAAAAACTTACAGTTGATTCATTACTATTAACAGTATCAAGTGTCTTCTAAAACACCAAAACGATGTATTATTGTATAGATGTCAATTTTCAATCCTTTTGTACCTTCTTTTAAAATCAATCCATACTTACAGTATTCTCGTTTGCGCACAGGTGATCCAGTTCATAGAAGTATGGCTTTACAATCATGGATCTTGACTCGATATGAAGATTGTCTGCACATTCTGAAAGATGTTGAAAATTTTTCATCAGATGGCAGGTATGCTTCAGGCGATATAGGTCGGGCTGTTCGTGAGCAACGCAAAACATCACCTTTAGGTGATGTTGACAGTCTGCTAACTGTAGATCCTCCTACGCATACACGTTTGAGAAATATAATTAGTAGAGAATTTACTCCTAGGCGAGTAGAACTTTTATCACCTCGAATTGAAGAAATTTCGCATGAACTTTTTAATGAAATTAATGAGCTTGATGAATTTGACATGATTGGTAGTTTGGCATTGCCATTACCTGTAATTGTGATTGCTGAACTTTTAGGAATCCCTGCATCTGATCGCCAACTATTTAAGGAATGGTCAAACAAATTAGCAGCAACTACAGATGTATTTAACTCTGAGCAGGCAATTCAAGAAGCACAGGAAGCAACACTAGAATTAATTTCATATTTTTCTGATTTTATCGATGCTCGACGACGATCACCTGAAGATGATTTAATTTCTGCTTTTGTTGATGCGCAATCCGAAGGAATTCAACTTTCCAATGATGAAATTTTGGCTTTTTCTATTTTATTATTAGTGGCAGGTAATGAAACAACCACTAATCTTATTGGGAATGGAATTATTGCTTTAATTAATAATCCAAAATCATTTTCCGCAGTTAAAGAAAATTTCGAGCTGCTTCCTTCAATGATTGAAGAAATTTTACGATTTGACTCTCCAGTACAAGGAGTAGTGCGAATTGCTAAGAACGACCTTTCACTTCAGGGTAAAGATATTTCGGCAGGTGAAGTTGTGATGGCTATGGTCGGTGCCGCTAATCATGATCCTGAGCAATTTGCGAAGCCAGAATTTTTCGATATAAATCGATTACAGAACAAGCATTTGTCTTTTGGATTAGGGCCTCACTTTTGTTTAGGTGCACCCTTGGCTCGATTAGAAGCTACTGTACTATTTAAGGAACTTTTCGATAGATTTTCTGTGATTGAAGGTGCACGTTCTGATGTTGAAAGAGGCGGCACGTTACTACTACGTGGGTTTACAAAATTACCTGTACAGGTACAAAAATAGTTTTTTCGTATCAATTCATCTATGATTTAATAAGACACATTGGATGTAAGGCTGTTTTACTATTGAAAGACATTCGTATTCCTAAAAGGTTGGTACTTATAGCCATAATAGTAGCTATTGGCTACTATTTCGTGCATCGACAGTTTGAGCTAACTTTTGATCAAATTGAATCTATCGTTAACTCAGTAAATGTTTTCGCACCACTTGTATATGCTTTAGTACTTTTTTGTGGCCTAGTAATCCCATTTAATCCGATATCTGATCTAATTACAGTTAATGTTGCAGCTTTNCTTTTTAAGCCAGAGATATCAATTTTAGCGACTTTTTTAGCACATACAGGATCACTANTAGTTAATTATATTGTTGCTCGTATATTTGGAGAAAAGATCATAAGACTTTTAGCACGTAAAGAAGTATCAACTTTTTTCGATAAATATGGAGATAGAATTACGCCAAAATCCATTTTTTATCTTCGTTTTCTTCTTCCAATTACAGCAATANGAATTGATGTGGTGACGTACTTAGCTGCTATGAAACATATTCGGTTTTCAACTTTTTATTTTGTAAGCATTATTCCATGGACGTTAATCAGCATAATTTATTTTTATTCTACTAATTTTCTAAAAAATCAATCGATNATGCTATTTTTTATCCCCGCTGCATTATTGATATTAATTCCAAGTACGATTGTTTTATTGCGTCGACGCCTTGATCGTTTAGATGTTTAAATTTTTTGGAAGAGAATATTATGGATATATATGATAATGATAATGTTTTTGCAAAAATTATTCGTAATGAAATTCCTAGCGATCGGATTTATGAAGATGATGAAATTTTAGCTTTTCATGACAGTACTCCTGTTGCACCAGTACATGTTTTAATTATCCCTAAGATGGCAAAAATTACTGGTCCTTCAGGAATTCTTGAGTCTGACAGCTTATTGATTGGTAAAATGGTTTTCGTGGCTACCGAATTAGCAAGAAATCTTGGCATNGATAANTCAGGTTTTAGGCTTGTTATGAATAATGGTTTAGATGCAGGTCAAACAGTACCACATATTCANCTACATCTACTGGGTGGAGAAACTTTATTAGGTTTAGCTTGATAAAATTTCTCTAGGTGGTAGACGAGATAGTGGTTCACCCTGATAATGTTCTATCTACAGTATGTGGGCTCGTAGCTCAGCGGCCTAGAGCAGTCGGCTCATAACCGATAGGTCCCAGGTTCGAATCCTGGCGGGCCCACCAAATTTAGTCTATTTGCATTAAGTCTATATATCACCAATTATACGTAGATGGATTTATCATTTTCTAGACAACTGTTATTAGAGCAAATTTCTAAATATGTACCTTTAGAAGTAAATAATCCTGATTTACGTCCTTCAGCCGTGATGTTACTAATTTGNGAAATTGATCAGGAAGAGAAATTGATTTTTCAAAGCAGAAGCCATCATGTACGTCACCACAAAGGAGAAATTAGTCTACCTGGTGGCGCAAAAGATCCAGAGGACATGAACCTAATGNTAACTGCTCTGCGTGAGACTCAGGAAGAAATAGGTATTGATCCAAATATTATCGATATAATCGGCCAACTCGATGATACTGAAACCTGGACTGGTTATTTGATAAGACCTTACATTGGATTAGTTTCTGATACTGAAAAAGTGATATTTTCCCTTGCAGAAAAAGAAGTGATTGAACTTTTAGATATACCTATTGATTATCTTTTGTCAGAAGAATCAAAAGGTTGGAAGATGGTTGATAATCAAGGCGTACCTTCTTTGGAGGAAGGTTATATTTGGAACGAACATATTATATGGGGAGCTACCGCACGTATTGTCAGACAATTTATTGATATTTTATATAAGGATAAAAAATAATGACATTGATACTTGTACGGCATGGACAATCTGAAGGTAATGTAAAGGAAATTATTACAGGATCAATCGATGTGAAACTTACAGATCATGGATACCAACAAGCGGAATTAGTCGCAAAGAAACTATCTTCTGAAACTATAACGGCTGTTTATACTAGCTCACGTATCCGTGCCATTGAAACTGGTGCAGCTATCGCAAAGCGTCATGGATTAGAAGTTAAACCGCTTGCTGCATTCGATGAATATGTATATGGCGATGCAGAGGGGATGAATTGGAGTGAATTTGCGAAAAAATATCCCCGAAGTTTGGAAAATTGGGGGATTGATGCTGTGCCAGGTGAGGAAGGTCNCCAAGTTTTTCGTGATCGCGTATCCAGTTCTTTTGATTCATTATCTGAAAAACATAAGAGTGATTTAGCCGTAATTGCATGTCATGGAGGTACTATTCTCCATATTTTAGGACATGTATTGTCGACCTCGGCTATCGATGTACCTAGATTCANAATTGATAACTGTTCTATAACAAGAGTTATGCATGAAGAAAATCACTACGTTATTGTGTCGGNAAATGACACANGTCATTTGGAAGAATAAATAATTTTTACAATAGACTTGATGATGCAGTATAGATTGCGATAACACTCATCATTATTAGCAAACNTGCNGATAATTTTTGTACAGTTTTGTGGCTCAGTCGCGGGCTAATATATTTGCCAGTTATGATCCCAACGATAGTCATTGGTAAAGCTAACATGACTAAAGTCAAGGTATTATTTTGATTGTATATACCTCCTAATGCTCCAATGATTGGGCCAATAAACCCTGCTGTCATAGTAAATCCATATAATCTACTTCTGTATTCATTTGCAGTACCTCCTAACCAGTTGAAATAAAGAACCGCAGGTGCACCTCCCATTCCCAGAGCTCCTCTCATTAAACCTGATAGTGATCCGGCTAGTATGATACGNAAAATGTCAGGTTCATTATGAGATTGTTGGAGTCCTTTTGTTGAATAATTAATTACTACTGCAGTCAAGACTGCAATTCCTACACACATTCGTAAAAATGATTCATCAATATTTATAAGTATTAATATTCCAAGTGGGAAGGTTATTAAGCTGANAACTGCAGGCANCAATGAATCTTTTATCGGAGTTCTTTCAGCAGCCAAGGGGTACATGATGGTTGCTGTTAGTGGTACAACTACAAACATTATTGCTGCTGAAGAAGAAACTCCAATGAACAAAGTTGCAATTGGAATAAATAATATGGCAGANCCAAATCCAATTGAAGTTTGTACCATTGTTGCGATGAAGACCAAAAATGCAATTAGAAGAAATTCCAAAATGATAAACTATCTACTACCAGACAAGCTGTTTTATATAGTAATACCTTGAAATATAATCTGCTGGAATTAATTAGATTTTTTAACTATTTATTGGCACGGGCCAGTTTTACTACAGTGACTCCGATACCACNCTCATGCAGCTCAGCAGTTTGATATCCAAGTACGAGTGGATGTTTGTCGAATAGCTCTCTAACTGCAATTCTCATAGCTCCTGTGCCTCTGCCATGGATTACTCTTACACGTTCATGTCCAGATCTTGAAGCTATATCTAAAAATGACTCTACTTTTGGTAATGCTTCATCTAGACTTTGACCTCTTACTTCAATTTCGGTAGGTGCAGTAGGTTTTTGTGGTAAGTAGATTTTATCCGAANAGGACTTTTTAGAATTTTTTATGATTTGTTCTACTAATTCCATCTTAACTCTTGTNCGCAGTGAGCCAAGTTGGACTTCAAACTCATTGGAAGTATTAACNNNAGTTAATACTTCACCAGGTTCAGATAAACCTTTTAACATGACATATGATCCNGGAATAATTAATTCAGCACTTATATTTGCATGATTTTCATGTAGTGGAGGCAAAGATGATGGAATCCTGTTTGTTGGTATATTTCGAAGTGTATCTGTGATTTTTTCTGCATTAAGATATGCGTTTTCAGCNTTTTTTAACTCTGAAGCTTTGATTGATTTTTGGGCAATGGAAATGGAACGACGAATTTTATTCAATTCACGCTGTACTTCTATAATAATTTCCTCTTTAATTTGAGCACCTTTATNAATAAGTTGATCTAATTGTTCTTGATATTTTGATCGTATTTCAATTGTCTTTTGGTACTCATCATTTGCCATATTTTCTTTGATTTCAGCTACTTTTAGTTTGTCATTCAGTTCGCTTAATATCGATTCAAGGTCACGCTCTTCTTTAGATAGCTTGCTATTTGCATTATCAATAATGTGTTTAGGCATTCCCAAAGAAGAAGCTATAGAAAGTGCATAGGACTGCCCTGGTATTCCTATTGATAAATTGTACGTAGGCGATATNTTTTCTAGGTCGAATTCAAAGGATGCATTAGTTACATTATATGAGTTGTGAGCATAGATTTTTAGCTCACCATGGTGAGTAGTAGCTATTAAAGTCACCTCATTTTTGATCATCTCTTCTACTATTGATATTCCTAACATAGCTCCTTCAGTGGGATCGGTTCCTGCTCCCAGCTCATCAAGTAATACTAACGATGTGTNATTTGCTTTAGAGATAATATTGATAATAGATTTTATGTGACCTGAGAAAGTAGATAGAGATTGTTCAATTGATTGTTCATCTCCAATGTCTGCAAAAACTTCAGTGTATGCAGGTATTTTTGTTCCATTTTGTGCTGGAATAGGTAGTCCAGACAAAGCCATAACTGTCAGTAAACCTGCAGTTTTTAACGCTACGGTTTTCCCTCCTGTATTAGGTCCAGTGATTAGTAATGCCTTGTAATCACCTCCAACTTTTATTGTATTACTTACTACCTCACCTGTTAGTAATGGGTGTGAAGCGTTTATTAATTTAAGCTCATTAGGGGTGTTAAGGATCCATTTTTTCGGATCACTNTTGATTAAATTTGTTGCATTGATTTCNTTTGCAAATTTTCCGATAGCGTTAAGNAGGTCCAAAGAAGCTAAATTATCAGTTGATCGACTTAATTGATCTGCGTATGAACCAACTTTTAAGGATAAATTTTTTAGAATAGTATTAATTTCATGTTGTTCTTGAAGTTGAAGCTCTTTCCATTTATTTCCNGAATCAACTAAAACTAGAGGTTCAATATAGATAGTTGCACCAGATGAAGATATATCGTGGACAACTCCTTGGATGCTATTTCTGCTATCTGCACGCACAGGGAAAACATATCGCCCACCACGCATGGTAATAATGGGCTCTTGTAACGCAGACCTAATCTTTTGATTACGTAATAAAGTTTCCATNCGATCTTTTAGATGGGTATGTAT
Source organism: Chloroflexota bacterium (assembly GCA_002707835.1). Taxonomy (GTDB): domain Bacteria; phylum Chloroflexota; class Dehalococcoidia; order UBA2979; family UBA2979; genus UBA6955. The sequence continues at coordinate 40,153 of PANZ01000015.1, forward strand.
AGATAGTATTTCCTTTCTTATTTGATAGAGATCCATGGTGGCTTTATCTCTAATTTCACCGTGGGTATTAATGATATTTTTTATATGTGAAGATAAATCAGTCAGGTCTGCGATGTTGTCAGCAATACTGCTAATAAGGTGAATTTCTTCTGTGAAACGGTGTATTAAAGATTTAATTGAATTACTGATCTCACAATTTGCTGCAATTTCTAATAGCTCATTGGATTTTAAGATACGTCCCTGTTGAGCACTTCGTATCGAAGTCCGAATATCATTTGCATTAGCTGCCGCCAATGAAATACCTTTTTCATGAATGTAAAACATTTCTTTGATTAATTGATGGCGTTCCAGGATCAAATCAAGATTTGACAAGGGTTGCATGGCCAATGCTTTTTCATGGCTCACTAAAAAAGAAGTATGACTACTTAAGATTTTGGTGACTAGTGGGAATTCTAGTAGTTCGAGGGTTTTATTTTCCAGTTGAGTGGTCCAAGTTCTTGTTATTATCTTTTGTATACATNTAATCAGTGAATATTTCTCGAAGCACTTTTTCTATAAANACATCATCCTCTGGCATAACTGTTCGAGGATCTAGTATCACTTTGCCATCAGATATTCTAGAGATTATTGGCTTTGAATTGTGTCTTAAAATTTCAGCAAATGCCTCTGAACTCATTATAGAGNGAGATATGGCACAGACCATAGTCGGTAAATCTTGTCCAGGGAGAGATCCTCCACCGATCGTGGATTTACTTGCTAATACTTCAGCATTACCACCACAAGCATCTACCCATTGCTGTGCACGTTTGCCTAACTCTATCAAGGGAATTGATATCATTTTCCAGATGGGTATTGTGTCTTCACTGTCACCTATCTCATAGTGATGCAAAGTTGCTATTAATCCAGCGAGGTTAATTTTGTCGATTCTAAGTACTCGACTGAGTGGGTGGCGTTCCATTAATTTTATATATTTCTCTTTACCTATAATTATTCCTGCCTGAGGGCCACCAATTAATTTATCTCCTGAGAAAATGACTATGTCTGCGCCAGCTTTCACAGAATTTTGAACTAAAGGCTCAGGTGCTAGGCCATATTTTGTAGTATCGATTAATGCACCACTACCGACATCATCGATCAATGGTATTTTTTTCTCGTTTGCCAGATTTGAGAGTTCTGATATTGAAGGCTCCGTAGTATATCCAACCAATCGATAGTTGGAGCTGTGTACTCGTAGTAATGCAGAAGTTTGTTCTGTGATTGCTTGAGAATAGTCATGAATATATGTTCGATTGGTAGTNCCGACTTCAACTAATTTAATATTAGCCTGTTTCATCACTTCAGGAATTCTGAAACCNCCACCTATTTCCACAAGCTGTCCTCGCGATATGATAGCTTCACCATTGGAAGATAATGCAGTAAGAGATAGCAATAACCCTGCAGCGTTATTATTTACTATCATGGCATCTTCAGCACCGGTCAATCGACGTAACTGATTTTTTATATGTATATTTCGCGACGATCTCTTACCAGATGACTGCGAGATTTCAAGTGAAGAATAATCTCGCGCAATGGATACCATATCGGAAACTGCGGTGGTAGACATTGGAGATCTGCCAAGATTTGTATGAATAATTACACCTGTAGCATTTATTAGTGCAACCAGAGAATTTTCTAACGATTGAGCTTTTTCGAGTAGTGAATCTACAGGATTTTTTTCTAACTCTGAACCAGTGGACTGGATATGTGCTCGTTGTTCATCTAAAACTATTCTGGCTAAGTTGGTGATTGCATTTTGACCAAATTGAGCTGCANCAGCCTCGACTCTTTTATCATTTAATAATTTATCTACTGAAGGTAAATCTCGATAAGGGTTTTGCATGATTGCCTCACGGATCTATTGTAGATCGATTTTCAATAATTTCATTCAAATTTAATCAAACTATTGATCATATTTTCCTTCAAAGTAAATTAGAAGCTATATTTAATCTATACTAAAAATTACTGTTCGGAGGAAATGTTGAACTTACGTATACCCGGTCCTACTCCTGTTCCTGACTCTGTAGCACAAGCAGGTGCTGCAGATATGATTAATCACCGTGGTCCAGAGTTTGCTGATCTTATNAATCGATCAACTGCTCAATTGAAGGAAGTTTTCGAAACAAAGAATGATCTTTTCATTCTTACTGCCTCCGGAACGGGAGGAATGGAAGCTGCAGTTGCAAACCATGTAAATGCTGGTGAAAAAGTGCTAGTTGTTACTGTAGGTGTTTTCGGAAAGAGATTTGTTGAGATAGTTAGAGTTTTTGGNGGTAATCCTATTGAACTCGATTTTGAATTTGGTAGAGCTGCGGACCCAAATCGTATAGAAGAAATCTTAGATCAACATTCTGATATCCGTGTAGTTATGGTTACACATAATGAAACTTCAACTGGTGTGACCAACAATGATTTAAAAATAGTGGCTGAAATATGTAGATCTCATGACTGTCTGTTGATTGTAGATGCTATTTCTTCTCTTTCTTCTATTCCAGTTCTAACAGATGAATGNGAATTAGATGTTNTGATATCCGGATCACAAAAAGGTTGGATGACTGCGCCAGGATTAGCTTTTGTTTCGTGTAGTGAAAAAGCTTGGGAAAAAAATGCTCAAGTGACATCTCCACGGTTTTATTTTGATCTACTTAAGGCTAAAGACTACCTTGNAATGGGGCAAACACCTTCAACTCCTGCAGTGTCAGTCATGTTCCAATTGGATAAAGCTTTGGAGATCATGTTTGATGAAGGACTTCAAAATATCTATGCGCGACATCACAGACACGCTCAAATGACCCGAGATGGAATTAGGTCATTAGGATTAGAACTGTTTGCTGAAGAAGGCTCTGAATCGGATACCGTTACTTCGGTACGAATACCAGATAGCATAGATGGTCTTGCATTTTTAGAAATCGCTCGCAGTCAATTTGGCACAGTTTTTGCTGGTGGCCAAGGCCCTCTAAAAGGAAAAATTTTCCGGTTTGGACATCTTGGNTTTGTGACTGATGAACATATACAGCAAGGCTTGTCTGCTGTTGAAAAAACATTACAACAACTTCACAGTTAATTATTTAGAAAGAGATACTTTTGGCTAAAATTCTTATCACAGATTCAATTTCTGATGCTGGTGTTGAATTACTTTCTGATCATCATGAAATTGTTTCACATCTAGATCTATCAGAGGATGCTCTAATAGAAGCTTTAGAAGGTGTACAAGCTCTTTTAGTTCGTAGCCAGACTCAAGTTACTGCAAGAGTAATTACTCAATCACCTGATTTGGAAATTATTGGTAGGGCAGGTGTGGGAGTAGATAATATTGATCTTGATGCTGCTACTCAACAAGGAATAACTGTAGTTAATGCACCATTATCAAATACTACTTCAACAGCAGAACATGCTTTTGCATTAATACTNTCTGCTGCACGTAAGATTCCTCAAGCGCATCATTCATTGCAGAATGGTGAATGGGCAAGGTCTAAATATGCTGGTATTGAACTTTCTGGTCAGATACTAGGTATTGTTGGATTGGGGAGGATTGGCAGTGAAGTTGCTCGAAAAGCTCGAGCGTTTAATATGGAGATAATTGCTTATGATCCTTTTGTTACAAGCGATCGTGCAAGTCAACTAGGAGTGCAATTATTAGATTTTGAATCATTATTANCGCAATCTGATTTCCTTACTCTTCATACTGCATTACATGATGGAACACGTAACTTACTAAGTACACAAGAATTTAAGAAAATGAAAGAAACAGCTTTATTAATCAATGCTGCTCGTGGTCCTTTGGTGGATGAGGAAGCCTTATATGCAGCAGTTGAATCTGGTGAAATTGCTGGTGCAGCGATTGATGTTTTTAGTGAGGAACCAGCTGTAGATAATATTCTTACATCGAGTGATAAAATAATTGTTACTCCACATTTAGCTGCTTCTACTTCTGCTGCACAAACACGGGCTGCAATAGAAACAGCAGAGCAGCTAATCGATTTTTTTAATGGTAAAAGTCCACGTTTTGCAGTAAATGCACTTTCTGTTGATGAAGATACAATGAGCATTATTAGCCCATTCATTGATTGTGCAGAACTTGCCGGATCTGTAGCAATGCAACTGGTAAAAAGTGGTATTGCTACGGTACGGATAGAATATAGAGGTGCTATCGCTAATTACGACACATCTCCATTACGTGCGGCAGTCATTGTTGGCATATTGCAATTTATTACGGATGATAAAGTNACGATGGTTAATGCTAATGCTATGGCACAGATACATGGATTAAATATAGAAGAAGATAGTGGACACGCACTTGAACCTTTTGCTAGCCAGATAATTGTAAGTATTTTTGGTAATGANGATGATGGGGAAAGTGTTACAACAACACATACGAGTGGAGGGCCAAGGATAGTGGGTATTGGCTCGTATGATGTTGAAATCATTTCATATGAAGGTCATCTACTCGCTATAGAAAATATAGATCTACCAGGGAAAATTGGTCGCGTTGCTACATTGTTAGGTACTTGGGGAATAAATATTAATGCAATGTCTGTAGCTGGGGGTAGTGAAAAATTTGCTTTAATGTTGCTGACAATTGAACGATCTTTGACAGAAGATGAAATTGAATTTGTCCGTAACCTTGAAGATATTGAGACGGTTAGACAAATTGAACTGGCCTAAAGACTTCTGTCGTCTAGAACATTGAGAACCATTCCTGTAGCAAGTTTTGGATAAAAGAAAGTTGTTTTTTGTGGCATTGTATCACCANCATTTGCTACATCAATAACTTGTTGTACAGGCGTTGGATTTACTAAAAAAGCTATTTGTACCTTGTTAGATTTCACTAGTTGAAATGCTTCACNTGCACTCGCAGTAAAAAGTACCTCTCCTGCAGTTAGCTCTGATTCTCCTATGTTAAAAACAGGAGAAAATATCAACTCTGTTAAGATTGATGCATCTNCATTTTTTGAATTTGTAGATAATTTTTCAGGCATATTCTCAATTAATTCTTTTTGCGACTTTGTAGTGAGTGAAATCAATCTTTTACCTTGATTATCGATTATTCCTATTGCAAATTTATCTTTACCTAGGCGACTTACTATTTCAACGAGTTGTTTAGCACCATCTTCATTTGCAGGTAGATCACGACTGTGATCTTTAAGTATGAATAAATTTGATAATNAATCTTCCCAATTTGGGATGTATTTTTTCGTTATCAAACGATGGTTGGGTAGTATTTTTAGACCAGGATCATTAATTTCTACTAATCCTGCGAGTAGATAACTTTTGGGATTAAGAGAATCTAGGCCCATACTAATATTATGTTCGTTTGCATAATCTGTTGCTGTTGCATATCTATGATGACCATCAGCTATTGTCACCTTAGAATTACCAATTATCTTAGTGATAGAATTTAATGACGAATTATCATTAATCACCCAAAGCTTGTGTAAATCATCGTTTAGATCTCTAGCCTCGAAGTCTGGATTTTGTTCTGATATTTTTTCTAAGATCGCATGAATTTTATTTGTAGTATCTTCGTACATGGCAAAAATAGGGCTAATATTTGCATTGGTTGTTTTCATTAAATTTAAACGAGTTTCGCGTGGGCCGCGCATTGTAGATTCATGAGGACGTACGATATCTTCTTTTGGATCATAGATTTTGAGTGCGACGAATACAGCACGTCGAGAGTATGTTTGATTATTGATCAGNCTTTTTTGTTCGTAAAGGTAGTATTTGGGTTCGCTATCTCGGATTAAAATATCGCTTTCAATCCATTGTTTGAAAAGACTACCAGCTTTATCAAAACGAGAATCATCTTTCCCAGGGGCCATTTCGATATGCGCTATATTATGGGGCGATGAAGACAGAAACATTGATTCTGATTCTTCTCCAACGACATCATAAGGTGGCGCTAGTACCTTGTTAGCGTTGACAATATTTAAGTTATAGCGAAAACCTCGGAATGGTCGAATTTCAGCGATTATCGTACCCCTTTAAAATTTTTGCTGCTTCTAGATCTGACATTGAAGTGATGTCAATGTGTCTTGCTAGTATGATACCACTCTAAGTAACAGATTAAAAGAACCNAGAGAGGTGCTTAATGTTTTCATATTGTATTTTTTGTGAAATCGCAGTTCATAAACAGCCTGCAGATATATTATATGAAGATGATGAATTTATGGTTTTCCGAAATCGTTTACGTTGGGTTCCAACAATGTTGTTAGCAATTCGAAAAAANCATTGTACTCAAGATGAACTTTGGCAAGATCTCGGGCGACTTGGAGAANTTGCAGTAAGTGTGGCCAATACAGAATGTCCTGATGGATTTCGATTAATTTCTAATTTTGGTTATGACGGTATGCAATCTCAAGATCATGCACATGTGCACATTCTCGGAGGTATGTTTTTAGGAGAATATGCTTAGCATTGAAGGCTAAATTTTATTTTTCCAGTCGACTAGAGATTCGTTTTGGATTTTAAATAAATCTGAAATGCCTTTACTTGCTAGCGCTATCATATTGTTCATCTGTTCTATCTCAAATGGTTTTGATTCCGCAGTGCCTTGTACTTCTACTAAATGGCCACTGTTAAGCATGACCAAGTTAAAATCTACATCTGCAGCAGAATCTTCCAAATAGTCTAAATCAAGAAATATCTGGTCGTTTGATAATCCCACCGATATAGCAGCTACCTGACTGTGAAGAGGTGACGTTCCTTTAGGGAATAATCCTTCAAGTGCCATTGCAAGAGCTACCCATGCACCAGTAATTGATGCTGTTCTCGTTCCTCCATCTGCTTGCAACACATCACAATCGATGAGGATGGTTCGTTCACCTAGTAATTTCATGTCGATAGCGTTACGAAGAGATCGACCTATTAACCTTTGAATTTCTTGAGTACGCCCACTTTGCTTTCCTCTGACCGCTTCTCTATTCCCCCTTGTATTAGTCGATTGTGGCAACATTCCATATTCAGCAGTAATCCATCCAGTTCCTTGTCCTCTTAACCATCGTGGAACATTATCTTCTATAGTTGCTGCACATAGAACTTGTGTATCTCCCATAGAAATTAATGCTGAACCTTTAGAATGTTTAAGATAGCCAGTTTCTATGTGTACAGGGCGCATATCAATATTTGAACGGTTGTGAGATCTATTCTTCATTAATTCCTCTTGTTTGACTTAGTGGATGTTATCCAATCCAATGCGTTAATAGAATTATATTTTTGAGGTCGTATATGGCACATTATATCTATATTGGAAACGATCAAGAAGACTATCGAATTACTTTAAGTAATTTGTCAGATCAATCTTGGGAAAATGGCCCCGGTGCATTCAAGGGAATAGGTGGAACAGTTTTAGGTGATGCTACTCGTGTGATGTTAATGAGATTCGAACCAAATACTGAAACACCATTGCACAGAGTTGCTTCTGGGTTATTTATTGTTCTGCAAGGTGTTTTAACTATACGTGACTCAAAAAATGATGATATTTCGTTGAATTCAGGAGATTCGATAAAAATACCGTCTTCAATAAATTCTAAATNGCAATTGGTTAATACAGGCGCTACGGAAGTATTATTTGCATTANTAAAAATGAAATAATTAAATATTAAAAAATGTTAACAATTATGCTGCATCCAAGTGCTGATGGTCTTATACTTTAACTATCCTCAGGAGTTCTGACGGTACCTTCTTCCCGGAGCACAACAGTGTTGGGCCGAAATATCATATCAATAGCCGATCTTTCACCAATCGAACTTAAACAGGTTCTTGATGTTTCTACATGGATGAAAAATAATCGTACTACTCCAGTGCTACAAGGTAAGACTTTGGCTTTAGTTTTCGAAAAACCATCATTACGAACGAGAGTTTCTTTTGAAGTAGCGATGCAGCGTTTGGGTGGAAATACTATTTCTCTTCCTTCAAGTGAAATACAGATGGGTAATAGGGAACCTGTAAAGGATGTTGCTCGTGTCCTAGCTCGAATGGTAGATGTCATTGCTGCTCGTACTCATGAACATTCAACAATTACAACATTGGGAGAATATTCATCAGTACCGGTGATAAATGCACTTTCAGATATTGAACATCCTTGTCAATCTTTGGCTGATTTACTTACATTAAAAGAACGTTTCGGTGATTTAAAAGGTATAAAAATTGCATATATTGGCGAAGGTAATAATGTTGCCCGTTCTCTNGCATATGCTTCCGTAATGGCGGGAATTGATTTGACTATCGCTTGTCCAGAAAATTATAGATTGCCCGAGGAAACTATAGTTTCTATCCAAAATCTTGAAGGTAATGGATCGGTTTCACAGACAGATGATCCGCGCCTTGCTATTTCTGCTGCTGCTGCTGTTTATACTGATGTATGGGCTTCGATGGGATATGAACATGAGTTAGAGTTACGTAGAAATATATTTAAACCTTATCAGTTAAATAATGAATTACTTAGTTTTGCACCAAATGATATTTTGATTATGCATNATTTACCTGCACATAGAGGTGACGAGATAACAGAAGAAATAATAGAATCTGATTATTCAATAGTATTTGATCAAGCTGAAAATCGTATGCATGCACAGCAAGGTCTTCTGGCATTAATTTTGTCAGATTCTAAATTTTAGTACTATCTAAATAAATTAATTGCATGCAATAGAGAAGATGTGCATATGCAGGATGCCCTGAGTGATGTTGCCGCCAGAATCGATGCTCCTGCAATAATCGACATTGTTATAGTTTCGCTAGCCATTTATTGGCTACTTTTGTTAATTCGAGGAACTACTGCAATGACAGTCCTTCGTGGAGTTGCAGTTTTACTACTGAGTGCTTTCATCGTGAGCCGGATTTTAGATCTGACAATGTTCAACTGGATATTAAGGAATTCAGTTACTGGACTTGTTATTGCTGTGCTTATTGTTTTTCAACCTGAGATGAGACGTGCATTAGAAAGACTCGGCCGTACAGGATTGCATTCAGCCTTTGGAAGACAGGAATATCAAGAACTAATTGAAATAGTTAAGAAATCTACATCTAAATTAGCTCAATCACGGACTGGCGCTTTGATTATTCTTGAACGGGAGACTGGGTTACAAGATGTTATTGATACAGGAATTAGAATGAATAGTGTTTTATCAGAAGAAGTTCTGACGATGATTTTTGATGTTCATTCACCTCTTCATGATGGTGCTGTTGTTTTGAGAAGAGATAGAGTAATTGCTGCAGGTTGTACGTTACCATTGTCTGAGGCACCTTTACCCCCTGACCATGGTATGAGGCATCGTGCTGGAATGGGGATAGCTGAACTGACTGATGCCGTTGTTGTAATTGTTTCCGAAGAAAGAGGGTCAATTTCTTTGGCTTCAAATGGAAGATTAATTACTGATTTAGACTTAAAACGTTTAGATAGGCAACTTCATCGGCTATTTGGATTAATAATTGAAGATGAAACTTTGAATAATCAAAATCCGGCTAATACTATGGAATCTCGGACTTAAGTATGCGTCAGTTTAACACAACAGAAGAACGCATTCGTAACATTCTTGAAATTTCGCAAGATGCATTGCTGCGATCTCTAAGGACCATAAGAGTTACTCCTGGATTATTTTTNCTGTCANTGGGTCTAAGTAGTGCATTATGGATTTTTATTACTGAAGAGGAAAATCCTACACGGATTGATGAATTGTCACGACCATTAAATGTCCAAGCTTTTAATGTGGAACCTGGGTTAGCAGTGGCGAATCAATTACCTTCAGTCGAAGTCATATTAGCTGCTCCAGAGGATAGATGGGAAGAAATAGAAGCTGGGTCGGGTAAATTTACTGCATATGTAGACCTTAATGGTGTTAGAAAAAGAGAACAAGCTGTACGTGTTCATGTAGAAACAGAAGGTGTTCGTGGAATTAGAGTTGTAGAAACTATACCTGAGACGATTATTGTAAACCTTGAAGATTTGGAGATTATTGATATCCCTGTCAGGGTACGTCCAATTGGCACTACTCCATTTGGTTATGAATTGGGTGATATTAGCTCTACAAAAAATATTGTCAGTGTTGCAGGTCCTGCTTCTCTAATAGATCGGGTAAGTGATGCTGTAGCTGATATTAATATTACCGGATTAACTTTACCAATTGAACAGACAGTTAATCTTATTCCACGCGGAAGTGGAGGTGGAGANATTAGGGGAGTGTCAATAGATCCACCTTCGTTAGGTGTAGCTATTGATATACAGCGAAGTACATTATCTAGGACTTTGCCATTGAAAGTGGAAATCACAGGTGATCCATCTAATGGCTATCGAATTTCTGATATCAATGTTGCTCCAGTTGCAATAGCAATTGAAGGAACACTAAGTGCACTACAACAATTAGATTCTCTAACTTTGGATGAAGTGGATGTAAAAGGAGCTCGAAATAATATCACGAAAGAATTATTAATTGAGTTACCAGAAGGTGTGATATCACTAGATCCTTTAGAAGCTACAGTGTCAGTGCAAATTACGGCGATTCAAGGTTCAGTTTCATTTGGTGTGTCTCCACAAATAATTAATTTAAAAGCTGGACTATCTGCAAATCCTCAGTCTTTAGTAGTTCCTATTACTGTTTATGGTCCACTGCCATTGCTGAACACGCTTTCTCCTGACTCAGTGCCAATAAATTTAGATATGAGTGATTTTTCAGCTGGAATACATAAAATTGAACCAGTAATAATCCTTCCCCCCGGTGTACGAACTGAGCCTTTACAACCAATCTTAGTCTCGGTCATACTTTCTTCGAGATGAAAAATGATTTCATGATGTTAAATAAATTAGAAGACCCACTCGTTGCTATTGTAGGAAGACCAAATGTTGGAAAATCACAGCTGTTTAACAGATTGACTAAAACACGCTCCGCTTTAGTCGAAGATTTGCCTGGTACGACTCGGGATAGAAATTATGGAAAAATTGAATGGCGTGGGTGTAGTTTAAGGGTCGTAGACACAGCTGGATTGTTAGGTGATGAAAATGAAGAATTAGAACCCTTGGTGAGACGATCTGTCGAATATGCTATCCAAGAAGCCGATATTATTTTNTTTGTGGTTAGCGCTCCAGATGGTGCAACAGACCCAGACTATACAATTGCTTCGATGCTTCGCAAAGGAAATAAGCCATGTTTATTAATCGCTAATAAATCAGATCGTAGCAGTTATTCTGATCGCATTTATGAACTTTTTGGTCTAGGTATGGGTGAACCTGCTCCCTTATCAGCTATTCACGGAGAAGGTGTAGGNGATTTACTAGATAAACTTGTAGAAACGACAAAATTTTTTCCTAATAGTGATGAAGAAATTATTGATCAAATACGTATAGCAATCGTGGGAAGACCTAATGTTGGTAAGTCTTCATTGCTTAATAAAATATTGGGCGAAGAACGTACTATCGTCTCATCTATTGCTGGTACGACAAGGGATGCAATCGATACTCGTTTTGATTTTGAAGATCGTAAAATGATTTTGGTAGATACAGCAGGTATTAGACGACGAGGAAAAATTGTCCCTGGTGTTGAAAGGCACTCAGTGAACTATGCTGAAAAATCAATCGATAGAGCTGATGTAGTACTTTTATTAATTGATCAAGAAGAGCCCTTAACTGCACAGGATACTCATATTGCTGGCTACGTTCAGGAACAAGCACGGGGTCTTATATTGGTTGTTAATAAATGGGATCTTAGTGGTCCTGATATAGAAAAACATAAATTTGCAAGAGAAATTGATTATAAGTATCGTTTTGTTCCTTGGGCGCCTGTAGTATTTACCTCTGCTTTAACCGGGGAAGGTGTTCGTGATTTGCTCGAACTTTGCGTTCATATATCTGAAGTTCGTAAATTTCGAGTTCAAACTTCCGAATTAAATAGAATTATTCAAAAAGCAATAGCACAACATGGGCCTCCTACTATAAGACACAGACGTCTTAAGGTGATGTATGCAACACAGGCAGAAATCACACCACCGACCTTTATATTATTTGTCAATGATCCAAAGCTTGTCCATTTTTCATATCAACGTTATCTCGAAAATAAAATTCGTGACGCATTTGATTTTGAAGGTACTGCAATAAAAATAATTTTCCGTAAACGAAGTGAAGATAGAGTGGAAAATTGAGATGGAATTAATTTTGGTGATTAGTATCGGCTATTTTATGGGGTCGATTGCTAGTGGGTTAATTATAGGCCGTATCGCTGGTGTAGGTGACATTAGAAAGTACGGTTCAGGCAAAACAGGATTCACGAATAGTTTGAGAACTGTAGGATTAAAATGGTCTCTTTTTGTATTAGTTTCTGACATATTAAAAGGTATGGTCCCTGTTTTAATTGGGAGTGTTTTTTTTAGTAATGATTGGGCAGGAGCTTTGGGTGGACTTACCGCAGTTATAGGACATAATTGGCCAATTTTTTCTAATTTTAGAGGAGGTAGAGGAGTTGCAACTGTCTTTGGTTCTTTTATAACTATTTTAGTTATAAATACTCAGTGGGTAATGATTATACCTATCGCTATATTATGTATTTTTATTATTGTGGTATTTCGATATGTTTCACTAATGTCAGTTTTAGGTGTTTTTGCAGGATTTTTAGTGATTTGCATTTTGATTATTCAAAATGCTATACCACATTCTTATTTTGTATTTGGATTGGTTAGTATGTTGATTATTGAAATAAAGCATATTAGTAATATGAAGCGTCTTTTCCTCGGGATAGAACCAAAAATTGGTAAAGGTAAATGATTTCTAGGATTTTGNTGTTTTGGATAATTTAATGATGTTTAAGAGAATTGCACTTATNGGTACAACTGCTTGGGGAACAACTCTTGCTATTCATTTAGCTAATCGTGGATATGAAGTTTTTCTAGGTACGCGGGATGAATTTGAAACGAGAATTTTAGAAAATTCTCGTGAAAATGAAAATCGATTACCCGGGATAAAATTTCCTGAAAATTTGCATTTAATTGAAATGGAAAATGCAGTGCGAGAAGTTGATTTAGTATGTTTTGCAGTCCCTTCACATACATTAGCTGATAATGCCAAAATAATAGCGCAAGGAATATCATCGGACACTACTTTATTATCTGCTACGAAGGGGTTAGAACAACATTCTGGTAAGAGAATGTCTGAAATCTTAAGGGAAATATTTCCTCACAATAATATAGCTGTATTGTCAGGGCCTAATTTATCTAAAGAAGTAGCTTTCGGTAATCCTACAACAACTGTCATTGCCTCGAAAAACAATATTTTGGAGCCTTTACAATCGGTTTTTCATAATGAATTATTTCGTGTTTACACGAGTGAGGATGTTATAGGAGTTGAATTAGGAGGTTCTCTTAAAAATATAATCGCATTTTCTGCNGGTATGGCTGATCATTTTGAATTTGGCAATAATTCTAAGGCCGCAATTGTTACACGGGGTTTGGCTGAGATTACCCGTCTAGCTGTTGCTGCAGGGGCTGAAGCCATTACTATGCAAGGTTTGGCAGGAATGGGTGATGTTATTGCCACATCATATAGTCAACTTTCACGTAATAGAACATTAGGTGAAAGTATTGCTTCAGGTAAATCATTAGATGATGCATTGAAAGTTAGTGATGGTATTTCTGAATCGGTAATAACAGTAAAAGCTGCCTTGGTTTTAGCTGAAAAATATAATGTCGATATGCCGATTACTAGAGCTATAAATGATATTTTACATAAAGGAAAAGATACCAATAAAACAATTTCAGACTTACTCTCGCGTGAACCAAAAACAGAGGTTTATTAAGTAAAAGTGAATAATTATGAATGTTGAAGATGATCAACTTGATGAAAGTCTAGATACTCAAGAACCTTTAGTTGAAGATGTGGTATTGGTGATTTGCAACCAAGAATTCCCAACTAATATTGACGATCTTCGTGCCTTGTCTAACATACAAGATCCTTTCTTACAAAAATTAACTTTGGAATGGGAAAATTTTGCTCCATTATTTACTCAACAACTACTCGCACGACTAGAGCAATTGTCAATAGAAGATGTATTGCTTGACTTTCATAAATTGTTTTTGTTGGCAATGAATAGTAGTGACACTGCGGTCAGAATCTTAGCAGTAAGAGGACTTGGATTAGACGATCAACCTGATTATATAAAATTATTGTGTTGGCAGCTTGAGAATGATTCGGTTTCTTCAGTCAGAGCTGAGATTGTCGATGTATTAGGTCAATGGGTTATTAGTATGGAATTCGGGTTACTTTCTGAAGAAGATGCTGAAGAATTACAAGCTACTTTGACAGGTCGAATTGATGATTTTGAAGAAGATGAAGAAGTTCGTGGTAGGGCACTTGAGGCGTTAGGTGCGTTATCAGATGAGAATATTGGTGAATTGATTGGTGAAAGCTATGAATTAGGTTCTCATCGATTANGAGTAGCTGCGATTCGTGCAATGGGACGGAGTGCCTCCGAAACTTGGTTGCAGATTTTGATATTTAATTTTGATGATGAAGATCCTGAAATTCGTGCTGCTGCTGCTATTGCTGCGGGCTCATTATTAGTTGATGATGCAGTTACACCATTAGGTATGCTTTTAGATGATAGCGAAGTAGAAGTTCAGGTTGCTGCAATTCACGCTCTTGGCGAGATTGCTAATGATGAATCTGAAAAAATTCTTATTAGATTGAAAAATGAAACCTTAGATCCTGAAATCAGTAAAGTGGTAGAAGAGGCAATCGCACAAGTACACCTTATGGATACACCTGTTTTAGATCAAGGTACATCCATAAATGATTTGAATGATCCTGAGTCAGATATACTTAATAAATAATAGGGGAATTATTGATGGTATCCCAAAAAGCAATTGCTGCTGGNGGTGTCGTTTATAGAAATACTAATGTTTCTTTAGAAATTGTTCTGGTTTCTAGGAACGAAGATGATTTATGGGCTTTACCAAAAGGTAGGCCTGAAAATGGAGAAACAATTACACAAACAGCNATACGTGAAGTAAAAGAAGAAACAGGCCTGGAAGTAGAAATTATTGAATACATCGGTGACGTCAGATACACCTTCACCAATTCACGGAAAAGGAAAATTCATAAAGTCGTAGAATATTTTTTAATGATTCCTACTGGAGGGAGTTTTGATCAACATGATGAAGAATTTGATGAAGTTGATTGGTATGACATTCATCATGCCTCTAAAATTTTGACGCATAAAAATCAAATACACATAATTGACAAGGCGGTACAGATCATCCATTCTCTGGATTGAATGGGAACTAAGAAATAGGTGCATAGTGACAATAATAGAAGACACAATAGTTGTATCTGGTTCCTTGGTTATTATTCGCGAGAAAGATATTTCCGATCTGGAGAACGATTATAGGTGGCGACGTGATCCTGAATTAGCAGCTTTTGACGCCAATTCTCCTATTCGTTCCTCATTTGCCAGTTATAAAAAAATGATGCAATCTCAATTTAATTATCCCGAACAAAAACGTAGAACGTATGCAATAGAAGATAAATCAACTTCTCGACATGTTGGNAATATCATGTATTACGATTACAACCCGTTAAGAGGTGAAACAGAAATTGGTATTACTATTGGTGATCGTGGGTGCTGGTCAAAAGGGTTGGGTACAGAAACTATAAATTTGTTTACTGAGTATTTATTTAATGAATTAAAGCTCAAAAAAAATATATTTGCATACACTCGTTTGGAATTTCCGTGCACAACGTTGTTTCAAGAAAGCTGGATTTATTCCTGTACGCGAGGTACAACGCGGTGCTCATAATTTTTTACTTATGGAAATAGTACAAGACTAATTAAGAACNAGCTGTTTGGNTATTAAGCCACAAAGAGGGAACAATTATACTGTTCCCTCTTTGTGGTTAATAGATAATTAATCACTGACTGGTCTGCCAGGCAAATCTAAATCATCAGGCGGTGGTGCAGGATTACGGAGTCCTTGCATCAACTGCGCAGGAACCAAGTCACGGAGCTCTTCATAAGTCCATCTTCCTGCCTTGTTTAGCTGACGGAAATCATAGATTTCATGTGATAATCCAACCTGACCACCGCTTACATTGAAAACCTGACCATTTACATCCCAAGCTTGGTCAGTCATCAAATAGCACACCATTGGTGCGACATAACTAGGATCTCGTAGAGATGTTACTCCACTTTCTCGTCGAGCTTGTACTTGAATACCTTGCTGGGCCCTAAGAGATTGAGCTGCATCAGGTATAGAGGCAGTCATACGTGTAGCAGCACCAGGAGCAATTACATTTGAAGTAATTCCGTACCTTCCAAGATCTCTTGCAAGAACACGGGTCATACCAGAAATTCCAGTTTTTGCAGCTCCATAATTTGATTGTCCTGTTTGACCACGTAATCCTGAACCGGAAGAAAATCCTACAATTCTTCCAAAACGTTGTTGCCTCATCAAAACTGAGGCTGGTTTTACAACATTGAAATATCCAGTTAAGTGAACAGCAATGACTTCATCCCATTCTTCCTCGGTCATATTAAAAATCATTCGATCTCGAAGAATCCCAGCGACATGGATTACGCCGTCAATACGACCAAAAGTATCTACAGCTTGGCGAATCATATTTTCGCCACCCTCTTCGGTTGCAACGGTATCAAAGTTTGCAGCAGCAGTTCCGCCGTTATCATTAATCTCTTGAGCAATTACAGCCGCAGGACCTTCATCACTTCCTGTTCCATCCAGATTAACTCCAGGATCATTTACAATTACATTTGCACCCAGTTTACCTGCTAGTTTTGCAACTTCACTGCCGATTCCTCGACCTGATCCTGTAACTACGATGGTGCGTCCTTCTAATGGTGTTGCCATTTATATTCCTCCTTTTAGCTTAACGATTTACCAGGGATATCNCGTCCTGGTAGTTCAACGTCATCACGAGGTGGCGCTGGGTTTGGTTTATCTTTTAGTAGTATATTGTGAACAGCATCGTCGAGTTCACTCATTTCCCAGTGCCCTTCCTTAAACACAGTTTTCTGTGCAATCGGATGAGATGTAAGTCCAACATGACCACCATTGACATAGAATATTTCACCATTGATATTCCATGCATCATCGGATGCCAAGAAGACAGCCATTGGTGCAACATCTTCTGGTTCACGTCGTGTAAATTGACTAACCTGTTCTGAACTTAAACTTGAGATTCCTGCTTGCGAGCGTAATTCTCTAGCTGCATCAGGAACAGATTGAGTCATGCGTGTAGCGGCTCCAGGCGAAATCGAGTTTACCGTAACACCATATCGTCCAAGGTCTCTTGCTAGCACACGTGTCAAACCACCAATNCCTGCTTTTGCAGCTCCATAATTTGCTTGTCCTGTATTTCCTATTAATCCAGAACTCGAACTGAAATTGATAATACGTCCGTAACGCTGTTGTCGCATCAATACAGATGCAGGCTTGATAGTATTAAAATGTCCTTTTAAGTGAACAGCAATTACGTCATCCCATTCTTGATGGGTCATGTTGAATACCATGCGGTCTCGTAAAATACCAGCTGGATTAACTAAGATGTCAATTCTTCCGTAAGCATCAACTGCCTGTCTAATAATGTTCTCACCGCCTGTGAATTCGGCTACTGAATCAAAATTAGCAGTTGCTTCGCCGCCTGCTTCTTTTATTTCATTCACAACTTGTGCAGCGGGACCTTCATCATGCCCTGATCCATCTACCGCTACACCAGGATCGTTCACAATTACTTTTGCTCCCTCAGCAGCGTATAGCAATGCTATTCCTCGGCCAATACCTCGGCCGGAACCGGTGACAACGGCGACTTTACCGTCTAACGCGCCCATATTGCAATGTCCTTCCTTAGTCTTTCAAGCGTATGCTTGTTTGACTTTTCTAATGATTATTTTCATTGATAACTACTTTTAGTTCTCAGTAAAAAATTTTATAAGTGGAATGTAAAAAACTTAATTCTATATATTTACATACACACATTTCATTACTTCGTCCGACATTTATACCGTTAAGACTATGCCGAGGCAATAAGAGAATGCATAAATACATTTTTTTTTATGATTGTGTCAGTTGTTTTCTCTGTTCTGACAGAAAACCCCATCTTTTTTCTATGTCAGAAGGAATATCATAGTAATCGCTATTAGAAGTCAACTCACCTTTTGTAAGGTCTAAGGGCCAGAATCTNCCCGATCTTAGTGCGTGAATTAATTCCTCTTCATTATTTATATCAGATTCAAAATATGTCGCAGCTCGGCCCATATGTTGCTCTTTATCATCAAATTGATGTGTGTCACTTGATGCAGTAGCAGGTAAGTGCATACGATTTTGGATATTTAATGAGAAAGTATTTTCTTCAATCTTTCCTCGACCATTTAATACTTCAATACCAGAAACATATTGATATGCAGGGTTATTTAATGCTTTTAAGACTGCATTTTCATATTCTTCTCTATCTTCTGGTTTCCATGGCATTTGTCTACGATATGGGTGAGCTGCAATCATTAATCCATTGACCGCTTCAACCATTTGAGCTAATTCATTACTTCGATGCATTCCAAAACGATACTCATGAAGGCCAAACACTAAAATATGTCCATCTTCAGTATTTATTTCCATGGCTCGGAATACTTTAAACTGGTGTGATTTTGCCAATATATCTATTTCTTCTTGCTCCCATGCCCAGTCATGTTCTNCAAAAACAACAGCATCAAGACCTGATTGTTTTGCAAGATCAACCATTTCATCTGGTGTTATAAATGAATCCCAGGATCGTGGTTTTGTGTGCGTGTGAAGATCAATTAGCATTAGTGCCTTAATTTTCGTGTTTAAGTGACACAAAGCGGGGGTGGTTTACACCCCCGCTTTGTATTTAAAAACTTAGTAACTATACGTCAGAAGTAAGTACTAATGTTCCTGTTACAGACAATGCTCCACCAGTTCCATTTACAATTGCTGATTTAGCATTTGTTTGTTTTCCTGGTAGGCCATGAATACCGTCTTCAGCAGTTCCAGACAACTGTCGGTAGGCTTCAATCAATAACATCATTCCATACATTCCTGAATGGCTAAACGATAGGCCTCCTCCATTAGTGTTGACTGGGAATTTTCCACCCGGACTTGCATTACCATTGGCCCATAATGATGGACCTTCACCTCGAGGGGTCAAACCTAACATTTCGGCAGTAATACCTGCTGTAACTGTGAATGAGTCATAGATCATTCCCATTTCCATATCGTTAGGTCCCATGCCAGCCATGTTATAGGCAGTTGCACTTGAAGCAGCTGCAGAGGTGGCAGTGAAATCACCCATCGCCATAATGTCTTGGTGACTCTGACTTTCACCCGCACCTGCAATCCAGACAGGAGAGGTTTTGAATGATCTTGCTTTTTCAGCCGATGCAATTAGAACTGCACCACCATGATCTGTCACTAAACAGATGTCTAGTAGATTTAATGGCCAAACAATCATTCGTGAGTCAAGGACATCTTGAACGGTTATTGGTCCACCATTTGGATGTGTTTCTTTAGAGTGCATTACTGCACGTGGGTTCAATGTAGCCCACTCACGGGTAACTGCAGCAATTTGTGCAAAGTCTTCTTTTGTACTTCCCCACTCATGCATATGTCTGGTGAGTGCATGTGAGTAGTGCGATGGTGCTCCCCATGCTCCATATACTCCTGAACCAAATTGGTTGGATGGAATCCAAGGATCTCCAGCGCCACCTCTAAGTGTTCCGTTTCCTTTGTTTTTCCGTGCAGAGTATCCTGCTTCACCGTGACTCACAACAGCGATATCAATAATTCCAGAGTTGATAGCTGCCAGAGCGTGGTGAACATGCATCTGGAATGAACAACCGCCTACGGCAGTTGTATCAATATACTTGGGGTGAATGCCAAGATATTCCGCTAGTAAGTTGGAATGACTCGGTGAAAACACNCCTTCAATTTCATTTGGTTTAATTCCTGCAGCATCACAGACATTTCTTATTGCCTCAATGTGCAGTTGTAGGGCAGTAGTACCCTCTTCAATATAGCCAATCTTATCCGATTCAGCGGCCGCGATAATAGCGGCACTCATGGAAGGATTGCTAGGCATAATCAGCTCCTCTTCTCTGTGACGCTAGTCAACTACACGCCAATATGGCACATAAGTATCTTCGTCTGCTTGCTCAAATTCAACCTTAACTTTCGCTCCGATTTTTATCGACTCAGGATTTTCTGCGTCGACACCTCGAAGGACAGTTGCATGGCGGCCACCCTCTTTAACATCAATATATGCAAGTACATAAGGGGTTTCGTCTGCCCATCCACCGAACGCTCGATTTTGTACAGCGAATGTATGAATGTACCCTTCACCACTTCCCTCTATCCATTCGATAGAAGAGCTGTAGCAAAATGGACAAATAATCCTTGGATACCAATGACATTTATTACATGAACAACACCGTGGAAGCATTAGTTTCCCTTCTTTTGCTCCATCCCAAAACGGCTTGCTCACATATGGATCAATACTTGGGATTGGCTTGTTATACTCTGCCATATCCTGCTCCCTTCTGAATTTGTGTGTTTATTTACTCATTAACATAAAAAACACAACAAAATGATCTCTATAATGCAAGTTACCAAACTAACGATTGCTATCGTTTGACCAAGTCACAATAGCAGATTATTTGGTATTTGCGTATTTCAAAAAATACACTTGTCTCGGGAACCATAGCTGCCAAAATAACTCGGGTCAATATGATAGCTAAAATATACTCAATTTAATTGCGCACGACATAGTCACATGCTACGTTCCGACTGCTGAGTTTTTGTATGACTCGTGCTAGAAGGGCGTAAAATTGATACCGGAGCAATTCGGTCGACTAGTCGTGCTACTGATGGTGGCATTGGCTTTCCCTGCTTTGCCGCTAACGGTTTCGTATTTGCTGTACCGATTTAAGATTCGACCATCCCGTCCAGACCCAATAAAAGAAGCTACATATGAATGTGGTGTAATTGCCGAAGGTGGTTCCTGGGGCCAATTCAATGCTCGATATTATTTGTTTGCTTTGGGTTTTGTGATATTTGATGTTGAAGTTATTTTTCTTTACCCTTGGGCAGTCCAACATACTCAATTAGCATTAGGTGCTCTCATTAAAGCTGCCATATTCATAGGTGTTTTAGCACTGGGGTTAGCCTATGCTTGGCGTCGAAACGCATTGGAGTGGCGTTAATGCCTAGGGGTCCAAATCAATTAGAAAGTACAAAGGTAGCTAATGCCCTTGAGAGAGCTATTCCTGGAATTGTAAAAAACATAAGCGATGATTGTGTTGAAGTTGAAGCTCAACAGATAGAAGAATGTTTGCATTGGCTGCGAGATTCTGAAGAGTTTGATGCAGCACAACTTAGTAATTTATGTGGAGTAGACTACCATGATTATTTTATGGTTGTGTATCATCTTCAATCTTTAGACTTAAACCATCAGATTGTCATTAAAGTTAGAACACAAGATCACTCTGATCCAATTATCCCGAGTTCAGTTTCTGTTTATAAAGGTGCATTACTTCAAGAACGTGAAACTTATGATCTAATGGGTATCAAATTCGAAAATCATCCTGATATGCGTAGATTGTTTTTATGGGATGGTTTCCCTGGNCATCCTCTACGCAAGGATTTCTTGGGCATTGGTGAAGGTAGAACTAGTGGTCTTAATCGTTTTCCGTTTGAAAATGAATCCGATCCTGTTCGAGTAATAAACCAAGATAATAGGGTTGACGACAGTGATTCGCAAGAATCTCCATCGTCATGGGGTGGAGCTTAGTAAATGACTACTTCAGAACCGTATGTTCTTAATATTGGTCCNCANCATCCGTCTACTCACGGCGTATTTCGAATTCGAGTCGTNATGGATGGAGAAAAAATTCAAGATATCGACATGATAGTCGGATATCTCCATCGGTCTATGGAAAAATTGGCTGAAGAGAGAACGTATACTCANAATATACCTTTTACCGACCGTGCCGATTACCTTGCTGCGATGTCAGGTAATTTAGGGCTTTGTTTAGCTGCTGAAAGACTTGCCGCAGTTGAAGTGCCAGATAGAGCTTCACATCTCAGAGTGATCTTTGCTGAACTACAAAGGATAGCTAGTCATGCAATGGCTAATGGAACTTTGGTTAGTGACGCTGGTGCATGGCAGACTCCATTACTATATATGTTCCGCGAAAGAGAAAAGATTTTAGATTTGTTTGAGATGACTTGTGGCGCTCGGCTCACAACTAATTATATGAGGATTGGNGGAGTAGCATTTGAGCCGCCACCTGAATTTTGGCCTGCTTTGGATGAGTTGGTGCATGAATTGCCTGAACGTATTGATGAATATGCACAACTTGTTCAGGAGAATGAAATTTTTGTTGCTCGTACTCGTAATATTGGAATTATCTCTCCCGAAGATGCCATTAATGGATCTTTGGTAGGGCCAGCTCTTAGAGGATCTGGAGTCCCATGGGATTTACGTAAAACTGAACCATATTGTGGCTATGATAATTTTGAATTTGAAGTCCCCGTTGGTACAGTTGGGGATGTCTATGACAGATTTATGGTTCGATTAGAGGAAACACGACAATCTACTAAAATTATTCAACAAGCGATTGATTCTATTTCTGATGGCCCGCATAAGACAGATATTCCACTTGCTCTCCGTCCTGAACCTGGAGAAGTTTATGGTCGTGTAGAAGGACCTAGAGGAGAACTTGGATTTTATTTAGTATCTGATGGAAGTCCTGCTCCTTATAGATTTCATATAAGAGCACCTTCTTTGATTAACTTATCATTACTTAGAGATATGGCACGNGGGGCTTCGTTATCTGATGCTGTGGTTACATTAGGATCAATAGATATAGTTGTGGGGGAGATCGATAGATGACTCGAAAAATTCCTTCATCAAATTCAACATCAGCAACTCCAATGAATAGGCAAATAGCCGCAAGACCTACTTTACTTGGTTTTGTACAAAATTTTTCTATAAAAACAAAACTTATCTTAGGAATATTGGGCTTAATTTTTTTGGTGGGGAATGGATTGATTGCTTTCATTGTCATAGATGGACGACTCGATGGTAAATGGTATGACATTCGTGATTTAGGATATTCAATTGAATTTTTACGAACTAAACTCGCTTCAAATAATCAAGAACTGATATTGGGATATACGCTGGGTGATGTTTTAGCTTATTGGGTTCCTGCTGTCATAGGGGCTGTAGGTATTTTAAGTTTTTTGGGTGGATTTTTATTAATTGGAAGTTGGATAGAACGTAGGCTTCTAGCACGGTTTCAAATACGCACAGGACCAAATAGGGTAGGGCCATATGGATTATTACAGCCTATAGCAGATGCTTTGAAGTTGATGCAGAAAGAGGTGCTGATTCCAATTGGTGCAGACAAAATGTTGTTTTTTTTACCTCCTATCTTAGTTTTTATTCCTGCAATGCTCACATGGGGTCCAATTCCTTGGTCTGCAAACATGTCTTATCTGGATATTAATGTCGGTCTTTTATACGTAATTTCCATTACTTCTTTGTCTGTTTTGGCTGTTTGGATGGCAGGGTGGGCATCAAATAATCACTATGCTCTTTTAGGTTCGATGCGAACTGTTGCGATGATGGTTTCCTATGAAATTCCTATAGGCTTGTCACTCCTTTCTGTAGTTTTNATGACTGGTTCGCTCCGGTTGTCTTCAATAGTAAGTTGGCAGGCAGATCACTATCTTTGGCTTGCACTAATTATGCCATTTGCTTTTTTTACCTTTTTCTTTTCATCCACAGCTGAGATAAACAGAACACCTAATGATATTGCTGAAGCAGAGTCTGAAATCGTTGCGGGTTTTCANACTGAATATTCAGGTATGAAAGCAGGGCTTTTCNTAGCAGTTGAATTAGGGAATGCTCTATTAACAGGCGCTTTGGTCGCTACATTTTTCCTCGGTGGATATACACTCTTCGGACTGGAAAATTGGATACCTGGGTATCTAATTTTAGCCGGTAAGGCAACTCTTGGATATTTCTTTTTCATTTGGCTACGTGGCACATTGCCACGATTTAGGATCGATCAATTAATGAGTTTTGCATGGAAATATTTGATTCCACTCTCCATTGCACATGTTCTTTTGATTGCAGTAGAAGTCTCAATTGTTGCGCGATTAGAAAGTGTTGAATGGTTAATATACATTCTATTTGTAGTATTTAATGTATTAATTACTATATATGCAGTCCGATCTTGGGCTAAAGCAATTGGTTATACATCTGAAATTGAACACCCACAGCAACCTGTTTTTGCAACACAAATGGGTGGAATTAAAGCAGCNCGTNATATTGGATAGGACCTGACATGGAATCTCTTGGAGTTGTTATAGCGTTCTATGTATTATCTACAATTACTATAGGGTCAGCCTTAGCTGTTTTTCTTTTAAGAAATCTTGTGCATGCAATTGTATTATTGGTCTTGTCATTTCTCGGGATGGCCGGATTATTCTTAACTCTTTCAGCTGACTTCATAGCGATTTCCCAAATTTTAATTTATGCAGGCGCGATATCAGTATTACTTGTTTTTGCAGTTATGTTAACACCTTTAGGATCTCGTGATAACGCGAATTCACTTTACATAAATATCGGTGCACCCGTTGGGTTTTTGATCAGTTTATTAATAGGATTTATGGCTTGGAATACTAGTTGGAATGAATTAAGTAGTAATGAAATTAAGCAAAGGGATTTTACTGATACTATTCGTGAAATCGGAGACCAATTATTGGATAAACACTTATTATCTTTTGAAGTTGCATCGGTTCTTTTATTATTTGCACTAGTAGGNGCGATTATATTAGTTAAAGANGTCAAAAAAGAAGAAGANGATTTGATTGTCGAGAGTGAAAATTCATGATGATTATTACTCTTGCTCACTATTTAACTGTCTCAGGAATTATTTTTGGTATAGGAATAGCGATTGCTCTTTCTAAACGTAATGTTATTGCTGTTTTGATGGGTGTTGAATTAATGCTAAATGCTTCAAATTTAGTGCTTTTGTCCTTTTCAAGATTTGGTGGCTTATACAATAGTGAAGTTGCTCCGGTCACTGGCCATGTCTTTGTAGTTTTTGTGTTGACAGTGGCTGCTGCAGAAGCTGCAGTNGCGCTGGCTATGGCGGTTTTGATGTATCGAAATAGGGAAACTGTTGATTTAGATCGTATAGGTAGTATGCGTTGGTAACTATTAAATTGAAATGTCATTCTTAAGGGGTGAAATGTGTGGGTTAAGTTAATGGATGTTCCGGATGGCTATGCAGCCTCAATTTGGCGGGAACTATTTAACCAGGAAGCATTATCAACAAGGATTATTCCTCCTATTGAAACTGGTTTGATGTATGAATCAAGATCAATNTGGGTGCCTGATGGAAAAACTCATGTTGCTAGGGAAATAATGAATAAGATTTGATGGTAAATATAAAATGATACTTCCTGATATACCTGAATTTTTTACGTGGATAATATATTTCTCTCCATTAATTTCTTTTATGGTTATTGCTTTTATTTTGCTTTTATCAATTAATACTTCTGAAAAATTTTCTAGTCATATTACNATTTTAGCGATAGGGATTTCCTGGTTACTTGGCTTATGGGCCTTAGATACATCTATTAGCCATTCAGGACATGCACTTGAATTTGGGCGCTATGAATGGATGAACCTTTTTTCCTTGAATATTGTTTTTGGCATTCAATTAGATAGTTTGAGTGCATTGATGGTTTTTGTTGTCACATCTATTTCATTGGTTGTGCAAATTTACTCAGTTGGTTATATGCATGGAGATAAAGGATATGCACGTTACTTTATGTTCATGTCACTTTTTACCACGGCAATGCTCGGCTTAGTTATGGCCTCCAGTTTGTTACAACTTTTTNTTCATTGGGAATTAGTCGGTTTGACCTCCTACTTGTTAGTAGGATTTTGGTTTGAAAGACCAGCNGCTGCTGCTGCCGCAAAGAAGGCATTTATTGTTACAAGATTTGGTGATTTCTTTTTCATGATCGGATTAATAATAGTATGGGTAGAAACCAGCATTTTTGATATCGCTTCTATAAATCATCTTGCAGAAGCTGGCTCTCTATCAGGATCAGTTTTGGCTGTTGTTGCATTAGGACTTTTTGCTGGTGCAGTAGGGAAGTCTGCACAATTTCCATTACATTTTTGGTTACCTGATGCTATGGAAGGTCCGACTCCTGTTTCCTCANTGTTACATTCAGCTACCATGGTTGCTGCAGGTGTTTACTTGCTTTCACGATTTTTTCCAGTCATACACGCTTCACCTAGTGAGATTCAAACATCGATAGCGTATATAGGTGGATTTACTGCAATTTTTGCAGCGTCTATGGGTATGGTTGCTAACGATATAAAGCGAGTGTTAGCTTACTCTACTATTTCACAACTTGGTTATATGGTTATGGCTATTGGTTTAGGTGGCTTTGTCGCTGCAGTTTTTCATCTTTTCACTCATGCATTTTTCAAATCACTCTTATTTCAAGGATCTGGTTCTGTAAACCATGCTACGGGAACATTTGATATGCGGAAAATGGGTGGTTTGAAAGCTTATATGCCTATTACATTTTTTACTTTTTTGATTGGCGCACTCTCTTTATCGGGTATTTTTCCACTAGCAGGATTCTGGAGCAAAGATGAATTGTTACTCGATGCTTGGAATCATGATANATTTCTATGGCTAATTGGCACAATCGTTGCATTTATGACTGCATTTTATATGTTCAGAGTAGTTTTTCTAACCTTTTTTGGTACATACCGTGGTGGTGAAACAAACGATTTTTCGCACCCGCACGAATCACCAAAATCGATGACAACACCTTTGATTCTACTAGCAGTACCATCTGTTTTATTTGGACTATTTGCTTTGAATGGATTTGGGGCATTTGTTGAGGCAACATTACCCCNCGAATTACAGCATTTTTCCTTCCACATTAACCCAGTAGTTCTTGCAAGTTCTACAGTAGCAGCATTTTCAGGTATAGGATTAGCTACACTTATTTATTTTGTAGGCCGTCCTTCTGCAGATGATTTTGTTGCTAGGTCAGGACCTCTTTACAACATTACTTTACATAAATATTACATTGATGAGTTTGTTGAACGTGGTCTGGTTACCAAAGTTTTTCACAATGGAATTGGACGGATGTCACAATTTTTTGACACTTTCATAGTTGACGGGATTGTAAATAGAAGTGCTTCAATTACATATCAAGTTGGACAAGGTACTCGAAGACTTCAATCAGGCCAACTTCAATCGTATGCATCAATGTCGATAGTAGGTGTGGCGATCTCAATTATAGCAATCATTGCATTAAATATTCTAATATTGGAGCGTTAAAGTAGTGCTTACTTTTTATTTATTTGCNCCTGTTGTTGGAGCACTCCTAATTGCGATGCTTCCTAGAGATCAAGAAAATAATTCAAAGTATATTGCTTTATCTTTTTCACTTTTAGCTTTTATCACATCGATCATTACATTTATTAGTTTTGATACATCGAAAGAAGGTTATCAATTTGTCGATAGTTTCGAATGGATAACTTCCGAAATTGGTGGCTTTAATATCCAGTATATCGTTGGTATTGATGGTCTATCTAGCCCGTTAATTCTATTACTTGGAATGCTTTCTGTGGTTTCAATANTAATTTCATTTAATATTCAGTATCGACAAAAAGAATATTTTATTTGGTTACTTGTCCTTCAGACTGCAGTTGCTGGAGTTTTTCTTTCTTTNGACTTAATTCAATTTTTCCTTTTCTGGGAATTAGANTTACTTCCTATGTATATGCTCATTAATACTTGGGGTTCAGGNCGAAAACACTACAGCGCAATGAAATTTTTGATATATACACTTGCTGGTTCTGCAGTTATGTTGGTTGCCTTTTTAATTGTCGGNTTTGAAGTTGGCACTTTTAATATTGAAGCAATTGTCAATCAACCACCTATTGACGCTTTTATACCTTTGAGTTTGTTATTTTGGGCAGTTATGCTTGCCTTTTTGGTCAAACTTCCAGTATTTCCTGTTCATACTTGGCTACCCGATGCACACACAGATGCTCCTACTGCAGTATCAGTAATGCTTGCAGGTGTTCTCTTGAAAATGGGTGGATACGGCATCTTAAGAATTGCAGTGCCTATTTTCCCTGCTCAAGCCTATGAGTTCAGAACCATTCTCGCGATTGTGGCTGCTTTTACAGTCGTTTATGGTGCAGTCATTACGTTACAGCAGAAAGATCTTAAGAGATTGATNGCATATTCTTCCGTTTCGCATATGGGATATGTTTTATTAGGAATTGCTGCTTTTGGTGCAGTGGGTATGTCAGGTGCAGCTTTACAAATGTTTACACACGGAACAATTACCGGATTGCTTTTTGTGATGGTTGGAATGGTTTATGAAAGAACACATACGCGTGAAATAGCAGAAATGCAAGGTCTTATGCACAATATGCCCAAAATTGGGGCAGTGATGTTAATTGCTGGGCTTGCATCATTAGGAGTTCCTGGATTGTCAGGTTTTGTGGCTGAATTAACTACGTTTTTGGGTGCGTATAAGATGCATCCAGTACCTACTGTTGTAGCAGTTTTCGGTGTTGTACTTGCTGCCGGATATATTCTTTGGACTTTTCAACGTGTTTTTCATGGTCCTTCTGATAGTAAGTGGGATAATCTTTCGGATGCTAATCAATGGTGGGAATATGTTGCGATGGCATTACTAGTAATCTCTATTGTCGGAGTAGGGATTTACCCGTCCGTAATTACCGAATCGATAGAAAGTGGGATCGAACCAATAGTAAAGATCCTTGAGGCAGTTATATGACAGATTTTCAAGATCTATTTGTAATTAGCACATCTTTGATTCTGCTACTTGGTGCTGTAGCTGTTCTCNTCATTGATATCNTTTTCCCAAATAATCGCGGATGGTTATCAGTAACAGCTCTTAGTGTTCTTCTTATTGCAATCGTAGGTGCATTCCTTCAATTTTCTTTTGGCGATANGCAAATTGCATTTCATGGTGCCGTNAGTCTTGATCAATTTGGGTTATTTTTCATTACGATAGTAATTATTGTTGCTGTAATAATTACTATCGCTTCATCATCTTGGGCTTTAAAGCTTGATTTAGCAGGAGAATATTATGCTCTTTTGCTCGTAGCAACTGGATCGATGTCCCTGTTNGTGCAAGCACAAGATTTAATTTTGATATTTATCGCCTTAGAAACTACTTCAATTGCACAATATGTATTAGTTGCTATTACACGCGAAGACAAAAGTGCGGAAGCAGGACTAAAATATCTCATAAGTGGTGCTATTGCTGCCGCTATAATGATTTATGGTTTTGCTTTACTTTTCGGGTTAGCAGGATCGACATCATTGTCTGATATTGCCGTATTCGTGAACTCTTCTAATTCTGACATCCGATTAGCTATAACAATTGCATTTATATTCATTATTGCTGGATTTGGATTTAAAATGGCACTTGTACCATTCCATGGCTGGGCTCCCGATGTTTATCAGGGAGCTCCGACAAGAGTTATCGCATTTTTATCGGTAGCTTCGAAAGCTGCTGGTTTCGGGGTTGCATTGCGCCTTTTTTATACAGGATTAGGTGGAGGCGATACATTTATTGCTTCTGATTGGGCAATGGTGTTTGGCATATTCGCAGTACTCTCAATGTTCGTTGGTAATACTGCAGCAATATTGCAGACTGATGTCAGAAGATTACTTGGATATTCTTCAATTGCACAAGCAGGTAATATTGCCATTGGTTTAGCTGCAGTCTCAGTGGGGAATACTGTTGGCGCTTCAGGCGTATTGTTCTATTTGGCTAGTTATCTCGTTACCAATTTAGCTGTATTTTTAACTGTTATTATAATATCTGAACGTATAGGATCTTATGAATTGAAGAGTTATGCAGGTATTATTCGTCGCTCACCATTACTCGCACTGGTTTTAATTTTGGGGCTACTCTCGCTGACTGGAATTCCACCAACTGCAGGTTTTATTGCGAAGTTATACGTTTTTAATAATGCAATTCAAACTGGTGAAATTTGGTTAGTTGCTGTTGTGGTGATTGGAGTAATTAACACTGCTATTGCTGCATTTTATTATCTTCGATGGATTCGAATTATTGCACTTGANCCCCCTGAANTCGATAAAGAGTATACATTCGTTACTTCTGGGCGCATGCAATTTGTATTAGCTTTTACAACTATGGGAATGATATTGATTGGATTGGCGCCAAGTCGACTAATTGATCTGGCTCAAAATGCTGCTTCTACTTTGTTATGATTTTAGATAAATATTAATGACACATCAAATCGATATTGTAGTTGATGAAAAATATGTTCAAGAAATTGATTCTTGTGGGTTGGAACAATTGCTGAATAGACTACTTCAAGAAATTGGGCCAGGTAAAAATAGTCACTTAACCTTAACTATTACTGGTGATGAAATTCTGCAAGAACTTAATAATGCGCATCGTGGATTAGATTATCCTACCGACGTTTTATCTTATCCTCAGTCAGAAGATAATGATTTATTTTTTCCTCAAAATGAATTCGATGCAGATAATTATCTCGGTGATATAGTCATTTCTTATCCTGCTGCAGTAAGAAATACTATTAGTAGTAGTACTGATATCGTTCAAGAAATTAAACATCTTGTAGTTCATGGAGCATTACATTTATTAGGTCATGATCATGATTCATTGAGTTCAGAAAAAAATATGACTGAACAAGAAGTCTTGTTGTTAGGTGAATGGGTCAGAGATATCTGGAATGATTAACTCTTAATTTTATCGAATCAATAAACTTTGAGATTGGCTAGTGCTACACTTAGATTGAGGAATTCTCAAACTGTTAATTAAGTTGAAGTATTTTGGTAAACGCTGACTCTAGTAATACTAATCAAACAGTATTGTATCGTAAATGGCGCCCTCGACATTTTGATGATGTTGTTGGGCAAGAAGCTGTAGTTACTCCCCTGCGTCATGCTGTTGAGATGAATAAACCTGCGCATGCATACCTCTTCAGTGGTCCCAGGGGAACTGGTAAAACTTCAATTGGCCGTATTATGGCTAAAGCTTTAAATTGCCCTCCTGATCAAGAGGGCAATATCGATCAGTCTTTTGCTTCTAGTTTTGATAATGGGACTGCATTAGATCTTATTGAACTTGACGCTGCTTCTAATCGAGGTATCGATGAAATTAGAAGTTTGCGTGAAAATGTTAATTATTCACCCGCACAAGGTATTTATAAAATTTACTTAATTGATGAAGCTCATATGCTTACTGATGCAGCATTTAATGCACTATTAAAAACGTTAGAAGAACCACCGGCGCATGTCATTTTTATACTTGCAACGACAGAATCTCATCGAATACCTAATACTATTCTTTCGAGGTGTCAAAGATTTGATTTTCATAAGCATACTCATGTAGATATTGTAAAAAGATTAGAAAAAATTGCNCATGGTGAAGANGTGGNAATTGAATTNGGTGTCTGTGATTTAATTGCAAGNCAAGCAACAGGATCTTTACGNGATGCCGAAAATTTACTTGATCAACTGGTTGCATATCATGGTAAAAATCTGACAGTCGANTCAGTTAGAACNGGTTTGGGGNTAGCNCTNGATGACAGGACACATTTGCTTGCAAATGCAGTGATTACTAAAGACATTGCAATGGGATTATCTGCCATTAGTCGTGCACGTGATGATGGTGTTTCAATGCGTATCTTTACTAGAGAAGTGGTATCAATTCTAAGAAATGCTTTGTTTGTCAAAACTGGCTCAAAAGAACAATTGCAAATGTCTGATTCTGAACTGGAAATATTGGAAAAATTTGCTCATAGCTCTGCAATTTCGAGCATAGTTAAAGGTCTTTCTATTCTGGGGGGGATAGATTTTCGTGGTGATGCATATGATTCTGTTCCTGTTGAAATTGCCTTTGCTTCACTTTGTATGACTATTGACGAAAAAAACAATGCCGTAGATAACTCTCAAGAACTTGAAAAAACTGAAATGCGTGAAACAAAACCACTGAAAGCAAAACCTGTTCAAACATCTGAACCTGTTGTACCCGACGAAGATTTAGTAATTAAACAACCGACTGATAAAAAGCAACCTCCACAAATTGACTTTGCCGCACCAGATGTTGAAGATATTCCACGTGAATTAGAAGTGCTTAGATCTGAATGGGATCAAATTCGCCTAATGGCAAAAAAGTTAAATTTTAAAGCTGGTGCTTTATTAAACACTGGTTATTTGAAGACATTGACTGATGATGAAGTTGAAATTGGGTTTCGCTTTCCTAATCATGTAGAACAACTGACTCATAATGACAACGGAACTTTAATTGAAGCTGTTGGCCAAGCTATTTCATCAATTGCAGGACGAGATATAACTGTAAAAGCAGTGTTATGGGAAGAACTTAATAAATCAGGACCTACGCCTGTTCAAAAGACTCAAGGAGGTCATTTAGTAAATGAAGCTATTGATTTAGGTGCAGTTCGAGTTGAAGATTAGATGGTAAGAGTGTGAATCAATACGAACGAAGAAATTCACAATCTCCTATTACAACACTAGTTGAAGCGTTTAACCGTTTACCTGGAATAGGTCCTAAAAGTGCTCAACGCCTTGCGTATCATGTATTACGTGCTCCAGAAAAAGAAGCTCAAGAACTGGCAAATTCTTTGTTAGAAGTAAAACGATCGATTACACTTTGCGATTTTTGCCAAAATCTTACTGATTTGAATCCATGTCGTATATGTACTGACTCAAAAAGGGACTTTAAAACAATATGCGTGGTTGAGGAACCGCTTGATGTACAAGCTTTGGAACGTACAGGGTCATATATGGGTCTTTATCATGTGTTGCATGGTGTCATCGCTCCTAGTGATGGTATTGGGCCAAGTGATTTGAAAATTGCAGAATTATTAAAAAGAATTAGAGACTCTGAAGTAGAAATTGATGAGGTAATTGTTGCTACTAATCCTAATTTGGAAGGTGATGCTACTTCAATGTATTTAGCTCGATTATTGGGTCCCTTAGGTATTAATATTACCCACCTCGCAAGAGGATTACCCGCAGGTGCTGATCTCGAATATGCCGATGACGTTACTCTAAATCGTGCACTTGAGTTTCGACAAAAAGTATTAGATTGATGGTCTTTATGTCTGTTCGAAATTAAAATGACTTGTGGTGTTAGGCTTTATTTTCAATGAGTGGGCGTATTCCTAGAGTTATAAAAACTAAAGCGATAGTGTTGGCTCATCGTCGTTTAGGAGATGCTGATCGTATTGTTACAATGATAACTCCACAGCAAGGTAAAGTTGATGCTGTTGCAAAAGGTGCACTAAAGCCTAAAAGTAAACTTGCTGGTCATGTAGAGCCACTTACACTTACAGAAGTTTCATTAGCGCATGGGCGGACACTCGACATTATAACTCAAGCACAAACACAAAATGCTTATTTGCCTATTAAATCAGACCTTCAAAAAATGAGCACTGCTTTTTATTTACTCGAATTGACGAATAGGTTCTTAATAGAAGATGTAGATGCAGGACAGATTTTTGAACTTCTTGATAGTTCACTTACACGCTTGTCCGATGGTAAAAAATCTCAATTTGTAACGCGCGTATTTGAATTTTCATTGTTAAGAGTAATTGGAATAAAACCAGAATTAATGAAATGCGTTATTACTGGCAAAGATGTTGACGCAGAGAAAGCTTATTGGAGTATGGTACAAGGTGGAGTCGTTCATGTTGATTCATCAGTAAAAACGTTTGATGCTAGACCGTTAGAATCTCGTGTTATACGTGTTTTAAGGGCAATTGAATTTTTGTCGTTTGAAGAAATATGTCGAATTAAAATCGACCCACAATTATCAATGATGTTAGAAAATATGATGTTTGAATTTATTCAAGTTCAGTCAGAATTAGTAATAAAAAGCTCTTCTTTTATGGGTGAAGCTAGGAGAGTGATTGCCTCTTCTGGGACAGAGTTAAATAATAGTAGTCGGGATGGTTAGTTATGGATCGACTAGAAGATATAAGTAACAAGGTAGAGCAAGATATAAAAAAGGATCGTTTAGCACATGTAAAGATAATTGGACTAAGAGATAAGTCAGAAGAATTTTTAATTACAGTACTAAGTATTCTATTCCCTCATTATGCAAAAAATAATACATTCGATGATTCTACGATACATGTTGAAGTGGAAAGATTATTAGAGTTATTAAGATTTTTTTTGGATAGACAAGATTTGGGAGTTACCGAAAGTAGAAAGATTGAAATAGATTTTCTTAATAATTTTAAAAATATAAAGAGAGTGTTAGATGAAGATTCCCAAGCAATAAAAAATGCAGATCCTGCTGCACAAAGTTTGGATGAAATTTTGCTCACATATCCTGGTTTTCTGGCTATTGCATCATATCGAATCGCACATAACCTAGATAATTTAGGTGTTAATTTATTACCTCGATTGATTACTGAATTTGCACATCGTGAAACTGGGATTGACATACATCCTAAGGCTAGTATAGGTACAGCAATCGCAATAGATCATGGTACAGGTATTGTTATTGGTGAAACCGCTGTTATTGGTGATAGAGTGCGTCTTTATCAAGGTGTTACCATTGGTGCATTAGTCGTGCATAAGGAACTGGCAACACAAAAAAGACACCCTACAATAGAGGATGATGTGGTTATTTATGCTAATGCAACTATTTTAGGCTCTGAGGCAATTATAGGTTGTCGAAGTGTGATTGGAGGGAACGTATGGCTTACACATGCTGTTCCACCAGACTCAATTGTGACACATGAATCAACAGTTCAACATTTTGTAAATCAGGATAAAAATTAATTATTCTGGTTGAATATTTAGATTTTCCGATCTAAAACATAATCAATTAATTGATTTAAAGTATCGACAGTTTCTTTATTATCGATTGTATCTAAACAATTGCGTGCTTCTGCTCCAAATTTTTGTGCAGTTGCCATGGATTCTTTAATATACGCACCATCTAAAATATCGGAGATAGCTTTGTTGAGATTACTATTTTTGCGTTGACCTTCGAAAGCTTTCTTGATCGGGTTGTCGTCTGGTTTTTGTTGCATGTATAGAATGGAAGGTAATGTAAGAGTCCCTGATTTTAGATCTGAACCTATGGGTTTTCCCATCAATTCTGGATCTCCTGAAAAATCGAGTACATCATCAACTATTTGAAATGCTATACCTAAGTTAATTCCATAGGAATAGAGTGCACTTGCCTCAGTTTCAGAAACATTACAAACTAATGCTCCTCCTTCTGCAGCAGTTGCGAATAGTGATGCAGTTTTACCTGTAATACGATCAAGGTACCGTTGCACATCTTCAGAATATTCGAATACAGTGACATCTTGCTTTAATTCTCCCTGTACCATCATCATTAAGGTAGCAGCAAATTTTTTTACTACATGTATATTGTCTGTACGTGTAATAAATTCAGCAGCATATGCAAACATATAGTCACCCAGCATCACTGCTGCGGCATTTCCAAACAATATATTGGAGGTTTCATTTCCTCTTCGTGCATCTGCCCTGTCGATTACATCATCATGAACTAATGAAGCAGTGTGAAGTAATTCAACACTTGCAGCTAAAGGAATTAATTTCTCTAAATCGTAGTTTCCTAACTTTCCTGCTAACAACGCTAATGCAGGTCTCATCATTTTCCCTGAACCGCTTAGTGATTGCTCGATCATCTTTTCTAAGAATTCAAACCCAATATCATCCGATAATTCTTTCAAACTATTTGTTACTAAGGGTAAATCTTTTTCAATTTCTCCATAAATGGTTGTAGATATCTCATTATTGGACATTACTACCCTCCATTGATTTCAAATAAAAATTTTGCATTTTCTGTAGTAGCTTTTGCTACTGAAGAAATTTTTTCTTTTTTTATATTAGCTATAAACATACCTGTAGCTTTTACATATGCTGGTTCATTAAGTTTACCTCTATAAGGTGTTGGAGTTAGGTAAGGGCAATCAGTTTCGATGAGCATTTTTGATAACGGCAGTAATTTGGCAACTTTTTGCAGCTCGATATTTTTTTTATAAGTCACTGGTCCTGCGAGTGAAATTAAAAAACCAAGGTCTTGATATTTCTTAGATAGTTCTGAATTACCAGAAAAGCAGTGAAGCATTCCTATAGGCCTGGATGTTCCTAAATACTTTCCAACTTTACTAACCCAATTTTTTAAAATTGAATAAGTTTCACTATCTGCATTACGTGAATGTATGACGACAGGTAAATTGTTAATTCGTGCAAGTTCTAATTGTTTTTCAAATGCTTTGTATTGTTGATCGGGAGGTGAAAAGTTGCGATAAAAATCCAGTCCAATTTCTCCTATTGCTACAAAATCCCCACTTGTTGCAAGTTCTTGCAGATCTAAATGTTGTTGGTCATATTTATCTGCATCGTGAGGATGAATTCCACATACTGCATGGATTCTCCGATCTGTAGAAGCTAATTTAGCAGCTAGTTTTGATGTAGGAACGTCTACTCCAACTTCTATAATTTCAGATATTCCCGAAGCCCATGCACGGTTCATAATTTCTTGATAATCAGCTGTTAATTCTTCAGACCACGTATGCGCATGGGAGTCAACCCAATTTAGATCATTTCGATCAGTGTAAACATCAATATTTTGAGTCATCTCATTCCTCTAGAGCACAATATAAATGTGATAAGTAAAAAAACAAGAGATTAACTTCCAAGAAGGTTTTCCTCTTGTTCAATAAGTGATTCATCAAATTTTTCAAACAAAGGACTTGGCTCAGGTAATATTGTTCCCGGTAATATTGGAGTATATTCCCAGCCTATTTCTTGAACATTAGTTGTTTGTCCAAGGAGTTTCCATGCTTTTTCGCAACTGAATGGAAGGAAAGGTTGGAATTGGGATATTAAACCTGAAATGACATTCAGTGCAGTATGGAGAGTCTCTGCTGCATGCTCAGGTTCAGACTTTATTTTTTTCCAAGGTTCTCGTTCAGTTAAATATTGATTGGCCTTCTGTGCAACGTCCATGATTGCTGCGAGAGCATTTCGCAGCTCAACTTTTTCTATATAATTCCCGACCACTTGATAAGAACTATCGATTTCATCAAGTATTTTTAGCGATTCGAGTGAAAGTTGTTCAGGTGGTGAAGGAACTTCACCGTTGAAATTGCGATATGTCATAGTAAGGACACGATGGACTAGATTTCCCCATCTGGCGACTAATTCATCATTATTACGACGTACATATTCTGTCCATGTAAAATCGGAGTCAGAAGTTTCAGGCATTAATGCTGTCAATACGTAACGAAGAGGATCTGGTTCATGTCTATTTAGATAATCCGGCATCCATACGGCCCAATTACCACTGGTAGAAGCTTTTGAGCCAGACATTGTGACGTATTGATTAGCTGGGATATTGTAAGGAAGGTTCAGATTTCCGTAACCCATTAGCATTGCTGGCCAAATAATTGCATGAAAAGGAATATTATCTTTCCCTTGGAAATAAGTTGTTAATGCATCAGGATTTCCCCACCATTGCTTCCATGCATCAGGATTATTATTATTTTTAGCCCATTCTATAGTCGCAGAAAGATAGCCAATCACAGCTTCAAACCAGACATAGATACGTTTAGATTCGTATCCACTGAGTGGGATGTCTATTCCCCATTCGATATCTCTAGTAATCGCTCGGTCATGTAAGCCTTCACGTAACATTCCAAGTGTGAAGTTGCGGACAGCCGGACGCCAATGATCTTTTGATTCAATCCATTCGATAAGTTGTTCATTAAATGCAGAAAGTCGAAGAAAATGATGGCTTGTATTGCGAGGTTCAGGTTCTGAATTACTTAATTTCGATCGAGGGTTTATCAACTCTAAAGCATCCAAAGTTCTTCCACAATTATCACATTGATCTCCACGGGCGTGATCAAAATTACAGTGCGGGCATTCACCTTCGACATATCGATCAGGTAAAAATCTTTTGGTAGTGACATCGTATAAGAGTGTTTGTTCGGCTTCATATAAATAGTCATTTTCCAGAAGTTTTAGGAAAATATCATGTGTAACCTCTGAATGGTTATCAGTGTCTGTATGAGTAAATAAATCAAAAGAAATTCCAAAACGTTGAAAAGTGTCTAGAAATGATTCATGGTATTTCTTAAAAATATCGGTGGGTTCAACTCCTTCTTGTTCTGCACGAACGGTTACCGGAGTTCCATGAGAATCTGATCCTGAAACCATTAGAGTATGATTACCTTTCATACGGTGATACCGTGCATATATGTCAGCTGGTAAATAGCACCCAGCGATTTGACCAACATGTAAATCTCCATTTGCATAAGGCCAAGCAGCGGCAACCAGTACATACTTAGCAGATTTTTCTGGTCTTTCAGGTGAAGTAGTCATGAAAAAATCCTAGCACTTCTGCGTGGTGTGCTCACGAAATAAATTGATTTGATTAAGAAATCTTGTTCTGGGTGCTTCTCTTACCTTGTTTTAGGTCAATCTAATAGATAAGTTTGACCAACAGGTCAACGAACGATATTCTCACGCATACAGCATTTGTATTATTCGGATAATCATTTGCAACTATACACTGAGGATATAATGCTGAGAACATCTCAACAAATAACTGATCAGACAAAAGTAACTCCAAAATTACTGGAGCATAGTTATGGATTTGACGATGTGGCAATTGTTCCAGGGACTGTGACAACTAATCCTAATTTGGTAAAACCCAATTTTACCCTTGGCGATCATACTTTCCGGATACCTATAATTGCTTCTGCAATGGATGGAGTTGTCGATCCAAATTTCGCTGTCAAAATTAGTAACTTAGGTGGATTCGGAGTTCTTAATGTTGATGGTGTATGGGGGAAATATCTAGATGCTGATGCAGTTTTAGATGAGATTGCGAATGCATCGATTGAAACATCTACAGAAACAATTCAAAGAATTTATGATGAGCCTGTTAAAGAAAATTTGATAGGAGAACGAATCGAACAAATTAAAGCACTTGGAGGTTTGGCTGCGATAGCATGTACTCCTCAAAACACGAAAAAATTTGCACCTGTTGCTAAAGAGGCAGGAGTTGATTTTTTTGTTGTTGCATCAACCGTTACTACCGCTAAACATGTTTCTAATTCATTGAGAGGATTAAGGCTTGATGAATTAGTTCATAATATGGGTGATGTTCCTATTCTAGTTGGGAACACTGTAGATTTTCATGCCACTATCGAATTAATGGAAACTGGTATACATGGTGTTTTGGTAGGAGTAGGGCCTGGTGCTGCATGCACTTCAAGGGAAGTTCTTGGTATTGGTATGCCTCAAGTAAGTGCAACTATAGAGACGTCTTATGCACGTGATGTTTATTACGAACAAACTGGAAGATATGTGGCTATTTTAACTGACGGCGGACTTAGAACTGGAGGAGATGTTTCTAAAGCAATTTGTGCTGGTGCAGACGCTGTTATGTTGGGTTCACCATTTGCTGGTTGTGAAGGCGCACCTGGAAGAGGTTTTCATTGGGGTATGGCAACTCCTGATGTGTCCTTACCTAGAGGTGTTAGAGTTCATGTGGGCCAAACAAAAACATTAGAGGCACTTTTATTTGGCCCAACTTCTAAAACTGATGGTTCTGAAAATTTAGTAGGTGCCTTGACTACCTCAATGGCTACTTGTGGGGCACAAACAATTAAAGAATTTCATGACGCTAGGATGATTATCGCTCCATCAATTAAAACTGAAGGAAAGATATATCAGATTGCTCAAACTCGTCCTTCAGGAGTTTAACTCTTAGGCTCTTAGTTATTTCTGATTTCTAATACTCGTCGAACCTGTCGAAGATCACGATGAATTTGTATTTGTGTATTCTCGTGGGTTGACATATTTTCTAATAATATTTCTTGAACGAAAATTATTTGCCCAG
Organism: Chloroflexota bacterium; assembly: GCA_002707835.1. Classification (GTDB taxonomy): domain Bacteria; phylum Chloroflexota; class Dehalococcoidia; order UBA2979; family UBA2979; genus UBA6955. The sequence continues at coordinate 80,206 of PANZ01000015.1, forward strand.
CACCAACTTCTACAATTACAGAATTATTTTTTTTAGAAAGATGTTGTGGAAGTTGTTTCGAAAAATGTCGATATAATTCGAGACCATCTTCTCCTCCGTTAACAGCTAAATCAGGTTCATGTTTTACAATTTCATTAGGTAGTGATTGCAGTTCATCAGTAGGTATATAAGGCAGATTAGCAATCACTATGTCAATTGTAGTGTTAAGAGGTTGTAATAGATCTCCATGCAGTAATGTGATTTGTTTTTGTAGTTTATGTTTATCAATATTTTTCTTTGCCCAAATTAATGCCTCATTCGATTTGTCAATTGCAAAAATTGTTGCATGAGGTGCGTGCATACCAATCGCAATAGCTATAGCACCACTACCAGTTCCAACATCAGCGATTGTAACTTCTTGATTAAATTGAGGATGTTCATAAATAGTCTTCAATGCTATCTCTACAATCGTCTCAGTTTCGGGACGAGGTATTAATGCACCGGGACCAATTAAGAGATCAATATTATAAAATTCTTTATGCCCAAGAATGTATGCGAGAGGCTCATGATTTAATCTACGATCTAATAATAATTCAAATTGTTCTAAATCCTTATTTTTAGGATTATCAAGCCCATTTGCAATGACTGTTACTCTTTCTATGCCAGCTGCATATCCGTAAAGTAATTCTGCTTCTAGACGTGCATCATCTATATTATCTGCACAATACGCATCGATTAACATTTTGGCAGAATCATGAATTGTATTTCGTATGTTTTTTGCGGTACTCAAAGTTAAAATCCTAAGACATCTGTTGTGACATGATTTCATATAAGATTATGGAACAGGCGACACTAAGGTTTAATGAATCAACAGAACCAATCATAGGTAAAGAAACAAGATTAGAACATTCTTTTTTTTGTGCTATATCTAATCCAGATTGTTCGCTCCCCATAACTAAAATTGTATTATTTGGATATTCGATTGTTCGATAATTAGCAGTCGCTTCGTCGGTGGCCCCAATTAAACTAAAATTGTTGAATTGAGCCCATTTTTTTAATTTTGACCAATTTGAACGAATTAAGGTGCAGTTGAATATTGCTCCGGTACTGGCTCTTATCGAGGTTGGATCCCAAGGATCCGCACTTGGCCCTAATAAAATAATTCCAGATCCTCCGACAGCATCTAGAGTTCGCAGTATTGTTCCTATATTTCCAGGATTGCCCGATGAAGCTAGTGCTACCCAGAGTGAATTATTTTCCGGGATAATATCTTCTAAGGTTGTCCAGTTTTGCCTTACTATAGCGGCGATGCCTTGAGGGCCATCACGTTTTGAAATTTTCTGAAATACCTGTTTAGAAACTTCAATAATTGATATATCGTCTTTTTGTGCTTTTTGTATGACCTGTTTTGTGCTGGCGCTTGTTAATAAATCAGGGGCTAGAATTATTTTTTCGATTAGATGTGATTGTAGTTCTATAGCTGATCTAACTACCCGGATTCCTTCGACATAGCCTATTTGTAGTTCATCTCGATATTTTCGATTATTTAATGATCGAATGCTACGGATGGTAGCGTTAGAAGTGCTTGTAATCATAATACGCTGTAAAAATCATGAACTAGCTAGTATTCGCGCTGTAATATCTGCGCTGACAGCTTCAATAATTCCGTCAATGTCTCCGTCCATCACTTTATCAATACTATGTACAGTAAGACTTATTCGATGGTCTGTAATTCTATCTTGTGGAAAATTGTAAGTTCGAATTTTTTCAGCTCTGGCACCTCCACCAACCTGTAATTTTCTTGCGGCAGCTTCTTCCGATTGTTGTTTTTCTTGTTCAAGATCGTACAGCCTAGAACGTAGAACTGATTCTGCACGTGCCCTATTTTTTGCCTGTGAACGCTCATCTTGACAAACGACCACGATACCTGATGGTTCATGTGTCATTCTTACGGCAGTGGCAACTTTGTTGACATTTTGACCACCAGCTCCGCCTGAATGGAAGATATCGATTCGAACTTCGTTCCAATCGATATCTATGTCAATCTCATCTACCTCTGGTAACACTGCCACAGTAGCAGTTGAAGTATGAATTCTTCCTTGTGATTCTGTTTCAGGGACACGTTGTACTCGATGAACTCCTGATTCATATTTCAATCTTGAGTATGCACCATGCCCGTTTAATTCGAATGTAATTTCTTTAAAACCACCTGAATGTGCTGAAGATGTATTGAGTATTTCAACTTTCCATGTCCGTCGTTCAGCATATCTTTGATACATTCGAAATAAATCTGCAGCAAATAATCCTGCCTCATCTCCTCCAGTGCCAGATCTAATTTCTACTATTACATTTCTTTCATCAGCAGGATCTTTGGGTAACAACGCGAACTTTAGTTCTTGATCTAATTCTTCTATTTCTTCCTCGAGTCTATTTTTTTCTTCATGTGCTAACTCGCTTATTTCTACATCAGAGTCATTAGATAAAATACGCGCCTCTTCAAGATCTGAAGAGCTTTGTTGATATTTTCTATAGAGCTCAACAATTTCTCCAAGATTAGATCGTTCTCTTGCGATTTCTTCTAAGCGGTGACGATCGGAAATTACCTCTGGATCGGCGAGTTGCAAAGTTAGCTCTTCAAAACGTAATTCTAATTCGTCAAATTTTTCTAACATTTTTATACTTTATCAGGTTAATGTGTTTCATATTGAGTTCTATTAGTTAGACAGAAGTATTCAAGAAATTAATTAATTCTTCTTCAGAAAGTAACTGTTGTTCCTGTTCAGTTTTCAATGCTTTTACTTGTATACGATTAGCATTGACTTCATCATCCCCAATGATTAATGCATATGAGGCATTCTGATTGTTAGCACTTCTTAGTTGCGAACGTAAAGATCTTCCTGCTATTCCACTGACGATATTGAAGCCTGCATTTCGAAGTATATTACCAATTTGGACTGATCTAATCGCTCCTGCTTCCCCTAATGGAATCGTGAAAGCATCAATATTTTGTATTTGATCATGCTCATCTATTTTTTTCATATTGAGAGATATTCTTTCTATCCCTGTACCAAAACCTACTGCAGGTGTAGCTGTTCCTCCTAAAATTTCCACCAGATTGTCATATCTGCCACCAGCACCAATTGTCGATTGTGATCCTCCATCAGCGGGTTGGAACTCCCAGACTGTACGTGTGTAATAATCAAGCCCTCGCACAATTCCAGAGTCGATTTTATAATTTATATTGAGTGCATCTAAATAATTACAAACAGATTTAAAATGGCCACGATCTTCATTGTCGATGTATTCGAGTATTTTGGGGGCTTGTGAAACGATTTTTTGATCGTTCTCTATTTTTGAATCTAATATTCTGAATGGATTAGTCTCGAAGTGCCTTTGTGATTCATTAGATAGATTATTGATTTGAGGTTTTAGGAATTTCTTTAGTGAATCCAAGTATTTTTTCCTACTTTCAGGCGAGCCTATGGAATTAATTCGTAGTTCCACATTAGACAAACCTAAATTTTTATAAAGTGAATTTTGTAAATTAATAACCTCAGCATCTGCAATAGGTGAGCTCTCTCCTATGAGTTCAACACCAAATTGCCATAATTGACGATAACGTCCAGCTTGAGGTCTGTCATATCTAAAAAATGGACCAAAATAACAAAGTCTTAATGGTTGTGGTCTATTTGACATGCCGTGCTCAATAAATGCTCGAACTACGCCTGCAGTACCTTCTGGCCTTAAGGCTAGAGAATCTCCACCGCGATCTTCAAAGACATACATCTCTTTTGAAACGATATCTGAATCTGTTCCCGCTGTGCGGCTAAAAATTCTTTGATCTTCTACAATTGGAGTGACAATCCATTCATACCCAAATTGTCGGCTAATTTTTTGACAGGTCTGTTCGATTTGTTGCCAAATGGCCATTTGCTCAGGCAATATATCATTCATGCCTCGGGGTGATTGAAATTGGGCCACGTAATCTCCTCTAATTCTTATATATAATTGCAATAAAAAAATTCACTGACTAGTTCCTACTAGCATGTTAGTCTTTATACACGATGGTCGCGACCGAAAATGTGACTGCTAAAGTACAAAATTTAATCGAAACACTCGAAACATATTTGCCTGTCGAAAGAATTAACGAGTTACTCGCGGTATTTGATTTTGCAAATCGAGCACATCAAGGACAAAAACGTAAATCTGGTGATCTTTATATTACTCATCCGATTGCAGTTGCTTCCCTTTTAGCAAATATTAAAATGGATTCTCAAACAATTGCAGCATCATTATTGCATGATGTTATAGAAGATTGTGGAGTAACTACAGAACAACTTAAAGAAAAATTCGGGGGAAATATCGCTGACCTTGTTGAAGGTGCTACTAAGATCGAAAAAATCCCAAACCTTTCCAATGCTCAAACCGATGCTGAAACTTTGCGTAAAATGTTTTTGGCAATGGCACAAGATGTTCGTGTTGTAATAATTAAGCTTGCAGATCGTTTACATAATATGCGCACATTAGAATATCTTTCAGTCGATAGGCAAAAGTCTATTGCTGAAGAAACGCGTGAAATTTATGCACCATTAGCTTCTCGATTAGGTATCACACAAATTCAGTGGGAATTAGAAGATTTATCTTTTCGTTACTTAGAACCACAAGAGTATGTACGTATCGCAAAAAATTTGGACTCAAAAAGAAGTGAACGTGAACGGTACGTGCGAAGGTTGGAAGATCAACTTATGGAAGCACTTAAGGTTGCGGGTATTAAGTGCGAAGTAAAAGGGAGAGCAAAACATCTTTATTCAATTTTTGAAAAAGAACAAAGATATGAACATGAATTGAAAGGATTTGATGAAATTCATGATTTACTCGCTTTAAGAGTTGTTGTGGAATCGGTAAGTGATTGTTATGCAGCATTAGGCATAATTCATCAAACTTGGAGGCCTGTACCTACTGGTTTTGACGACTACATTGCTAATCCAAAAGAATCGTTATATCAATCCTTACATACGAGTGTATACGGTCCCGGACAGCGTTTGTTTGAAGTGCAAATACGTACTGAAGAAATGCATGAAATTGCGGAATATGGCGTTGCTGCACATTGGCAATATAAAAGTAATCTATCACATAGAGATTATCGCTATGAAGAACGTATGTCGTGGTTAAGACACTTAATTGAGTGGCAACAAGAAGGCACAGAAGATTTTCTTGAATCTATTAAAACTGATGTTTTTGTTGATCAAGTTTTCGTACATACACCGAAAGGTGATGTATTAATTTTACCTCGAGGATCAACTCCTATAGATTTTGCTTATCGAATTCATACAGATTTAGGTCATAGCTGTGCTGGGGCAAAAATTAATGGAAAACTTGTTCCATTAACCACACTGATTGAAAACGGCGATGCTATTGAAATTATTCGCAGCCGTACAGTGCGAGGTCCATCTAGAGATTGGTTACTTCCTTCTCTAGGGTATTTGGGATCTAGCCATTCAAGGCAAAAAGTTCGACAATGGTTTCGTCGACAACAAAAAGATGAAAATATTGATCGTGGAAAAGAACTTTTTGACAGAGAGATGCGTCGTTTAGCGATTAATAAAATACCATCAAAAATTTGGGAGAACTTTAAATTACAGTCTCAATCTGAACTTTATATTGCTTTAGGTTCTGGAGACGTTTCTTCGGAGCACCTCGGTTTGATTTTGTCCCAACACTCAAAACCTGAAAGCCCTAATATTTCTTCATCACTAGTGAAATTAGGTGATGATGCCAACGTTAGAGTTCTCGGTAGTACAGGTTTACATATCAATCTTGGAAGATGTTGCAGCCCGTTGCCTGGAGATCAAATAATTGGATTTGTCACAAGAGGTGGTGGAGTTACAGTCCATCGAAATACATGCAATAACTTAGCACGTGTAGTCGATCATGAGCGATTGTTAGAATGTGATTGGGACATGAATNTTGGGATGTATTCTGCTCGCGTTGAGGTAATTGCTTGGGATCGGATTGGTCTACTTAGAGATATAAGTACTATATTGGCGAATGGCGAGGCCAATATGATAGGTGTACGTACAAACGAACGTAAAGACAGGACAACTGTAGTCGATTTAACACTCGAAACAGAAGGTGGTGCAGAATTTGTTAATCTGCTTTCAGCTCTTGATGGTGTTCGTGGTGTAATATCTGTCCAGCGTATTCAAAGTTAAATTTTCCCCTATAGAATTTAGGAGTTGTGATGCCGATTTTCGCTATAGGAGATAAAGTACCACAGATTNATCCTTCNGCATTTATTGCCCCAACTGCCAGTATCGTTGGGGATGTAAAAATTGAAGCGGGAGTCTCTATTTGGTATGGGGCAGTAATTCGTGGCGATACAACCTACATACATATTGCTCAAGATGCGAATATTCAAGACGGTGCTGTTATCCACGGGAGAGATGGATTTCCGACAGTAATAGGTAAAAAAGTTTCTATAGCACATAATTGTGTGGTACATGGAGCAACAATTGGCGAAGGTGCTCTAATAGGTAATGGTGCACTAATTTTGGATGGTTGTAACATTGGCTCTCGCACCCTGGTTGCTGCTGGTGCTGTAGTACTTCCAGATCTTAATGTTCCACCTGAAATGCTGGTTGTAGGTGCGCCTGCAGTTGTAAAAAGATCTATTGCAGGAAGTGAATCAGAAGAATGGGTAAATCGTAATCCTGAAATTTATAGCCACCTTGCGGCACTGCATAAAAACAAAATAATTGAAATTGCTAGAGACGATCCCCGATTACACAGATAGATGCTATTATTCGGACGTGGCGCATTCGTCTAGCGGCCTAGGACACTGCCCTCTCACGGCAGAGATCACGGGTTCGAATCCCGTATGCGCTACCATGTAAATCATGAGTAGAGGAANTTTAGGTTCAANTTATTGTCATGATTCACTCTGAATTAAAAACTGAATATTTAGAGGCATTGTCATATTGGCAATTGCAATTACAAGATTTACATGAATTACTTCTTGATGGTAAAACAATGNCTCCAGACAAAATAAAGGGGCTGCTGGGTCGTGAAGCTCGTGCCAAAGAAAAGTATGACTTGTTAAGGTTAAAGATACTTGGGATAGAATCTTAAGAGATCTTTGAAGTTACATATTTGAGTGATTTTTCTAATGGGTATTCAAAATAATTCATATTTGCGTTCATTTCTAATTGGAGTAACTTTTGCAGTTGCATGGTCTCCATGTGTAGGGCCAATCCTAGGTGTTGCACTTACTCTTGCTGCAACTTCAGGTACTGCTATTCAAGGTGGTATCTTATTACTATCATATGCAATGGGCATGGGGCTTTGGTTTATCTTAATAGCACTTTTTTTTGAACGGATAATGCCACGATTAAAATATACTCAGAACAAAATAAAATTTTTTACCATTGGCGGTGCGGTTGTTTTTATTCTGATGGGATTACTATTGTTTTTCAATGAATTTTCCCGATTAAATAATTATCTTGTGGGTTATGGTTCAATATTGAGTAATACTTTCGATATGGAGAGTAATTTGAGTATGAGCACTGGNAATTTTTTTGGGCCATTTATAGCCTTTTTGGGTGGTGTGTTATCGTTCATGTCTCCATGTGTATTACCGTTAGTTCCAGCATATTTAATAAATATTGCNGGTGAATCTGCTATTGATAATAATTTGTCATTTAATAGACGTTCTCAAGTTGTTCGACATGCTTGTTCGTTTGTTCTGGGATTTGCTGTAGTATTTGCATTATTAGGTGCTTCTGTTGGCTTAGTGGGTAATAGTCTTCAGCAATACATTCCTTTATTTACTAGAGTTGGGGGAATACTGTTAGTACTTTTTGGATTACAAATGATAGGAATAATTAGGATTCCTTATCTAGATCGAGATTATCGTATCTTCTAAGGAAATTTGTGTAGGATCACTTGTATGGAGTCGAATTCTGGAATTGATATTGAAGCAATTAAGGCCGTTTTAGAAACTACGGATGTTTTCGTAGTTCGTTTTTCTCATATACACCAAAGACTTTTAGTTGATACACGTCTAGGGCAAGATGATATGCCTTTAATTCGATTGGTTCCTCCTGCTAATTCTGCAGAAGAACGCTATCGTTATTTACGTACAACACGTCCTGAATTAGAATTACCTACTCAAATTACAGTTTTTCACTGGGCTCAAAGTATAAAAATGTTACGCATATTAGGTTTGTGGCAAGTTTTGGAAAAACGTCTTTTTGAAAGTTCCGGCTTACCAGCTGTTAATAGTGCGAAACTAATTTATCAAGAAGCATTAAGACTGGAAAAGNTTGATATTCAATTAGCAATTTCTGGTGGTGAAGGCTACGAAACAATTTGGGAACGTAAACAGAGCAATTGAAATTAAAATTATCATTAAGGTGTATGTCATTCTTTGGAGGTAAAAATGGATGTTATCGATTTGCGATCTGACACTGTCAGCCGTCCTTCTTTAGCAATGCGTGAGGCAATCAAGGATTCTTTAGTGGGAGATGATGTTCTAGGTGACGATCCTACAGTTAAATTGTTAGAGGCGAAGGCTGCGAAAATTGTTGGTAAGCAAGCTGCTTTGTTTGTACCTAGTGGGACAATGGCAAATTTGATAGCTCTTCTTACACACTGTGGGAGAGGTGATCAAGCAATTGTAGGATCTGAATCTCACATTCTTCACCATGAAGGATTAGGTGCTCCTGCTCTAGGTGGGATAAATTTAGGAATCGTACATAATCAAAAAAATGGGCGCATGGATATTGATGAAATTAATTATCATTTTGATTCTCAAAAATCTTCTTCTAAATTGATGTGTTTAGAAAATACACAAAACCGTTGTGGTGGAACTGTGATTCCCCAAAGTGAAATTACTGAAATTGCTGATATTGCCCATACCGCTGGTGCTTCTGTACATATTGATGGAGCTAGAATATTTAATGCTGCTCACGCTTTGGAAACCGATGTTGCTTCTTTAGTGCAAGATGCAGATACTTTATCATTTTGTTTCTCTAAAGGCCTAGGTGCACCTGTTGGTTCAGTATTGACAGGGACAGAAGAGTTCATTAATCGTGCTCGTTCTACTCGTCGTCAAGTAGGAGGTGCAATGAGGCAATCTGGAATTATCGCTGCTGCCGCATTATTTGCTTTAGAAAATAATGTTGAACGTATTGGTACAGACCATATTAGTGCCAGGCGCCTGGCTGAAGGTTTAGCTCAAATTCCAGAAATTAATGTAGATTTAAATTTAGTACAAACGAATATGATTTTTATTAGTTCTGAAAAAATTGATGTAGNAGCTTTACAAAATAATTTGGCAAAACATGGAATACTTGTTAGTTCGACTGTTCCCAATACACTTCGATTAGTAACACATTTAGATATCCCTGAGGAAGCGATTGATGTGGTCATAGATCGAGTACAAAAATCGATGGAGATTATGATTGTTTAAGTTAAAATCATCATCTTTCCTATTAGGATTAGCTGGACTTTGTTTATTTCTATTTTCGAGTTGTAATAATTCGGAATCGAACGTACTTGGTGATATTGATGAAAAAATTGTGTACCAAATTCCTTTTACAAATAATCAGCAACACAAATATCAAATAATTAATTCTCAAGAAGATATAATAGCATCCGGTGTTTTGTCTTCATTTATTCAAGATGGGCGTTTGGTATTGGAACAAAAATATTCATCTTCTCAAGATCAAATTGCAACAGATGAAATAATTTTGGTTGTTGATTCGCAAACACTTAAACCTTTAGCAGGATTAAGAGAAATTTCACATGTCAACTCTGATGGAAAACAAATAAATGATGTTTATGAATGGGTTTATGATAACAATCGAGATTTTCCAAAACTCAATTCAACTATAACTACTCAAAATGGATCTAAGGATTCATCCTTGGATCTAGTAAAAAACTATTTTGATAATGAGTCGTCATTTTGGTTATGGCGAACTCTTAACTTTTCTGAAAACACAGACTTTTTTTATAATACATCACTCGTTTTAGATAACGATATCAATAGCATATCTATTAGAATTTTCCCTGCAGAAGCAATTGAAGTACCAGCAGGAACTTATAATGCTTGGCGTTTAGTTATTCGAAATGGTCGTGCTTTAGCGAGCGCTTGGATTAATGTTTTGCCACCTCATGAAATGGTTCGTTATGATAATGGGGATATAGTTTTACAGCTTAGTGATTAGTCAGGTATAGATATAATTGTATTATTGTCATAGAACTCTTCGGTCAGTGAATTAGCTAGAGCACCCCAGTCGGACTTAGAGTTTTTTAATTTTTTTGCGAAATTTTCATATTCATTTTTATTGATTAAAACTATACCTCCCGCGCGAAAATGATCTCGTTCTTCTATAGTAGTTCCTGCCCAGCTTTGTCCTGGTAAATTCGCTATATCATTCAAAATTTTTTGAATTTCCCATTCAAAAACTCCTTCATGATCTGGAAAAGCATATAGCCAGAAAACGAAGTCTTTATCCCTATTGGGTAGTGAATCATTGCAATCTATCGCTGCGCTCCATAACGATTCAATGATAGGAGCTAAACCTTGCATAATAAAAACTAAATGTTCTTCCGAAGCAGCAAAAGTTTCAAGGTCATCAGTATTGTCTAACCAAATACCTACACCGATAGAACCATCTGATAGACCAGAAGTGATTGCATTCACTACAGAAATATTACTCATAGCTGTTGCTTTTTCTAATGCAGCAAGAATTTCATTTTCAGAACTCGTTTTTTTTAGTTTTGCATTAATAATGTGTAGGAGCGGCAAAATATTCTCTTTCTTGAATATTAACTTAATAACTTTCCGTCATTCATTTCTACAACTCGATCTACATGATCTATCACGAATGGATCATGTGTTGCCGTAATAACTGTGACTCCCGATTCTGCAACCTTCCGTAATAATGTAAAAATTTGTTGACCAGTATTGGAATCTAGTTCTCCTGTAGGTTCGTCAGCAATAATTAGTGGAGGATTATTTGCAATGGCTCGTGCAACAGCTACTCTCTGTTGTTCTCCNCCTGATAATTCGTAAGGTCGATGTTGAGAACGATTTTCTAAACCAACAAGCTCTAATAATTCTCTTGTTCTTTCTCTCCTTTGTTTCGCATTATTGCCAGCGATTCTCAAAGCAAGTTCAATATTTTCTGCAGCTGACATCAAAGGAAGTAACCCGAATGATTGAAAGACGAAACCGATATGATGTCTTCGTAGCTGGGTCATCTGATGGTCTGAGAAGTTCGAAATATCTTGATNGTTGATCATAATTTTTCCTGTAGTTGGATGATCTAATCCTGCAATTACGTTGAGTAGTGTTGTTTTTCCAGATCCCGATCTACCGATGACTGCTAGGAATTCTCCTTTTTGCACGGACAGATTGACATCGTCTAATGCACGTACATTGATACCTCCTGTAAAGAAGTCACGAGTAATGTTTGATGCAATTATCATCATAGTTGAATTAGAATTTAGTNCTGTTGATTCCATTTTGCCCTTTATCTTGTGAATCTTGTGTAGATCTAATTTCTACATGTCCATCGGATGAAAAATTCAAACGTGCACGTTTATTGATTCCCATTTCATCTAAATATTTGCGAGGAATTTGTAATCTTCCAGAATGATCGACAATCGCAAATTCTTCTAATATTTCACCTTTGCCTTTTGAATACTGAATACTACGAATTTGTTCACTACTTGTTTTCCCATCTCTCATCGCTACTACTCTATTGACTTTCGAAATAATGTCTCCGTCATGTGTGACAATTACGATAGTCACACCAAGTCTTTCATTGAGGTCATGAAAGACCTGAAATACTTCATTCGCAGTTGCGCTATCTAATTCTCCTGTAGGTTCATCTGCAAGCAGTAAGGTTGGACTNTTAGCAAGGGCAACCGCAATTGCAACTCTTTGTTGTTCTCCTCCAGAAAGTTCNTTNGGTTTTTGTTTTCTGCGATTACTTAGNTGAACTGCATCCAANAATAAGTTTGCTCGATCGATTGCCTGNCTACGTGATGCACCATCTAGTATGAGAGGGACTGTAATGTTTTGTTCCGCAGATAAATAAGGGATTAGATTTCGAGAGGTTTGCTGCCAAACGAAGCCAACCTCATTTCTTCTATAGTCAACAAGTTCTTCTGGAGTAATAGTTAATAAATTAAATTCACCTACAGTAATTTGACCGGCAGAAGGTTGATCTAATCCAGCCAAAATATTAAGAAGTGTCGATTTTCCTGAACCAGATGCCCCGACTATTGCCATAATCTCTCCGTAATTGACTTGAAGATCAAGACCACGTAAAGCAACAACTTCAAGTTGTTCTGATTTGTAAATTTTAAATAAATCTTCACAGAATATATATTTATCTAGATTTTGTGATTCGTTGCTCATGATCTAACTGTCTCCAATACGTAAAGCTTTATGTACTGCCAGTCGGAAATACACTAATACTACACCTACTGTAGTAATAATAATAACTGAACCTAATATGGCCCAAACCAGAAAAATTTCTGACCACGATATGCTAAGTAAGAAGGGTGGGGTTATGGGGAGACCTTTTTCATTGAAAGCCATAAAGCCCATCATTAAGTTGCCAGTTTGCAACCCCACAAGAGTNCCTAGAATCACTCCAGTTACTACAACAAAAGCTTGTTCGACTAAGGCGATCGAAAAAATTTGTTTTCGTGATAATCCTAAGGTTCTCAGAATAGCAAATTCTAAACCTCTTTGTTGTGCAGATAAGTAAGAGTAAATTAGGAATCCAATACTCGACAATAAAAGTACTGCCCCAAATGATATAGCAAGAATGCCAGACCAGCCTGCTGCGACTAAAGGATCACTTTGTTGTCTCAGTTGAGTTGAGGCCACATCATAAACATTTATACGATTACCTAATTCTTTTAGATTCATTAATGTTGAATCTAAATCATCTGTATTTATCCACATTTCTGAAAAATGTGTAGACCTATAAGGAAGAGTTGCTTCTACATTTTGTATTAATCTCTTGGCATTTAATACAATAAGGTCATCATTAGTTTCAGCGTAGTTATATGTGGGAAAAAAATTTAATTCTCCAGCTAATTCTGCATCATGATAGCTATTAAATGTATAAATTGTGAGGGGGTCACCAACTTTGAGATCTAATTCTTTGACTGCGTTAGATGAAATAAAAACTTTGAGAGGTTGTGAATCTAATTTTTCTCTAATCCCGTGTATAGACGGTGGTCGTGAAGCTGCAGACCAGTCAATACGTGCAGAAAATTCAGTATTTAATGGTCCATCAGATGAACGTGACAAAACATCAACATTGGAAGGTACACTGGTTCCTTTGATCGGTTCATAACGCGAGTTATGAAACTCTGTGATCATTATGTTTTTTTGAAATTCTGATTTTCCAAAATTTGCTTCTGAAATACTATTAAATTTNGTGGTTTCAATATTCGTTAATGAGGATGTTGTTAGAACTGGTCCAACTAAAACAGACCCATAACCAGATGCGATACGGCTAGAAGTAATAAATGAAACCGCTTCGAGAGTTGCAGGCAATGAAAGTGGCATGGCTTTTTGTGTCGATCCATCCATAGTGCTTCGTTCATGCATCAAACTTGCAGAATAGAAAGTCCACTTTTGAGTGATTTCTGCTTGAGGACGTAAGTAGGTAACTAAAAACTCTCTCCGAATACCATTAGCATCTCTTATTGATAATTGAACGTGGAATCCTCCCCTTATATCTAAAGCTTTTATCCAGACACCTATTTGCTTTGATTCTACTGGTATGGGGATACCTATTCTGTCAGAAGGTTGATTCGTGTTGAGTATTTGAGCAATGTTGTCAATGCTTGACTGAGAAAAATCAGACCGCCAAAATAAGGTGTCTGTCATTTTTTCAGGTTCTAAACCTAAAACTGCTGATCGTTTATTTTTTCCTGAGGCTCTGAGTGTTGCATTTCCTCGTACAATTCCGATAGTAGGATTNGGTTCTAATAATTTGTTATCGATAGATAGTGTGTCTACCTGTGTTAATTCTGGTGGTAAATTGGATACACGTATGGTAGAGCCGACTTCATAATTTGCTCTGTCGGAGTATGACCTGTCTAATGTTGCTGAAAAAGTCGCTCCGAATGTACCTACTCCTGTAGCGAACATTAATAGTAAGACTAAGCGACTATAATGTGTTGGGTTTCTAACAAGTGCACGTAGACTTACTATGGCAGCAACGTTGTTACTCCAATCGACAATACTTGCGATTCCTTTCAAAAGTAAAGGGAAAATTCTTAAAAAAACTACCCCTACGGTAATCATAAATAATGCAGGTGTGGCCAGTAATATTGGATCGAATGCCTTTTCACCTAAAATATTTTCCGAAAACATGCCGTTTTTACGAACTAATTGCCATAACAGTAAAATTAAGAAGAATATCAAACCTAAATCAAGGTAATATTTTAGAAAAGTTGGCGTAGGCTTTGGTCGTGCGGATGATCGTTTTGACGTGACGATAGTTGTTTTTGTTGAAAGAGCTAACGGGACTATAAGAGTTAAAAATGCCAGTAAACCACCTAATCCTGCTAANAAAAAAGCTTCCGTAGAAATTCTAATATTTAAGAATTGACCTTCAGAAAGACCTGAAAAAGCAGGAGTAATTCCTAACGATGAAATGACTAAAGCAGCNAGTAATGGACCTGTAATGAGAGCAATTAATGATAATGTGCCTCCTTCTAGTGCATACTGTGCGATCAATTGCCTTGTAGTTGCGCCTCGAGATCTGAGAGTGGCAATTTCATTTTTCTGACGATCATTTAGCATCGTACTCACCATAAAGAGGTAGTAGAGTACGATTCCGGTAATTTGAAGGAGTAAAACGAATAGAGGAATTTGCGTAAAAAACAATTTTTCATCATAAGTATTTAAAACTTCTAATAGATCAGTTTCATACCTTGTACGGTTTTCAGTTGAATAAAGTTCACTAGCAAGNAATGTTAGATTTTGTGATATTTTTTGCGTATTGTTTGCGCGGAGGCTATTGAGATTTACAGTAAAGTGATCGTTGTAATCCGCGACAATTTTCGGATACTTATCTGAAAATGTTGAAAAGAATGCACTCTCAGGTAAGTGCAGGAGAATTGTTTCCCATGTCCTTGAGGGTGCATCGATTGCAAAATCGTCACCTGCCCAATATCGATTTTCTAGATTTTTGGGAATTATTTTGGCAACAATAATTATTTNGAGTGGAGATGCATTTTCATTCCAATATGGNTNTAGATCTAAACTATCTCCAATATTAATGCTATGTTTTTCTGCAGTTTTTGCCCCTATAGCCACTGGAAGTTGTACTGAGCTTTGAATGTTAGCTTGAGGCCAATTCCCCTCTATTATGTCGATGTGATTCTCTATATCTGATCGAAATGAAAAATTTGATCGATTCCTGCTATTGTCTTCTAAATTTACCTTTTCGCCAGAAGGTGTTGAATAAAACGTTGCACTGATTCCAGATCGAACTAATCCTGAAAATGTTTCTCCAAGTGCATTTGTAACTGCTTGGTTGATATTTTCTTCTGAACGTTGATAGCTTTCTCGAGTTAGACTTTGTGTACTACGTGTGACATGAATATCAAGAGCAACTGGATCTTTTTGTTTTAGTGCATATTTCAAGCCAAGATCTTTTATTGCTTCAGCGTATATTGCCGTTGAAGATAATATTGCTCCTGCAATAATTGTCCCTATTAAGACACTACTTAATAATTTCCAATTTCCTTGTATTCTTAAAAAAACTAGAATAGGTAGGGAACGATATTTTTTCATGTATATTCTCTATATGTGCTAGGAAGAGTTTATCCTTGATGCATAGTTGAGGCTATATAAAGGGAACTGGTTTAGTGAATGTTGAATAAGAATTCTGAACTGATAAAAACAGAAAATGGTGCTATGCGGTTAGTTATTTTAGATTCACATGGAATAATTTTTAGATCGTATTTTGCGTTAAAAGATGCATTGACACTTAAGAGCACAGGTGAGCCTGTTAATGCAGTGTATGGATTTGCAACTAGCTTAATTACTGTAGTAAGAGATTTAGCTCCAACCCATATTATTGCAGCATGGGATGCTTCTTCAGATACATTTCGCAAAGAACTAGACGTGAATTATAAAGCACATCGAGATCCCACTCCTCCTGATCTAATTCCGCAATTTGAACATGTAAGAAATTTACTAGAAGCATTCAATATTCCTTTGATTGAAAGAGAAGGTTTCGAAGCTGACGATATATTAGGAACTTTCGCAAAACAAGCAGCAGAACAGTCGATTGAAACAGTAATTGTTACTTTNGATAACGATATNATCCAACTTGTTGGTGAAAATGTAAAAGTATATATGTACCGCCCTTACCAGCATGAATATGTAATGTATGACCGTGATGCTGTTATACAAAGATGGGATTTCGAACCTGNTCAAATGATAGATTATAAATCTTTAGTAGGAGATACATCAGACAATATNCCTGGAGTTAAAGGTATTGGTGAAAAAGGTGCTAAAGCTTTAATTGCTCAATGGGGAACCGTTGAAAATATGTTGGATAATCTAGAACTTTTGGAGCCTTCTCGGGTACAAAAGGCTTTGGTTGCTGGACAATCAGATGCTCTTTTATCAAAAAAATTAGCGACTATTGTTGATGACATACCTGATTTAAAACTTCCTATAACCGCAGCATCCTTCTCTAATTATGATAGAACTAAAGCAACTCGGTTTTTTGAAAAACTAGAATTTAATTCTTTGATCAACCGCTTGCCTACAACTATTAACTCGTTTGATATTCCAACCCCAAATACAGAAAATACTTCAGTCGAAATAATCAAAAACATTAACGAGTTAGCTGATTTTACCCTCAAAATTAGAGAAGCCAAAACATTCTCATTTGTTNTAATTACAGAAGATAATCACCCTATTCGTGCTNGCCATTCGTTAGTTGGTATGAGTATTAGTATTCCTGAANGCTCTTTGGTTTATATACCGATACAAAATAATGTTAGCATGACAGACTCTCATCAAAAAAGTTTGATGGCTGTAAATGAAAATAATCAAACTCAATCNGATGTTGAATCCTTCTTAACTGTGAATGAAATCGCTAACTACTTGTTACCAGTTTTTCAAGATGAATCGATACAAAAAATNACTCATGATGTAAAGTTCGCAATATTAGTTTTATCTGANCTTAATGATGGTGACTGTAATTTTCCCAATTTCGTTGATACTCAGATTGCTGCTTACTTACTGGGTGATTTCAATATGTCATTGGATCGTTTGGTTGAAAAAAAGCTTAGTTTGGAGCTCAATGATTCAAAAACTTTACTTGGTATTGGGAAAAAGGCGATCAAATACCAAGATGTTGATGTAGATCAAGTTGCTCAGTATAGCTCAGATAGATCTCGTGCACTTAATGAATTATCAAAAAATCTACTACTTGAAGTTGATCAAAATCAATTAAAGAACGTATGGCAAGAAATTGATCTACCTCATATTCCAGTTTTAGCTCGAATAGAACAATTTGGAATGGCGTTAGATCAATCAGTTTTAAACAGACTATCAGTTGAATTACGTGAAAAGATTGCTTTGTTGGAGAATCAGGCATATCAGGAAGTTGGTCACGATTTTAAGATTGGCTCTCCTCAAGAATTGTCAAAAATTCTTTTTGAAGAATTGAATTTACCTCTCACCCGGAAGACGAAAACAGGTTATACAACAGATGCTAATGCACTGGCTCCTATGCGAAACCTCCATCCTTTGATTGATGTAATATTAAATTGGNGAGAATTGACAAAGATTAAATCGACTTATGTTGATTCCTTACCTTTACAAGTTGATGCTCTTACAAATAGAGTACACACTATTTTTTCTCAATCGACTACTGCTACTGGGCGTTTGTCTTCTAACGATCCTAATTTACAAAATATACCTGTACGGAGTGAGTTGGGACAGGCAGTTCGNANAGCATTTATTGCACGTGATTGTGGTACTGATCCTATTTTACTTTCTATAGATTATTCTCAAATTGAGTTAAGAGTTTTAGCACATGTCTCAGGTGATAATGAATTGCGACAAGCTTTTATAAATGGTGAAGACATTCACTCTGCCACAGCTGCCTCAATTTTTAACGTTGAACAAAAAAATGTCACATCAGAAATGCGTCGACGGGCAAAAGTATTTAATTTTGGCGTACTTTATGGATTAACNGGATTTGGACTTTCTCAACGTGAAGGTATTGAAATAGAAGANGCGAATGCCTTTATTGAGGCATATTTTAATGCCTATCCTAAAGTTCAAGAATGGAGAGAATCTATTGTTGAAGAATCACGATCCAGAGGTTTTGCTGAAACACTTTCTGGTCGTCGACGATTGATTGAAGATCTAAACTCTAATAATTTTAATCGNCGACAAGCAGCTGAACGCATTGCTATTAATATGCCNATCCAAGGAACTGCCGCTGATATCATTAAAATTGCGATGAATGAAATTGATAAGGAGCTTTTGGTACGTCGTGAAAAAGGAATGTTGGGTCGCATGGTGCTTCAGGTCCATGATGAAATAATTTTCGAATTACCATCTTCGGAATTAGATGATGTTCGTGAAATTGCCCATAAATTGATGCCNTCCTTNCAATTATCAGTTCCTTTAGTGCTAGATGAAAAGAGTGGATATTCTTGGGGAGAGCTATCCTGATACTGGAAAATTATGCCAGAATTACCTGAAGTTGAAACCACACGTCGTCATATCGCGCCATATTTAATAGATCATGAAATAAAAAATGTTCAGATTTACAAAGGTGCTGAACGGTTGGCGATTACACATACCACGAGTGAGATGGTAACGGAATTAATTGGAAGACGGATTGTTAATTTAGATCGACATGGAAAATATTTACTTTTCTTGCTTGATGATGATCGTACCTGGATTGTCCATCTTCGGATGACTGGTGCATTGATTATTTCTAATTCTGCTAGTTCTAAAGAAAAATATGAAAGAGCTAGAATTACATTAGACAATAATAAATTTTTGATTTTTGACGATATGCGAAAATTTGGTACTTGGCATATCGTCAAAAATATTATGAACGCNATGCCAGGGATCGGACCAGATGCTTATTCGTCAGAATTTACAGTTCAATGGTTAGTTGAAAAATTTTCGCAAAGGAAAATTGCAGTAAAAACTGCATTGTTAGATCAAAAAATTGTTGCAGGTATTGGCAATATTTATGCAGATGAAGCTTGCTTTGATGCAAGAATAAATCCACAAAAACCATCCAAAGATCTTTCTTTACATAAAGTTAAATTGCTTTATGCCTCAATTTTAAAAGTATTGGATCGAGCATTGGATAATGGCGGTACAACATTTTCAAATTATCGAGATGGGTTTGGGCGTGCTGGAAATAATTCAATTAATGCGCAAGTGTTTAGAAGAGATGGTTTTGAATGTTATCGTTGTCGTGAAATTATTGTAAAAATTAAATTAGGCGGTCGAGGTACTCATTATTGTCCTTCTTGCCAAAAATAAGATTTTTTGTGTCATTAATTTTGATAAATTCTTTATAAGAGTTGTTGTTGGCTTATGTCATTGGTAAATTCGTATTCTAAAATTTCATTATAGTAGTGGGATACTAAGTGATCATATTNTATTCTTTNTTGATATTNTCATTGATTGTTGTGTGTTTGAGTACTCTATTTGCAATTTTTACTGCATCTTCTTTTGTTAATTCTGTGCGTACTAGACTAAATGGAATACCTAGTGATTTAGGTATCCCATTTGAAGATGTATTGTTTCATACTGAAGATGAAGTCGCATTAAGCGGTTGGTATTTAGAAAATTCAACTAGTCGTACAACNATAATCATAATTCATGATCGTGATAGAGATCGATCTGATAATAAAATGGGGTTACTCAATTTGCAGGTTGATTATGCAAAGCAAGGATTCTCAGTATTGTCCTTTGATTTACGTGGGTGTGGAGAATCAACTGGAAAACGTGGNCACTTAGGTCAACTTGAAAATTTAGATGTTGAGGCTGCTGTTCTCTATGCTCGGCGAAGAAAAGTTCAAGATTCAATAGTGCTACATGGTTTTGGATTAGGTGCTACCTTNGCTATAGAAGTTGGTGCAAAAAATCTAGATATTACTGCTATTGTTGCAGATGCGCCTATGGACTCTTTGTCTTANACCCTTCGTGAAACTTATNTTTGGATGCCANGCTTTATTTTTCGAATGAGTAGTTATTTCAGTAAAATCATATACAAGAGCGATCCTTATTATTTTCAACTTATGGAAAAAGTTAAGAATATCCGGATTCCCATATTTTTTGTTCATTCAGAATATGATGAAATAGTACCTGTATGGAATTCGATTAATCTCTGTGCTTCGTCAACGAATCCACATCATTATTTGTGGATGCATGAAAATCATACAGGCCACTGCAGCTATTATTTAGATAGTCCTGTTGAATATTTCTTAAGAATTAAGGATTTTATATCTAAATTTGCACCTATCCCGATCCATGTGGTTCGAGATTCTACGCAAAACCATATCGAACAAAAAGTGAGTTAGTTTTGGTTGTGAGTTATGATTTTTGGCAACTCAATTACAGATGTTAATGGGATAAAAGTTGGTCATTGGACTGATGAACTTTCTATGACTGGCTGTACTGTAGTTATTTGTCCTAGTGGCACTATAGGTGGAGTGGATGTGAGGGGAGCNGCCCCCGGGACTCGTGAAACAGACTTGTTGAAACCNGAAAATTCTGTGCAAGAGGTTAATGCCATTCTTTTATCTGGCGGTTCAGCATTTGGCCTTGCTGCTGCTTCTGGTGTAGTGGATGAACTGGCAGAAAATAAAATTGGTTTCAAAGTTGGTGAACATATAATTCCTATAGTCCCTGCAGCCATTATCTTTGATCTAAATATAGGTACTGCTTCTTTCCCAGATTATGAATCTGGGAAAGAAGCAGTACGATCTGCCCATTCTGATAATGTTGCGGTTGGATCTGTTGGTGTTGGTACAGGTGCAACCGCTGCAAAAATTGCAGGTGTGGAGNATGCAATTAAGTGTGGTATAGGTATGTCTAGTGTTGTACTTGATTCAGGTATCATAGTCAGTGCAATGGTTGTGGTGAATGCTTTTGGGTGCGTGCGTGACGCAGATACGGGAATAACTGTTGCTGGTGCAAGAGGTGAATCTGGATTATTTCTTGATGAAAATGTGGTAGTAGATTCTCAAAATAAATACGAAGAAAGTGGTTCAAATACTACCTTAGGTATTGTAGTAACAAATGCAAAGCTTGATAAAACTCGTGTAAATCGCCTTGCGACTATTGCCCACGATGGCTTTGCATCAAGTATCTGGCCTGTTCATACACGATCTGATGGGGATGTTATTTTTGGATTAGCGACTCAAGAAATAGATACATCGTTAGCTGATGTGTTTAAGGTAGAAGCATTTGCAGTGAAAGCTATTGAGCGTGCAATATTAAATGCGGTGAGTAGTAGTAAATCTATGGGGGGTATTCCATCGGCGTGGGAATGGAAGCAAGAAAATAGAATTTAACAATTAATATAATTGACGTGAATCATGAAAATCCTATACTTGTACTTGTCTTAATTAGTATTGTTGATTGATTTAGTAGATATACCGCCTGGATCTATTGGACTGGGACGGAGAGGTAATGACTAAGAAAATCACTATTACTGACATTCAATCGATGAGAGATAGCGGTTCTCCAATCGCCATGGTTACTGCGTACGATTATCCTTCTGCATGTTTAGCATCTGAAGCTGGTATTCCTGTAATTCTTGTGGGAGACACCCTTGGTATGGTTGTTTTAGGTTATGAATCGACAATTCCAGTTACGGTCGATGATATGATTCATCACGCTAAGGCAGTTGTCAGAGGTGCTAATCGATCACATGTTGTTGTGGATATGCCTTTTGGGTCATATCAATCGGGATGGCAAGATGCATTGAGAAATGCTACTAAAATTCTACAGGAAAGTGGATGTGACTCTGTTAAAATTGAAGGTGGTTCGAGATCTGCTAAAACCATCAAACATTTGGTTGAAGCAGGTATTCCTGTAATGGGACATATTGGATTAACTCCACAGTCGGTTAAACAACTCGGTGGATTTAAAGTACAAGGGAAAACTCCGAGAGATGCTGTTCATCTTATCGCTGATGCGAAAGATATTGTTTCTGCTGGTGCTTATGCAATTGTACTTGAATTGATTCCAGCAGCTCTTTCGCAGATGATTACTCAACGTATTGCTGTTCCTACAATTGGTATCGGTGCGGGACCATTCTGTGGCGGTCAAGTGCAAGTTTTGCATGACATTCTAGGCTTATATAGGAAATTTGAACCTAAGCATGCTAAAAAATTTCATGAAGTTGGTGAAGATATTCTAAGAGCATTGTTAGAGTATAGAAATCAAGTCGAAAATAGAATTTTCCCCTCTGCAAAAGAATCATTTTACATGGATGATCATGCATTAGATTTAATTCGATCACAATTACCTGTTTTGGATGACAGTCTGAGTAGTGCTGCACGGATTTTGGCAGAACAAGACTATCAACTTATTGCAAAAGCTTCAGAACATGAAAAGACTGTAGTTGATTCTTGAATTGATATATTAAGTGGAAATACTTCGCACAATTGAGTCGTATCGTGAATTATATGTCGACCTTCAAGGTCCTATAGGACTTGTACCTACTTTAGGTGGAGTGCATGAAGGACATCTTTCGTTGGTCGATGAAGCAAAAAAAGACTGTAAGACAATTGTCTCTTGGTTATTTCTTAACCCAAAACAATTCGGTCCGAATGAAGATCTCAACTCCTATCCCGCAGAAGAGAAAGAGGATATATCTTTATTAGATCAACGTGGGGTTGATATTTTATTGATTCCAAAAACTATCGATATATATCCTTCTGATTTTGATACAGTTGTTAAATTGGGCAAAATAACGGAACTTTTAGAAGGTTCTCGACGACCTGGTCATTTTGACGGCGTAACTACAATTGTTTCAAAAATGTTTAATATTATTCAACCTGATAGAGCATATTTTGGTGAAAAAGATGCACAACAACTTCGTGTTATCCAAAAAATGGTGAAAGATCTTAATTTTCCTGTTGAAATAATTTCGTGCCCTACAGTTAGAGACAATGATGGTCTTGCACTATCTTCACGTAACAAATATTTAAGTATAGTAGAACGAAATGATGCCTTATCTTTATACCAAGGTCTACACAACGCAAAAGCGAGTTTTGAAAGCGGTGAAAGAAATGCTGATATAGTTCGTAACGTAGTTATTCAAGAAATTAAAAAATCACCTTTAATCACCATTGACTATGTGTCTTTGTCTGATCCACTTTCATTAGTGGAAATTTCTGGAAAAATCACTCCTCCCGCTTTACTTTCTTTGGCAGTGCATATTGGTAAAACTCATTTAATTGATAATGTGTTATTGGAGTGAACAAGACTAAAGGTCTTTTTTCTTGCTAGCATGGAGTTGTCTATAAATGATCATGCCTTAGGGGTTGAAATGTCTGGTCACTCTAAATGGTCTTCAATCAAGCATAAAAAAGCAGCTACTGATTCTAAACGTAGTCAATTATTTACAAAACTTGGTAGAGATATAACAATGGCTGCTCGAGCAGGTAGTGATCCAGATATGAATTCTGCTTTACGATTAGCAATCCAAAAAGCTAAAGATTCTAATATGCCTAACACTAATATTGATCGTGCAGTTCAAAAAGGTTCAGGTGATAGTGGTGCTGATCAGCTAGAAGAAATTACATACGAAGGATACGGACCTGGGGGCACTGCTATTTTAGTTGATACTATTACCGATAATAAAAATCGAACAGTTGCTGAAGTTCGTTTGGTATTGAGTCGAAATGGTGGCAATCTAGCTGAAAATGGTGCAGTCGCATGGCAATTTGAGTTAAGAGGCTTAATTACTGTTAATGCTTTAGGAACTAATGTGGATGATATACAACTAGAAGCGATAGAAGCTGGTGCAGATGAAATTGAAGTCTCTGAAGATGGATCAGCAGTAGAAATTATTACAGATCCAGCTTTAATTGAGGAGATTAGATTATCTTTGGACAGTGCAGGCTATAAAATTGAATCTGTAGATATAATTAAGATGCCTCAAAATACTATTGAATTAGATGATCAATCAGCTATTGCAACTTTACGTATGTTAGAAAAGCTTGATGAATTAGATGATGTTTCTAAAGTGCATTCTAATGTAGGATTTTCTGATTCAGTCATAGCTACTGTGAATGAATGATTTTTTGGAGTTTTGTGGATAATAATTTTTTTCCAGATGAAATAATAATATTAGGTATTGACCCTGGGCTTGCCATCACAGGCTGGGGAATTGTTCATGTGCAAGGTCAATCACTTACAGCTGTAGGATCTGGTCAAATAAAAACGACAACAAAAGAAACTCGTTCTGCTCGTTTGGGAAAAATTGCTTCACAAATTCGTTCTGTCATTAAAGAATACTCACCGACTCAAGTTGCAGTTGAACAGCAATTCGTAGCTAAAAATGTCCGTTCTGCAATGGCAATAGGTGAAGCACGTGCTGCTGCAATGATTGCAGCAGCAGATTTTGAATTGCCTGTTTATGAGTTTGCTCCGAAAGCAATAAAAGAAGCTGTTACTGGTTTCGGTAATGCTACAAAAGAACAAGTACAACAAATGGTTTTTATGCAATTAGAAATTTCTGAAGTTAATGAATCTTTTGATATTAGTGATGCTTTTGCAGTTGCATTGACTAGATTTGCTGATGCTAACTTAGAGTTAGCGATGGTTAGAAAATGATAGTAGGTATCACAGGCCGATTAGTAAGATGGAATGTTGAATCTTCAGTTGCATGGATAGAATCAGGAGGCTTGTCATATGAAATATTCATCCCTGCATTTGCACAAGCATGGATTACAGAAAATAATATTGGTGAAGAATTAAAGTTATTTACCTATTACCATGTTACTGAAAGACAACCTACACCGCTCTTAATTGGATTTTCGTCATTTGCTGAACGAGAATTCTTCCGGAAAATGATTGATGTTCCCGATTTTGGTCCTGTCAAGGCTGTACGTGCATTAACTTTTCCTATTAATGAAATTGCACAATGGATTGAAGCTGGTGATCGTCAATCACTTCGTCAATTACCTGGAGTGGGGGAAAGATTATCACAAACTTTGATAGCAAATTTGCAAGGTAAACTAGCTGATGAAGCTAAAATTTATGCTCAGGAGAGAGTTGACGTACCCAATGCATTGATTACTAACCAGCTTGTTGAAGATGCTATAGAAGCCTTAACAACATTACAATATTCCCAGAGAGAATCTGAGCGACTAGTGATGTCCGCTGTGCGAAGTGACACGGAATTAAATAATCTGGAAGAGCTTTTAGTATATATATTAGAGAACCAAGCTCCTACTTAGCCTTGGAGATTTACAGTGTCGAACGAAAAATTTATAAAAGAAAATAAACTTAATAAGTTTTCGCTTATTAGTGATTTTAAGCTAATGGGAGATCAAGATCAGGCGGTTACTGAAATAACTGGTGCATTAAATAACAATGCATCTGCTATGACTTTACTTGGAGCAACAGGAACTGGGAAAACATTTACCATTGCGAATGTAATTGAGAATTATCAAAAACCTACTCTTGTGTTAGCACCTAATAGAACTTTGGCTGCACAATTAGTAGCTGAATTTAGGGATTTTTTTCCCAGTAATGCTGTTGAGTATTTTGTTTCCTACTATGATTACTACCAACCTGAAGCATATATTCCTCGAACAGATACATATATTGCAAAAGATGCAGATATTAACGATGAAATTGATAAAATGCGTCATGCAGCAACTCGTGCACTATTTGAAAGACAAGATGTTGTTATTGTTGCTTCTATTTCTTGTATATACGGTTTAGGTGAACCAGGTGAATATCAATCTTTCGTTCTAAATCTTTTTAAAGGAAGGCATGTTAACCGTACTTCTTTGATACGACAGCTTGTCGAAATGCAGTATACACGGAATGATATGAACACTTTGCGTGGAACTTTTAGAGTACGGGGTGATTCCTTAACAATATTTCCCTCATATGACGATCTTGCAATTCGAGTTGATTTTTTTGGAGATGAAATTGAAAAAATTCTAACACTTGATCCACTTAGTGGTGAAATATTGAATGATTCTGAAAATACATCTATTTATCCTGCTAAACATTTTGTTACTTCGAAAGAACGTTTGCAAGAAGCTATATTGTCGATAGAAACTGAATTAGAAATTGAAACAAAAAAATTTCAAGATCGCGGTAAATTACTTGAAGCGCAAAGGCTTGAAGAACGTACACGTTATGACATAGAAACAATTAAGGAAACAGGGTATTGCTCAGGAATTGAAAATTATTCGCGCCATTTGTCAGGGCGTGACCCTGGATCGACACCATGGACTTTGCTGGATTATTTTCCTGATGATTGGCTGATTGTTATTGATGAATCTCATATGTCTGTACCTCAAGCACGCGGAATGTATGAGGGGGATATGTCACGTAAAAGAACGCTAGTTGAACATGGTTTTCGATTACCTTCCGCCCTTGATAATAGACCTCTAAATTTTGATGAATTTCAAAATAGAATTAATCAAGTTGTATTTGTATCTGCTACTCCTGGGCCACATGAGTTCTCAGTTTCATCACACGTAGTTCAACAAGTCATTAGGCCAACTGGAATATTGGATCCAACTGTTGAAGTTCGTTCGACAAATGGACAAATCGATGATTTGTTGAGCGAAATAAATTTCCGTAAGGAAAAAAATGAACGCTGTCTAATTACTACACTTACTAAAAAAATGTCTGAAGAACTTAATGAATATTTGCAAGAAATGGGTGTCAAATCTACCTATTTACACTCTGAAGTGGATACTTTAGAGAGGATCGAAATTTTACGTGATTTAAGAGCAGGGATTTATGATGTAGTAGTTGGCATTAATTTATTGCGAGAAGGTTTAGATTTACCAGAAGTTTCTTTAATTTGTATTTTAGATGCGGATAAAGAAGGATATCTAAGATCTAGTGGGGCATTAATTCAAACTATAGGACGTGCAGCTCGTCATCCAAAGGGAAATATAATTATGTATGCTGACGTGGTAACAAAATCAATGCGGACAGCAATTGATGAAACTGATCGAAGACGATTAATACAAGATCAACATAACCAAGAACATGGTATTACTCCACAAGGTATAGAAAAGGCATTACGTGATATAAATGATGATTTGCGCCAGACATTTGCTAGCGAAAATGAGACAGATACAATTTCGATTCTTGATATACCAAAAGATGAGGCTATACGTGTTATTAACGATCTTGAAAATCAAATGCGAAAAGTTGCCAAAGAATTAGATTTTGAACGTGCAGCAATACTCAGAGATCAAATAGTTGATTTGCGTAGAGATCTTTCAGATAGTGATTCAATACAAGGTCTGAATTTACTTTCTTCTATGCGAAAAGATACGAAGAGACCATCAAAACGTTCTCGAGTGTAAATTATTTTAACGTATCAATCCTGATCAAAAGGTTTTGGGAAGTCCAAGCTATTATTTTGTATAGGATCTGATATTGAATTTTTCGAGGCATTTTCATCATCGTTTGAATGATCTTCTTGTTGAGTGTCTGGATGTGAGATAACTTTTCTTGCATTACTTCCATCACCTGCATCAACAATTCCTTGTTCTTCGAGTGTGTCCATTATTCTTGCAGCTCTTGGATATCCAATGCGTAATCTTCTTTGCAGTAGCGAAGTTGAGATAGTTTCTTGATTATTTGCAATATCGATTGCTTCTTGGACCATTGGATCTGAATTAGTTGATGAACCAATATCAAGGCCGGTTTGTTTTTCTCTTGCTTCCTTTAATAATTGGTCATAATTTTCAGGTTTTAAATTGGAAAATCTATCAGCTGTCCAAAAATTTACTAGTGATTTTATTTCATTATCACTAACATAAACGCCTTGAACTCTTTTGGGCTTTTGATCGTTAGGTGGAACATAAAGCATATCACCTTTCCCGAGGAGCTTCTCAGCTCCTCCTTGATCAAGTACAGTTCGTGAATCAATCGATGATGCCACTGCAAATGCTATTCTGGTTGGGAAATTAGCTTTTATCAATCCGGTAATGACATCAACAGATGGTCGTTGCGTAGCGACTATGAGATGTATACCTGTCGCTCGTGCGAGTTGTGCAAGACGGACAAGTTGTTGTTCAACTTGATAAGGTGCTGCAATCATTAAGTCAGCCAATTCATCTATTATCACTACCCAATATGGCATAGAAGTATGCTCAACGTTTTTTTCATTATAAGAAGAAATATTGCGTACACCCACGCGTGCAAATTTTTGATAGCGCGATTCCATTTCGTTGATTACTGCCTGTAATGTGCCTACTACTTCGTCCATTTCCACTATAATTCTTGAAAATGCTAAGTGTGGGATTTCTGAAAAATCTGCCAATTCAACTCTTTTTGGATCTATCATTACAAAGCGTAGCTCTTCAGGAGATCGCTGCATGAGCAATCCACTAATAATTGAATTTAAGCATACGGATTTTCCTGCTCCTGTTGCGCCAGCAATAAGAAGGTGCGGCATACCAGATAAATCTGCTAGTACAGAGCTTCCAGAAACTCCTGCCCCCAAGGCAATGGGAAGTGCCATCTTTTTTAATGCTGATTGATATTCGGAAGTTTCCATCAGTCCACGCATTGTTACAGTAGCAGTTTGATTATTGGGAACCTCAATACCTACCATAGGTTTGCCTGGGACTGGTGCTTCGATACGTAATGCTGGAGCAGCCAACGCTAGTGCTAGATCATTTTGAAGCGCTGTGATTCGATTAACTCTGATTCTTGTCCTTGAAACCTCAGTTACTTTTTGTATTGGGATACCTTTATCATCATGAATGATTTCTCCTGAGGCATCTCTTTCAGTAACAAGTTTAGTTTTGATATCCCATCCTGGTTCGACCCCAAATTGTGTAACAGTTGGTCCTTGATTAATTTGAACTACAGTGGCATCAACACCAAAAGATGCAAGTGTTTTTATTATTAAACCTGCTCTCTCATCATTATCAACAGTTCCCAACTCTGATCCTGAAGGTTCTGCCAGTACATTTATTGGAGGTAATTGCCATCCATCATTAGAATGTCTTACTTCATCAGCAGGTGTTTGCATATCCATAGAAAGTTGGGCAGCAGGTCGTTTTTCAATTTCTGTGTCCGTTTTAATAGATGTATTACTTATCTGATTAGTGTTTTCTTCAGAATTATGGCTCAGTTCTGGAGTTCTTGGACCAGCAACTTGTGTTATAAAATCTGGATCTGTTGAAATTTTTTCAGCTTTAGTTTGAGTGGAAACACGATCAAAAGTTTGCGACTTAATATTCTTAAGAGTGATCATCAGAGCTATAGCTAGTACATGTGCTATACGTCTATCAATTCTTTTCGCCCAGAATATGCGAACACCTTGAAAAAATAGTTTTGGCGGTATTTTTGATATCTCTAATGCACTATGTGGCCAAAGTAAAATAAATCCAAAGGTTCCAGAAATTAGCCAAATCAAGGTCCCTTCAGGCCAAAGAGTAAGTGATCGCCCTAATTTACCACCAGCAGAGAATGTAGAAAGGTCTGTTGTTCCAATTAATCTATCGGGGTACCAATATCCTAGAATTCCTGATAGAAACACCAACACGAAAGACAATCCAATCAGATGTCTTCTACGCTCTAGTAGTAATGAATTTTTTCTAAATGCCAAAGTGATACCTACGCCAGCCATAATTACAACCAAAGTAAATGTATGTAAACCAAGCAATCGAATCATTTCATCTCGAGCATCAGCAATTAAACCTGCAAGTGGAATAAGAAAAGGGATAGATGCCACAGCAATTACTACAAATACTGTTCCAACTAATTCTGGTCGAATAATCGAAGACATATTTTTAAATAAGTTATTAATGTTTTTTTTGGATTGTTTGTTTCTTGTTGATCGAGCCATTTTGCTCTCCTTGTAACGGACTCCAAATGGAGAATGTATGCTCGAGTAGTATTTAATACTGTGTTAGGATTTTAGCGCGAACTATGGGTTTTCTACGAGTGAGTTCAAATAAATACTGTGAAAGTTTTTTTTCGATAGTTTTTTGTGTTTGTTCGATGTTTGTATTTTTTGTATCTTCAAGAAGTGTATTAGAAAATGTTTTAATGTCTTCATAAATTGAAGCTTCGTCTTCTGGTTGAATGAAGCCATAAGATGAAATTGATATTGGAACCTCAAAACTTTTTGTATTTTCATTGAAGAAAAAGGTGATCATGAGAACTCCTTTGTCTGCAAGTTTTTGTCTTTCATGAATAATAGTTTCATTAATCTCGCTATTACCAAATTGATCTATATATATATAATCTGTAGCTACATGCTCAGCTATTTCGGCGTATTCTTCATTAATTTCAAGGACGTCACCATCTTCTAATACAAATACATTTTCAGGGTCCATACCTAAATTGATTGCTAGTTGAGCATGATGTACTAGATGTCTAAATTCACCATGGATGGGTACAAAATTTTGTGGTTTGATGATCCGATGTATTATTTTCAACTCTTCTTTGGCTGCATGCCCACGTACATGAACATTATCAATCTGGTTGTAAATTACATCAGCACCAGCCTCGAATAACATATTAATGTTTTTTGATACAGATTTTTCATTTCCTGGCACCGGATTTGAAGACAAAATTACTGTGTCACCTTCTTGAATTTCTATATATTGATGATTTCCTCGGGCAATTCTCGATAGAGCAGCATTTGGTTCTCCTTGCGATCCTGTACAGATAATAATAGTTTTATGAGAAGGATATGTTCGCATTTCTTTACGTGACATAAAAACTTGATCTGGTGCAGAGATATATCCTAAGTCACGTGAAATTTGGATATTTTTTTCCATAGAACGGCCAGTGACAAAAATTCTTTTATCGAACTTGATGGCTGCATCAATGATTATTTGTATTCTCGAAATCAGTGATGCAAAAGTAGTCATGATTATTCGCCCTGAAGCATTAGCTACAGCATTTTCTAGCCTCTCTGCTACTAATGTTTCGGATGGAGTATATCCATCAATTTCAGCATATGTAGAATCAGCGCATAGTAGTACTACACCCTCATTACCTACCTCTGCCAATCTATTAAGGTCTGTATGTTGGCCCATAATAGGTGTGTGGTCTATTTTGAAGTCTCCTGTATGGATTACTGTGCCTGCATCAGTTCGGATAATTAATCCAGCAGAATCTGGTATGGAATGCGATACTTGAAAGAATTCAATATTAAAGTTGCCTATATCTATATCGCTACCAGGATCTAGTGACTGAATACTAACTTCATTTGCCAAATGATGCTCTTGAAGTTTAACTTGTACTAAACCTCTAGTTAATTTTGTGCAAAATACAGGGATATTAAATTCTCTAAGTAAATATGCTGCTGCACCAATATGATCTTCATGGCCATGAGTTAGAAAGAGAGCTTTTAAGTCTGTTTTTGCTTCTCTTAGATAACTAAAATCCGGAATGATAATATCTACACCTAAATGTTCATCTTCAGGAAACATGAGTCCGCAGTCGACAGCGATACTTTCACCGTTCACTTCATAGAGCATCATGTTTCTACCTATGTTTCCTAAACCACCTAGGGGAATCGTTCTTAATGTGTTAGCAGGTGTAGGCATATTTTTTGTATTACTCCTTAATAGTTTGTACTTTATTTTGTTTCCATTAGAATTTTTTCAATTTTTAAGAAATCTTCTTGAACTGTTTTCCGTAAACTGCCATTTCTTAATGCTGCAGCAGGGTGATACATCGGCATAATCAATCTTCCATCAATTCTTTTGACTTCACCATGGATCTGACTAATTTTTTCATTTGGGAACCAAATTGACATAGAAATACGTCCTAAGGTCGCTATCATAGTGGGATTAACTATAGCAATTTGTTCTTGAAGAAAATTATCGCATGCGTTTATTTCTTGACTGTGGGGATCTCGATTATCAGGAGGTCGGCATTTTACAACATTAGTAATATAGACGTCTTGTCTTGAAAGTCCGATGCTGAGAAGCATTTTTTCTAAAAATTGACCAGATCTACCTACAAAAGGTAGTCCTAATTCATCTTCTTTTTGCCCTGGGCCTTCACCTATTAGCATTAATTTTGATGTTTTTGATCCAGAACCAGGGACAGTTTTCGAACGAAATCGTGCTAATTCGCAAGCCGGACAATCAGCTATTCTTTTATATAAATCGATGAACGGTTGTTCTATTTTATAAAGTTGATGTAAATCGTCTGGAGCACCAATTGGTATTTGGCCCCAATCTTCGGTTGTCACAGTAAAAAATGAATCTTTCTTGGCGTTATTTGTGGAAGCAATTTAAATATTAAACTCGCTGTTCTGATTATTGTAGCCGTTACGTCGGAGGCTAACATGTAAAACTCTTTTTGACTATTTTATATCGGTTATCAATCACGCTTTACTAACCACGCAAGGCCGATTCCTACGAGGTACAGTATGAAAATTGGGCCGCCTACTAAAGTTTGTGTTATTGGATCAGGAGTAGGTGTGACTATAGCTGATATGGCAAAGGATATTACTAAGGCAAGGCGCCACCATCCTAATAATTTTTTTGCACTGACGACACCAAACTTTGCTAATCCCATTACTATAATTGGAGTTTGGAATACTATGCCCATCACAAGTAAAAGACGAATTGTAAGATCCATGTAACTACTAATTGTCGGGGTTACATCTGCGAACTGACTTCCGAAACTGAAGAGAAAACTATATGCAGTAGGTAAAACAATTAAATATCCAAAGCTCAGTCCTATGACAAAGGAAAAACTAGCTCCAATTACTAAAGGGATAACCCATTTTTTTTCTTGATTAGTAAGTGCTGGTCCTGTGAAACGTAGTGCTTGATAAACCAGCATTGGCATCCCTAAGGTAATACCTCCTAAGAGAGCAACACGGAAATATGTGAATATATTTTCCATAGGTGTAATCGCTTGTGCTCTGAAGTTCTCATTCTGTACATAAGCTGGTTCTATCAAAAATTCAATCAACCAAAGACCTAAAGGGAGATAAAAAAACGGAATCATTCCCAACAAAACTGCTGCTGCAGACCATGTAACTCTGTTACGTAATTCTAATAAATGTTCAAGTAGGGTCATTTCCCCACTTTCAACATCGAGTGTTTCGTTTAATTCTGGTCCTAATTCATCAGTATCTGAGGTCATATAATTGAGTACCTGTCATTACTGATCGAGTTTGGATGGGCGAATAGATGTCTGCTCATTATCGAGTGGAGAATCTTGATTATTTTCTGGAGAGTTATTAGTGCTCGGTACATTACTGTTTGTAGAAGTAGATTTAGATGTAGACGGAGTAATTTGGTCAGAATTATCCATTTCCTCACGAATTGACTTTAACTCTTTAGTTAAATCTCCTACCTCACCTAATTCTTTGGCTTCCTCTTCTATTTCCTGTTCAATTTCTGATACCACTGATTTAACATCTTGCATTACTTCAGTGGTATATTTTCTGGCAATTCTGAACCAACGACCTCCTTGTCGAGCGACCTCAGGAAATCTTTGCGGTCCTACTACTATCAAGGTTAAAACAAGCACAAGGATAGCTTCCCCGGCCCCGACTCCGAACAAGGTCATTTTTTTATTACCTTACGTGTTTGTCGATTAGTCCTCGATGCCAGCATCCTTGAGGAAGTCAATGACATCTTGAACCGATTGTATTTTTTCAGCATCTTCATCCGATATTTCTAATCCTTCTGCATCAGCCGAAAATTCTTCTTCCATTGACATGATAAGCTCAACTAAGTCAAGCGAATCAGCATTTAAGTCATCAACGAAAGAAGCTCCGAGAACCACCTCGTTTTCTTCAACTCCCAACTGATCTACTATTAAATTTTGTACACGTTCGTAAACTGATGCCACATTGTCCTCCTAATTATATTCCTGTCACAGCAGTGATAGTTTACCTTATTGACCAACATTACTTGCTTCAATTGCGACAGAAGCAAGTACTCCATTTACAAAACGACCAGACGATTCAGATCCATATCCTTTTGCAATTTCAATTGCCTCATTAATAATTACACGAAATGGTGATTCGTGATTATCAAAGAGCAATTCGTAAATTGCAAGACTTAACACATTTCGATCGACAGCAGCCATTTCATTTAAAGGAAAGGCAGGTGCATGTCTTTCTAACACAGAATCGATTCTACCTTTTGAATCAGCTACTCCATTAACTAATTCTGTTACAAAGGTACGCGCTTCTTCGTTCAAGTTCGATTCATTAAGTCGTAAATTAAGTACCTCCAAATTTTTTTTGCCATGTTGTTCCGCTTCAAACAACACTTGAAAACTTAATATACGAGATTGCCTGCGTGAATTGGAAGCCATATATATCCTGAACTAAGACATTACTAATCCACCATCAATATTGATAGTTTGCCCTGTTATATAACCTGCAGAATCTGAAGCAAGAAAAGTAACTAAAGGAGCTATTTCTGATGCATCGGCATATCGCCCCATAGGTATCCTGTTTTTAATAAATTCTTTTTGCTCATCTGATAAATTTTTTGTCATATCAGTTAATACAAAACCTGGTGCTATAGCATTAATAGTGATGCCACGTGCAGCAACTTCGAGTGCAAGGGATCTCGTAAAGCCAATAATACCTGCTTTAGAAGCGGAATAATTAGCTTGACCTGGATTGCCTGATCGGCCTACTACTGAAGTAATGTTGATGATGCGCCCTGATCGATTTCTTATCATTGGGCGTAGAGCTGCTTTAGAAACGAGGAAAGTACCTTTTAAGTTAGTGTTGATTACATCATCCCATGCATCTTCTGACATTCGCATAACTAAATTATCTGATGTCATTCCTGCATTATTCACCAATATATCGATAGTCCCAAAATTTTCTTGGCACGTCTTAATCATTTTTTCTATCTCAGTCGGATTGAGAACATCTACTTTTAAGATTTGGCATTCTGACCCACGTTCAACTAATTCATTTTGTAGTTCAATAGCTAAATCAGAGCTTCCTCGATAGGTTAAGAAAATTTTTGCTCCTGCTTTTGCTAAATCAAGTGCTATCGCCCGACCTATACCTTTTGCACCACCAGTAACTATTGCAGCTTTACCTTCTAATGAAAAATTTTCTATGTTGATGGCGTTTCTATTAGTCATTTTATTCCACCGTATGACTAGGCCATGTCAGAAATTGTACCGATATTGCGTGTTGTGATTGCACGGTCTATTCGTCTGGCTAGTCCCGATAATATTTTACCAGGACCGAATTCTATTAATGTATCGACTCCGTTATTTTGCATAGTCTGAACTGAATTAACCCACAAAACAGGATTTGTCACCTGATCGACTAATTCTTGATCGAATTTTTTAGAATCTGATATTGCTAATCCTGTAACATTTGAAACTAATGGGATAGAGGAATTTTGAAAGAATACTTTGCTTAATGCTTCCTTTAGACCGTTAGCTGCCGATTGCATGAGAGGAGTATGAAAAGCTCCAGCAACAGAAAGTTCAATGACTTTTGCGGCCCCTTGCTCTAGAGCTATTTCTCCTGATTTCTTAACTGCTTCGACTGTACCACCGATAGTAATATTTCCTATCGCATTAATGTTACAAATCGATGATCCATTGGCATTGCAAATTTCCTCAATCGTCTCTTGATCGAGTCCAAGTACTGCAGACATTGTACTGGATTCAGCATCACATGCTATTTGCATAAGTCGACCTCGTTCGCGTACTAATGATATGCCATCAGCAAAAGAGATGGATCCAGATGCAATTAATGCTGCATATTCTCCAAGAGAATGTCCAGCCACTAACGCGGGTCTATTTGATGTAATAGATCTATCAATAGATGTGGCTAGTGCGGCAATGGAATGTACGACGATAGCCGGCTGTGTGTTGATTGTTTGGGTGAGATCTGATTCAGGGCCTTCAAAACAAATTTTCGAAATATTAATGTCTAAAATATCATTAGCGTGATCAAAAATTTCTTTTGCTACTGAGGATTCTTTATAAAGATCATTCCCCATTCCAACATGTTGAGCACCCTGCCCAGGGAATACCCATGCCGTATTAACATTAATAGGTAACTCATTGATTTGTTCTAAATGCATAAGTTACCTAATTGCCAGAATTTTGATTTTCTATTTCGTCATCTACCAACCGACCTTTTCGATCTCTAATACCCCCAGCCGTATGGCTTACTTTCCATCCGCCTGTAGCTCGATCGGGTACAAGATTAGGTATTTGTATCTTATCGTGACTTCGACGAGACCCTCTTTTTGCTTTGGGGGTTCTACGTTTAGGTAATGCCATCAGATTCCTCCTCTTCAAGTTGTTTAGCTAAACCAGATAATGCAGCCCATCTATTATCTAAATGGTTTGCTGATTCTAAAATTATTCCTTTATCTAATCCTACACATTCTGATGTGCATAGTGGAACTAATGGAACAGCTGTTTGTTCATACTGCCGTATGGCTTCGCTGAGATCTAGATGCCAGTATTTATCAATTAAGAAATCTTCTTCATCGTATGCTGGCAACTCTGCAGTAATAGGGTGAGGTTCACTGAGGACAAATTCCTCATCGAATTGTAATAAGTATGTGGATTCAAAATCACACAAACATCTTGCGCATTGCAATTCTAATGTGATGTCAATTTTTGCACTTACTAAAATCCCCCTTTTGATCCTCAGTAGATTTGCAGATCCGTTAATCTCTCTTGAGTATTTGAATTCAGGTAATTGGACTAATTCATTTTCTATTGTTAATTTACGTCTACTACCTACTTTTTCCTGTAGAAGTGTTGCGACGTTTATTTGCATTTCAGTACTCCAAAAATTTGAGGTATTACATCTATACTATTAGACAATTAAACCATCAAAAGTAAAAAAAAACTAAACTGATCATTCTAAGATCCGTTGATATGCTTTACGATCATAGTGCTAGGTAATTGGATGACCGCCGGTGTACTTATGTTCACGGGAGGAAAGTCCGAACTCCACCGGACAGAGTGCCGGCTAACGGCCGGGCGATGTGAATCGACGGAAAGTGCCACAGAAACGATACCGCCTAAGTATTTTCGAATACCGGTAAGGGTGAAATGGTGTGGTAAGAGCGCACCGGCGTCTTGGTAACAAGGCGGCCGAGGTAAACCCCACTCGGAGCAAGACCAAATATGGAAGCATTAGAGTGTTCGGCTCAGCTTCCGGGTAGGTCGCTGGAAATGATAGGCAACTATCATTGTAGATGGATGGTCATCACTGTATTTTCTTGGGCAAGGAATACAGTACAGGATTCGGCTTATAGATTACCTAGCAGCCCATTTATAAATAAATTTCTATTGCCTATCGACTCTATCTCGAGTTACTGCGACTATCGTTTGGTAAGAGTAGGGATCATATGATAGAAATTCTGAATGTAGATCATTTTTGTCAGGCAGTTCCAGATTTAGAAAAACAAAGTGATTTTTTGCAAAAAGTTTTAGGGTTATTACCTTCAAAAATTTCGCACCAAACTGACTTCGACAATCAAGTCTTATCTATACCTGGCAATTCCAGATTGGGTTGGGAATTGATGTCTCCTAATACAAATAAATCCTTTTTACATAGATTTCTTGATGGTCCTCGAGGACCAGGTTTGCACCATATGACTATGCGAGTTCAATCAATTGAAAAAACTAAGAATCAATTGATTGAATTGGGCTATGAGCCATGGGGAGCAGAAGGGAATGTCGTATATTTACATCCTCAAAAAGGTGGGCAAGGATTTCTCTTTCAATTTTATGAATCTAACGATGAAGATGTTTGGTATGATACCGAGCCTTTTACTGATAATGAAAAAAATACGATAGGTATTAAATCGGTAGATCATATTGCACATGCTCATAAAAACGTAAGTGGCCTAGTAGATTGGTATCAGAAGACATTTGGATTTTCTCCCTATAATGGGGACTCTGATAATACTTCTTCGGGAGAAGAATTTAAGATTGGTTTGTTACAACTTCCTTCAAAACAACTCAAGATAGAAATTATTGCTCCTGCACACCCTGAATCTTTTGTGCAGAAATTTTTGAATGAACGCGATACATCAGTTCATCATCTTACACTTGAAGTTGAAGATTGGGATCGTGCCATCGCCGCTCTTGATTTTCATGGTATTCGAACTTTTGGTGAACGTTCAAATGTTGGAGCAGAACCCTTATGGCATGAAGCATTTATTCATCCTAAAGAAACAGGTGGAGTATTGCTTCAGATTTTTTGGCAAGCTAAACCTGGGCTATGGGAATAAAAGCTTATATCTAAAGAGTTTATCTTTTCATTTCAACATTACGACCAGTGACACTATCTAATTCTATGATTAGTGCTTTTCCTAGCATTTCAGGATCACGGTCACGTTCTAATTTTGGAGAGTTATTGTAAATATTAAGAGCGACTTCTGGATCGGTGACAATTATTGCGCGCCCATGGAATTGCCAACCTAAATGTTCAGGTATATTCCTATATAGTAAGGCTACATTTTGATTGTTCGCAATTCTATTTAAGGTCCCAGAATTTGGATTTCTTACCCATATAGCAAGCTCGTCTTTTTGATGTACTTGAGTGCTTCCATAATATGTAAGAGAAGGTTTTTTTTCTTCGTTAACGCTACACAAAACCATAGGGAATCCATCGATTAAAGCATTATTAATACATTGTTCCATTTCCGCTGTAAGTTCGATCATGTTTTTTTTCCTGACAAAGTTTTTTTATTTATCGCTTAGGAGTGGCTCGAGCCGTAACATAAGCATATGAGCAAGAGAGTATCAAAACTTGTCGATTGGCGGAATGGACTTCCAGCATACATTAATAGAGATGATCTGCCTGAAATAAAAGAAGTTCAATACGACTCTCGTGAGGTAACCAGTGGCGATTTATTTGTTTGTATTAAAGGAATGCAATTTGATGGCCATGACTTTATTGATGATGCTATTGCTCGTGGTGCTAGTGTGTTAATTGTAGAAGACACATCCGATTTAGATTTAGATGGCATCAAAGTTCCACTAATTGTGGTTGAAAATACTCGCTCGATCTTAGCTGATGTTTCTGCAGCACATGAAGGTTATCCTGGCAAAGAAATGACCATTATCGGGATTACAGGAACGGATGGTAAATCTACTACAGCATACCTTACTACAGCAGCACTAGAAGGCTGTGGTATTAAAGTTGGATTGCTCTCGACAATTGAGACCCGTATTGCAGGTGAAATTTTTTCTGTAAGCAAAAGGTTGACTACCCAAGAATCACCAGTTGTTCAGAAATTTTTGCGAAAAATGGCTGATGCTGGTTGTGAATATGCCGTAATTGAAGCTACTTCACATGGATTATCTTTAAATAGGTTGGATAATTGTTTTTTTGATGTATCTGTCTTTACTAATCTTTCAAAAGATCACCTCGATTTTCATGGGAGTTTTGAAAATTATAGACTAGCGAAATCAAAACTATTTTCAACTCTTGAAACTTCGCGAAAGAAATCAAAATTTCCTACTGCAATATTGAATATGGATGATAAGCATTGGAAGTATTTTTCTGATAGTACCAAAGCGAATGTAATTACTTATGGGATTGAGAACTCGGAAGCAGATATTTTCGCAGATGACATAGTTCAGTGGTCTGATGGTTCCACTTTTATGCTCTCAACTGACACTGAGATAATTGAAGCCAGTGTTCCATTGCCTGGCATATTTAATGTCTCAAATGCTACAGCTGCTTTAACTATTGGCGTATTACTAGATATGGACATTGAAAACTTAACCAGTGCTTTGGCTAAGTGTCATGGAGTTCCAGGCAGAATGGAAAAAATTAGCGGGGCGCCATTTGAAGTTATTGTTGATTATGCCCATACACCGGAAGCTATGCGTTTGGTATTGAATACTCTAAGATCTGTTGTGGAAAATCGCATTATTGTAGTATTTGGTTGTGCAGGAGAACGCTCTTTAGATCGACGAAAAGGCCTTGGTGAAGTGGTAAGTGAGTTGGCAGATTTTTCATTTATCACAGAAGAAGATCCTCGGAGTGAGGATTCGAATGCAATCATAGCTGAGATTGCTGATATTATGATGCACCAAGGTTCTGTAGAGAATGATGATTTTTTACGAATTCAGAATCGTGAAGAAGCAATACAATCTGCTTTAGAGACTGCTGAAGCAGGGGACTTGATCTTAATCGCCGGTAAAGGACATGAACAGTCTATAGAAAGATTTGATGGATCCTATGAGTGGGATGACAGAAAAATAGCAAGGCAAAAAATCTCTGAGATTTTTCAATAATAAGGTTTATTTTGTCTCTGTTGTAAATATGAGGTGAAACAATGATGGATGAAAGTCAAATTGCACAACTAATTCAAGACGACCGTGCACATATGTTGCATTCACAACATTATGCTCCAGATCACGAAAACCCCATGATATTTGTGAGTGGTAAAGGGGTATGGATAAAAGACATTCACGGTAAAGAGTATATCGATGGTTTATCTTCTTTATGGAATGTAGCTGTAGGGCATGGACGTACTGAATTAGCTGAAGCAGCAGCTGAACAAATGGGAAAAATTGCTTTTGCTAATGGTTATAATGGCTTCTCAAATATACCTGCTATCCAATTGGCTACTAAAGTTATTGATCTTTGCTACGACAATATGTCTGCACTGTTTTTCACTAATTCTGGTGGTGAATCTAATGAAGGTTCATTCAAAATGGCACGTTTTTATTGGAATCTCCAAGGTAAACCTAATAAAGTTAAGCTTATTGCTCGTCCACGCTCTTATCATGGAAGTACTTTGGCTACAGCTTCTATGACAGGCCTTCCTCCTTTTTGGAAATATTTTGGTCCTTTGCTACCAAATATCAGCCATACAGAATCACCTAGCAATCCTGAAAGTATTGATTTACCGAATACTGATGGTGAGACTGCTGAATGGCTAGAAGAAGCTATTCTAAGGGAAGGCCCTGAAACTGTTGCTGCTTTCATTGCTGAACCAGTAAAAGGTGCGGGAGGTATTTTTACACCTTCGGATGATTATTTCCCTCACGTTAGAGAAATTTGTGATCGATATGACGTTTTATTGATTGCAGATGAAGTGATAACAGGATTTGGAAGAACAGGAAAATGGTTTGCTTTAGAGAATTGGGGTGTACAACCTGACATAGTATCTATAGCTAAAGCTATCACTTCAGCTTATGTTCCAATGGGTGCATTTATTGTAAGTGATAAAATCGCAGAAAAAATGAATAATTTACCCGAAGATGCAAAATTTATGCATGGCTATACAAATAGCGCTCATCCTACAGCCGCTGCTGTGGGTCTTCGTAATTTGCAAATCATGGAAGATGAAAATCTTGTTGATAATGCTGCGAAAATGGGAGAGAGATTGAGTTCTAAATTACAGGAATCATTCCAAGGGCATCCGCATGTGACGAACATTCGAAGTTTAGGTTTAATGACAGGGTTTTCAATTGTCAAAGACTCAGCAACTGGTGAATCTTACGATGTTTCAGAAGGTTATGGGAAAAGAGTATTGGCCCATATGCGAGATGAAGGTAATGTTTTGCCTCGAAATATTAATGACGAAATACTTTTGGCTCCTCCGTTGGTGATTAATGCAGAAGAAATTGATCAAATTGTTTCTGCTGCAACTAATGCAATTTCATATGTAATGGAATAATTTCTCTATTTTTTATTCTGTAAGTAATAAACCATAAATGGATCACTTAAGTGATCTGTTTGACGATCTTCTTTTGCATAGATACATTATTAGTGTGAAGGGAGGTGAT
The DNA here is from genome assembly GCA_002707835.1 of Chloroflexota bacterium. Lineage (GTDB taxonomy): Bacteria > Chloroflexota > Dehalococcoidia > UBA2979 > UBA2979 > UBA6955. Next base: position 122,207 of record PANZ01000015.1, read on the forward strand.
GTGAATGATTGATGATCATAGTCATCAAAACATAACTAGGTATTACATCTTGGAGGTGACTTCAACTTGATCTCCTAGATTTGATGATTGAATACGGGCTCACCGGATATCCGGTGGGCCCGTTTGTTATCTTTTTTTGAAAAATATGAAAGTGGTTGGATGCCTTTTAATATTGATCGATATAAATATTTTCTCGATACACAATTTTTAGGAAAAAATCTATATTATCGTGAAACAACTAATTCAACGATGGATGATGCACGCTCTATTTTAGATAGCGATCAAAATATTGCCTCTGGTTTTATATGTGTTGCTGGTGAACAGTTAAGTGGGCGAGGGAGATTAGGTAGGTCATGGATTTCAAATCCTGACTCTGGTTTGTATTCAACGTTTTATATAAAAACTGTGATTGGCGAAAATGCACCACTTATTACTATTGCTGCTGCATTAGCAGTTGCCGAAGCAGTGAAATTAACAACTAACGTGGATCTAAATTTTAAATGGCCAAATGATGTGATGTATGAAGAAAAAAAAGTTAGTGGCATATTGGCAGAAGCATATACAGACTCAAATGATTTAAAAATATTGTTAGGTATAGGTATCAATAGAGAATGGGCTGAAGATATCCCATCAGAGATTGCTAGAATTGCAATTAGTCTAAGTGAAATTACAGGATTTGCTCCAAGCACTGAGAAATTACTTGCGAATTTGACCAATGCACTCGAGCCAAAAATTTTAGCAATCTCACAATCTCCCGAGTCTATAGTTCATGAATGGTCAGACAAATTAACAACCATTGGGCGAGAAATTACCTTAAATACTATTAATGGATCGATTGATGGACGAGCGACCGGCGTTAATGAGACAGGTGATTTAATATTGCTACTGGATGACGGTCAATACAGAAATATATCAGCAGGTGATGTGGTTTTAAGATAAAGAGTTGACGTTGTCGATAAGGCCTGCGAGCCTCGTAAAGTAATTGTATTAGTACGAAAGCGATTTTATGCAGATAGGTAATTTTGACAGCTCTTGGCGGAGTGAAGGAATGAAAGATATCGATCCTTTAAAAATGATCGAATTTCGTCGTGTCGAAGAAATTTTTCTTTCACTAACTCGATCCCACGATTATCAAGAAATACGTACGCCTACTATCGAACCTTTACACCTTTACACAGCAACACGAGTTTTATCTCCTCAATTACTACATCGTGTCTATTCATTTCTTGATTGGGATGGTTGGAGTGGTGAAAGAGTTGTTCTGCGACCTGATTCAACGGTACCTGCAGCACGATTGTTTGCAGAGAGTGAACAAGAAATTTCTCGTTTGTGTTATGTACAACCTGTATATCGTTTTTCAACAGACGAACAACCTCGTGAATTGTGGCAATGTGGTGTGGAGTTATTTGGGATTCCAGCGGTACAAGCAGATGTTGAATTACTTACTATACTTTTAGAGCTTTTGCAAAAAGTGGGAGTTGATAGAGATCGGTACCATATTGATATTTCTCATGCAGGATTGATACAGCTAATTCTAAGTTATACGGGTATGACATTAGAAGATCAAAGGCATTTGTATGAAGTTATTTTGACTGGGGAGACTCTTTCTCGAGAAGATTTTTCGATAAATGATGATGCTGTGTTTTCCTCTTTAGAATTATTATCCCAAATCAAGGGTGAATCTCCTGACTATGTATTAAATCTACAATCTTTATTAAAAAATTCTAGCTCTGAAATTGAGCAATCGGTAATTGAATTGAGAGCTGCTTCAAAAATCCTAAGCGATTCAGGTGTGAACTTTAATATTCTCCCTGGTACTACCGCAAACTTTGATTATTACACTGGTGTGACTTTCCGCGTCGTTATACAAGATATTGAATGCGTCAGTGGTGGTCGCTATGATTTATTAACCAAATCTTTAGGTGCACAACAATCTCCGGCTTCTGGTTTTGCAGTTGATTTAATGAAATTGGCTCATATTTCTAATGATGGTGGATAAATCAATGTTCTCTAAAAATGATGGGATTCGTATCGCGTTACCAAGAGGTAATATGCGAAATGCTCTCGGTGAACTATTAGCAAGACATGATTTTGTGGTAGATGGTTATTTAGAAGGGTCGCGAGTATATCGTTTTGAAGTTAATGATCGTCCAGATCTTCAGGTGAGAGTATTCTCTGATGCAGATATTCCTATTCAGGTAGCTTTAGGTAATTATGATTTAGCCATTTGTAGTAGAACTTGGGTAGATGAATTATTGACTCGATACCAACACAATTCGATCATTTCCGTCAAAAATTTAGATTTACAGAGTGAGCCTCTTGTTGTTGCTGGTGCGGAAGGATCTAACTTAGAAGCGATCGCATCATCAGGTGTTGTAAGAGTGGCTACAGAGTATCCGAATCTCGCTGATCATTACCTTCGTCAAATAGGAATTCCTAATTACAGATTATTTGACGTTTGGGCACAAGCAGAATCGTGGCCTCCAGATGATGCTGAATTAGCGGTTGGCCCTAAAAAGGATTTACTTAATGAAGGATTGAAGATTTTAGCTGAAGTACATTCTGGTGGAGTTTGTTTGATCGCAAATCGTGAATCGATAGCTAATAATAATTTATCCTCGGCATTGGATGTATTAACTGAATTACCTCAAGGCCGAGAGAATAGTGGATTAGTACAAGGTGAGAGAATTACTCTATCTTATTCAAATGCTGAAGTATCTCTTCCCGAAAGAGAGACTTTTCGGATAGCTGTTCCTGATGGTCATGCGCAAAGACACACCGTTGAATCATTGTCCAATGCTGGTATCGATTTTGAAGGATATTCTGAGACTATTTCTCTACGAAGGCCTGTATCTGTAATTCCAGGTGTAGAAGTTAAGGTCATGCGCCCTCAGGATATGCCTCGTGCTGTTGCGTTAGGAAATTTCGATCTTGCATTAACGGGGCAAGACTGGCTGCAAGTATTTCTTTCATCGTTTCCATCTGCTCCGATTGTTCAACTTTGCGATCTTAGACGTTCTGAGTATAAACTTGGAGCTGTAGTTTCTGATGATTTACCTGCAAAATCTATCAGCGAAGCGATAAATTATTGGAGGAAGGATGATTCTTATCGAACGATACGATTAGCGTCGGAGTATGCTTCGTTAGCTGATCAGTATGCACGCGATAACCAACTTGGTCGATATCGTGTAATACCTCTCACTGGTGCCTCTGAAGGTTTTGTTCCAGAAGATGCAGAGATTCTTATTGAAGGAACAGAAACGGGGACTACATTGCGTGCGAATAATTTAAGTATGATTGACGTGATAATGAACTCGACGAATTGTGCTATAGGGCATATGCACCGTCCTTCTGGATGGAGAGGTGAAATGCGAGATGAATTTGTTGATAAATTGAATTTAGGTGCTGACTTTTCGGATTAGGATTGATTGATATGCCATCTCTTGGGTCCCATATGGTCCGTGCTTACACACTTGCAGAAAAGCTCTCTTTACCTGAAATCAATGTGGATAGGAATTCATTTTACTTAGGTTCCACCGCACCTGATATTCGAGTAATTACTAAAGGTGATAGAGCTGAAACGCATTTCTACACTCTTGAAGATCTGCATGATCAAGATTCTGTTGCTGTGATGTTAGATCGTTATCCCCAGCTCAAGAAAACCCCTGATCGAGAAAAAAAAGTCGTAGCATTCATTGCAGGCTACATTACACATTTAGTACTTGATACTGCTTGGATCGAAGAGATTTATCGACCTACATTTGGTGTATATTCATCAATCAACGATGATCCCAAGAGTAATATTCTTGACCGCGTTCTTCAATACGAATTAGATATGCGAGATCGTAGCGATCTAGATGCAATTAAAGCAGTGCACCTTACAATTAATATTGAACAATCACCACCAAGTATTCCTTTTATCAAAAATGAATACTTAATTCGATGGTTCGATATGATGAACGATGTTATACAACAAAAACCTGATTACTCTGGATTTAAGCGTATGTTATCCAGACATCTAAAAAATGCTGGATATGATGAAGCTTCGATTGATAGTTTTTCAACTAATCCTCAAACTATTATTGAAGAGGCATTTGGAGTGGTCACTAATGAAAGATTAAGTCACTTTTGGCAAAAAGCTGAACAAGAAATGTTTGATCAAGTTAGGCATTATTTAAGGTGAAAAAAAAACAATTGCAAAACCAATCTTCGTTAAAAATTCTTTCAGGTGATTATTCGCATCTTCTTTCTTTTTTGAAAGAAAAACGTAATTCTACAATAAATATTCCTGAATTTATTAGTGACACTATAGAAGAAATGTGGGGTGAAAAATTAAATCCCGAAGAACATGTCTCAAGAATTATTGATGATGTGAAAAAAAATAAAGATGAAGCTGTAAAAAAATACTCTCAACTTTTTGATAAATCGCAATATGATAAAATTGAAGTTACTCGCGATGAAATTCGTGAAGCATTTGATTTAATTTCAGATCAACAAATTGAAGCTATTAAATTCACTATTAATCGCATTCAGCAATATCACACTCGACAATTGGCACATGGACCAGTTTCATTTTCTGAACGTGGTGCAGGAATGATTGTTCGCCCTCTACAGAGAGTGGGCATTTATATGACAGGATCAGACGCGTCACTTCCATCTTCAATTATCCATGCTGCGATTCCAGGCGTTGTTGCTGGAGTTGATGAAATATATGGCGTGACTTCTGCTATGCAAGATGGAAAAGTGAATCCTTTGAAATTAGTAGCAGCTCAACTAGCTGGTGTGCAGAAAATTTTTCGTGCATCTGGGCCTCAAGCTATTGCGGCATTTGCATATGGGACTGAGAGTATACCAGCGGTGGATAAAATTTTCGGTCCTGGTAATTTGTTTGTCACACTAGCAAAACAACAAGTCTTTGGGACAGTAGGGATTGATGCGTTGTACGGACCTACTGAAACAATGATAATTGCAGATGATCAAGCATCAGTTGATTTAGTGGCTGCAGATTTACTAGCACAGGCAGAACACGATCAACTTGCCACACCTTTATTAATTACAGACTCTGCTGATTTAGCATCTTCTGTAGTGAAGGCGGTTGAGTCACAATTGGAAACGCTTGATAGAGAAATTATAGCTCGTGTTGCCGTAGCTAATGGTGGAGCTTTGGTGGTCAAAGATCTTGACGATGCTATAACACTTGCTAACGAATATGCTCCAGAGCATTTGTGTTTATTAGTTGAAGAGCCTAAAGAGTTGATTCCAAGTATTGTGAATGCTGGTGGTATTTTTGTTGGAGAGTCATCCCCTGAAGTTTTAGGTGACTATACAGCTGGGCCTAGTCATATTATGCCTACAGGTGGTTCGGCAAGGTTTTCTTCTCCCTTGTCAGTTTTAGATTTTCTTAAGATTACTTCAATAGTTGAATTTGATAGCCATGAGCTATATCGTCAAGGCCCTTATGCATCAGAACTTGCAAGAGCTGAAGGATTGACAGGGCATGCGCGTAGTATTGATATGAGAATTGAAGGAAATTGATGATTGAATTTGATCCGATTGATGCCTTGCGACCCCATATTCGTGACTTGCCATCATATGAGGCAATAGCAGATTCAACTGCTATTGCAAAAAAGTATGGGATAGAAAAAAAAGATATCCTTCGATTAGATGGTAATGAAAATCCATTTGGAGCTTCTCCTTTGGCATTACAAGCACTGCGAAGTGAATATGAAGCTGAACGCTACACTGATGCCAATCAAACTCTATTGCGTGAAGCTTTACAAGATTTTTTGGATGTCCCTTCAGAGACTATTGTTGCAGGAGCAGGATCTGATGAATTAATTGACTTAATTTATCGAATGTGGATACAACCTGGTGATCGAATTATTACGTGTGGTCCAACATTTGGTATGTACGCATTTGATGCAGCTATATATCAAGCGGAATTCGTAGATGTTAATCGTAAAACAGATTGGAGTATTGATGAAGAAGCTCTGCTTCGCGAAGCTGAAAATGCAAAATTAGTTATTCTTGCAACTCCGAACAACCCTACAGGTAATTTACTACAACCATCTTTGGTAGAAAAACTACTAAANACGAATGCATTAATTGTTTTAGATGAAGCATATATTGAATTTTCTCAATCTAGTTCTATGGTAAATGTTGCCTGTTCTCATCCTTCGTTGATTGTACTTAGAACTTTTAGTAAATGGGCAGGACTTGCAGGTTTAAGGATTGGGTACGCAGTAGCACATAGACGGATTATCGATGCATTTATGAAAACAAAACAACCTTATAATGTCAGTGCTCCCAGTGTAGCTGCAGCTATAGCATCACTTAAGGATATAGAAGAATTGGATAGAAGGGCATCTATATTGACGGCTGAACGCGATAGAGTCTTTTCTATACTGGAAAAAATATCATGGCTAAAACCTTTTCAATCGGAAACAAATTTTTTGCTTGTTCGTACTGTTGATCGAGATGCAAAGGNAATAAGTGATAAGTTAAGACGTGAAGGAATTTTTATACGTACATATTCTGAAGATAATATAAAAGATTGTATTCGAATCTCGATGGGGACTTCATTGCAAAATGATCGGGTTATTGAAGCATTATCTAATATAGAAAGATAATCTTTACATTAGGAGCAAGTATGGATAAGCGAATTAGNAGAATCGAGCGCGAGACAGCTGAAACTAATATTACAGTAGAATTTGATGTTGATGGATCTGGCTTGGCAGAAGTCAATACCGGCATTGGATTTTATGATCATATGTTCAATGCTTTTGCAAAACACGGACGTTTTAACTTAAATATTGAAGCTAAAGGTGATTTACATGTAGATGCACATCATACAATGGAAGATGTAGCGATTTGTGTGGGGCAAGCTATAAATCAATCATTAGGAGATCGTGCAGGTATTAATAGGATGGCTAGTTCGATTGTCCCATTAGATGAAGCTTTAGTGCAGGTAGTTTTAGATATTTCAGGTAGACCTTTCTCTTCAATTTTGTTTGATTTTGTAGGTGAGCAAATTGGTGAAGTGCCTACAGAAATGGTTTCACATGTCTTCGGGTCATTAGCATCAGCAGGAAAATTAACATTGCATGTTAATCAATTNNCCGGTTCGAATGATCATCATATTGCAGAAGCTGCAATGAAGGCTTTTGGTCGTGCTTTAGACACGGCGACAATGATTGATGAAAGAATTATCGGGCAAATTCCTTCAACTAAAGAGACATTAACTTCTTGATTCGTAAGGATTATTTAATTGACTGATTTAGATACGGAAGATTTTCTTTCTTTTTGCCTAGAATTAGCTGATGAATCTGATCAAATAGCTATGAATTTTTTTAATCAGAATAATATTANTACTGAACAAAAAAGTGATGGCTCTTTAGTGACGGTTGCCGATAAAACTATTGAAGAGCATTTGCGAAATAGAATTGCTGAAAAAATGCCTCTTGCCTCTGTACTGGGTGAAGAAGCAGGATTTGTCCAAAATGAATCTGATGTTCGTTGGATTATTGATCCTATTGATGGTACGCATGGTTTTATTCGCGGGTTGCCCATTTGGGCAACTTTGATTGCTCTAGAAAGAAATGGCATTATCACCGATGGTGTTATTTCCGCTCCTGCNCTGGGTACTCGTTGGTGGGCAAGTAAAGGTAAAGGTGCATATCGATGTGATCTTTCATCACATGAACGTGATGAAATGCGAATTTCTGTTTCAAATATTAAAGACATAACTAATGCACAAATTTTGTATGGTTCATATTCTTTAACTTTGAATAAATGGCCGAATGTCGATATTTTGTTACGTTCTGCTTGGCGTACAAGAGGGTTTGGAGATTTTTNGGGACACTGCCTTGTAGCAGAAGGGTCAGCAGAAGTTATGCTTGAAGGCGAGATTTCACCTTGGGACATTGCTGCTGTCTCAATTATCATTGAAGAGTCGGGTGGTTTGCTAACTGATGATAGTGGCAATGCGGTGATTACAGCAGGACATTGTATAAGTACAAATGGATTAATTCACCAAACAATACTTAATTTTCTTGATGAAAAATAGTTCTCAGATCTTTATGAGATAGTTTGCTCTAATTCAAATTCGTAGTTCTCAATAACTATATTTGATAATAATTTTTTGCACATTTCGTTCAATTGCTCTCGTGCTATATCTTCATTAGGTGCATTAAGATTAATTTCTATGTATTTTCCAATTCGGACATTATTTATTTCTTCAAACCCCAAAGTTTTCAATCCATCTTCTACGGCTAATCCTTGAGGGTCGTTAACTAATTCTTTGAGAGTTACTTTGATGCGGGCTATGTATGAAATCATATATTTATCCTTCACTATTAGAGATTGTGTCCTGTAATAATTTTATAGGCTTCTAGATATCGCTCTGACATAGAATCTACTACTTGTTCTGGTAATTCAGGTGCTGATTGTTCTATATCCCAATCTAAATTTTTCAAATAATCACGTAGTGGTTGTTTGTCGAAAGATGGCTGACTTTTACCTGGAAAATATTTCTCACTTGACCAGAATCGAGAAGAATCAGGTGTCATCACCTCATCAATTAGAGTTACTTCATCATTAAGTATTCCAAACTCAAATTTTGTATCCGCAATGATTAACCCTTTTTGCGCAACATAGTGTGATCCATAACGATATAATGCCAGTGCTCTCAGCTTTACTGCATTTGCAATTTCACTACCGAGTAATTGTTCTACCTGTTCATAGTTGATAGGAGCATCATGTGCTGGTGGTTCTGCTTTAGTTGTTGGGGTAAAAATAGGTTCTATGAGTTGAGAACTTTCTAGTAAGTCAGCAGGGAGCTCAATATCACAGATTGAGCTTTTTTCTTGATATTCAATCCATCCTGATCCCGATAAGTAACCTCGAACAACTGCTTCAACTTTGAGTACTTCGGCTTTTTTCATAATCATAGATCTACCGAAGTAGTTTGGTGTGCATTGTATTCCAAATTTATAGGCTATTTGTTCATTTAGTACTGATATAAAAGCATTAGGGATTACATCAGAAGTTTGTTCGTACCAGAACGCAGAAATTTGTGTAAGAATTTCTCCTTTATGCGGAATCCCTGTAGGTAATACTACATCGAAAGCTGATGCTCTATCTGTAGCAACCAAAAGAATATGGTTTTCTGGAAGTTCATAAATATCACGTACTTTCCCTTGATGGAGAAGTTTGAGACCGGGTAGTGCAGTAGCCAACATCGGAGTTTGTTCAATAGGCACTATAAATATCCAAGTTTTTCAACTCTTAAGAATGAGTCTTCAATATGAGTTAGATAGTCTTCAATATTAAATAAATTATCTAATTCACCTGGAGGTAAATTAGTATTAATTACAGGATCGCTTTTTATTAAATCTCTAAAATCTAGATCATTATGCCAAGCATCCATTGCATGACTTTGAACAATTTTGTAGGCATTTTCTCTGGCTAGTCCTGACAATAACAGGGCATTTAAAGTTTTTGCAGAAAAAATCAATCCTTTTGTCTGTTCAATATTTTTTTTCATTCGTTCTGGATAAATTACAAGCCCTGTCATTATTTCGGTGAAAATTTTTAACATATACGCGAGAAGTCCACTGCTGTCTGGAAAAATAATTCTTTCTGCGCCAGAATGTGAAATATCACGCTCATGCCACAAATTAACGTTTTCTAACCCCACAGTCGAATAACCTCGCAATGTCCTAGCTAATCCACAAACTCTTTCACATAATTCAGGATTCCTTTTATGCGGCATTGAAGATGATCCAGTTTGTGATCCTTCAGAGAAAGGCTCTTCTACTTCCCGAACTTCAGTACGTTGTAATCCACGAATTTCGGTAGCAAATTTTTCTAAGGAAGATCCTATTCCTGCTATGACAGACAGCAGGAAAGCATGTCTATCACGTTGAATTATTTGTGTAGTTACTGGGGCAACATTTAGACCTAGAAGATTACAGGCTTCAGATTCTACACTTGGAGGGACAGATGCATGTGTTCCTACTGGACCAGACATTTGTCCTACAGCAATTTGTGTTCTGGCTAAAGTCAAACGTTCAATATGGCGTTGTAATTCCTCTACCCAGACAAGTAGTTTTAGTCCGAATGTAGTTGGTTCAGCATGAATTCCATGAGTCCTACCGATGCATACAGTATTTTTGTGCTCCTTAGCACGTTGCATAATCATATTTCTCAGATCGATTGATTGCGATGTGAGAAAATCAATAGTCTCAATCCATTGAAGGCATGTGGCAGTATCCCATACATCATTACTCGTTAATCCATAATGTACCCATCTTGATTCAGAGCCAAGAGAGTCAGAAATTGATCTAAGGAAAGCAGTAACATCATGATGTGTTTCATCGATGTATTGCATTATATCGGGAACATGTATTTTCGCATTATTAGTAATTAATTGAACGTCATTTTGTGATATAACACCTGCATTTCCCCATGCTTGCACAACAGCAATTTCAACACGTAACCATGTCTGAAATTTATTTTCATCAGACCAAATTTTTGTTAATTCAGGGACGCTGTAACGTTCTATCATTAATTACTCCTTGTAACGGTACTTTACAATACAGAGCCTATATCAGTTCGATAATGCATTCCTTCAAAAGAAATTCGATTTACATTGGAATAAGCAAGTTCACGAGCTTCATCGATAGAAGTTCCGCTTGCTACAACACATAAAACTCGGCCTCCAGCAGTATATAGATTATCGTTATCGTCGCTCATAACACCTGACATAAATATTTGAACATTTGAATCAATATTCTCTAATCCATGGATAGGTTTTCCAATTTCATAAGAATCTGGATATCCACCAGATGCTAAAATTACCCCAACAGATGCATTATCATTCCATTCTACTTTAACTTCAGACAATCGTTTATCTCCAATTGCATCAAAAATTTCTAGTAAGTCAGTTTCTAATTTAGGAAGTAACACTTCAGTTTCAGGATCTCCAAAACGTGCATTAAATTCGACTACTCTTGGTCCTGTTTCTGTAAGCATCAACCCTGGATAAAGTATTCCAGTGTAAGGCGTTTCATTTTGTGCCATAGATTTAATTGCACGTTCAGTAATATTTTGTTCAATATCTTTTTTAATTTCTTCTGTTAGCCATGTGGGTGGAGAATATACTCCCATCCCGCCAGTATTAGGACCTAAATTATTGTCGTAGACAGGTTTATGATCACATGAAAATGGCATATGTTTTACGTTGATACCATCAGTAAATGCATGAGCGGATGTTTCGCGTCCAAACATTCTTTCTTCAACTAATATTTTTTTCCCAGCGTCACCGTATGCTTTCTCGATTAGAATTTTTTTGATCGCTGTTTCTGCTTCTTCTAAATTGTCACAGACAGTAACACCTTTTCCTGCTGCTAAACCATCAGCTTTAATTACAACTAAAGAGTCTAGTTGATTGACATATTCTTTTGCTAAGGTGGCATCTGTGAATGTTTCAGAATGTGCTGTTGGAATGTTGTTTTCGCGCATGATTTTTTTTGCGAAGCTTTTGGAGGTTTCTAATTGTGCGGCTGCTTTTGTTGGTCCAACCACACGGAATCCTTGATAAGTCAACATATCAGTAATTCCTGCAGCTAATGGGATTTCAGGACCAATGATTGTTAAATCGATTGCCTTGTCCTCAACAAATTTACAAATTGTATCGATGTCTGTCTCTTGTATATCAACAGTCTCCGCATAATTATCAATTCCTGTATTTCCCGGTATTGCCCATAATTTCTTTAGCTTAGAGGACTGTGCTAGTTTCCATGCAATCGCATGTTCACGTCCTCCGCTTCCGACGATTAATACATTTATTCCCATTCGATTGTCCCTGGTGGTTTAGAGGTGATGTCGTACACAATTCTATTTACTTCAGGTACCTCATTTACTATTCGACTAGAAATTGTTCCTAGTAAATCGTAAGGAAGTTTGGCCCAATCGGCTGTCATTGCATCTTCTGCAGTTACACACCTTAAAGCTATGCAAAATCCGTAGGTACGATGATCTCCTTGTACACCGACAGTTTTGGTATCCGTCAAGACAGCAAACGATTGCCAAAGATCATAGTAGATATCAGCATTTTTAATTTCATCCATTACGATCCAGTCAGCTTTTCGTAGAATATCTAATTTTTCTTTGGTAACTTCACCTATTATACGAATTGCAAGTCCTGGCCCTGGAAAAGGTTGTCTGAAAACCATCTCTTCCGGTAATCCTAGCTCGACACCTACTTTCCGGACTTCATCTTTAAACAAGTTTCGTAAGGGTTCAATGAGTTGGAAATGCATATCTTCGGGGAGGCCGCCTACGTTATGGTGAGTTTTTATTTTTACAGTCGAACCACTACCTGATGATGCTGATTCAACCACGTCAGGGTAGGTAGTTCCCTGAACTATGAAATCGATATTTCCTAATTTCGAAGATTCTTGTTCAAAGACTCGAATAAATGTTTCGCCAATAATTTTTCTTTTTTGCTCTGGATCTGAGACTTCTTGTAAATTTTCTAGAAATTGATTTTTTGCATCAGTGTGTAGAAGATTGATTTCCATGTGTTCTCTAAAAGTGGAAACAACTCGTTCAGGTTCACCATGTCTTAATAAGGCATTATCAACGAAAATACATGTAAGTTGATCTCCGATAGCCTTATGGACTAATGTTGCTGCAACTGCAGAATCAACGCCACCTGAAAGAGCACATATCACTTTTTGATTTCCCACCGTATTTCTAATTTCTGTAATTGTGTCTTCAACAAATGATGAGGCGGTCCAATTGCCAGAGCATTCAGCTATATCGAAAAGAAAATTTCTAAGAATATCTGTTCCTTGTGGGGTATGCGCTACCTCTGGGTGGAATTGAATGCCATAACGATCTTTGGAATCAGAAATTGCTGCGATAGGTGCATTTTGTGATTTAGCAATTACTTTGAAATCAGGAGGTAATTCAGTGATCTGATCTCCATGTGACATCCATACAGAGAGAGAATTTGGAAGATTTTTGAATAGTTTTTGATCTCCACTATTTGTATCAATTAGTGCATGACCATATTCTCGGTTATCAGCAGAGCTAACTGTACCTCCAAGTTTTTGTGCAAGGATTTGCATGCCGTAACATATACCAAGTATGGGAGTATCTGTTTCTAGAACCCATTCTGGTAAATCGGGTGCAGATTCGTCGTAAACAGATGCTGGCCCCCCAGAGAGAATGATTGCTTTAATGTTGTCATATGAAAGCTCTACAGGATCTACATCCCATGGAACTAATTCTGAATAGATGTTTAGTTCTCTAATTCTCCGAGTAATCAACATAGAGAATTGTGAGCCGTAATCGAGTATTAATACCATCTCTGATTGATGGCTATTCTCTCGAGGTGCTTGGTTGTGATCTGTACTGTCAGTTTGAGTGATGCTATTACTGTTAGTACGATTATCCGTTTCCGTCATGGTGTTCTTTTCCAGAGGAGTGGTTGTTAATTGAGATTATCTAGCAAGATTGATTTGGTCAATGTACAGTTACATTCAATAATGATTTGAGGTTGTTTTGACTATTTTACCAAAAACAAAAATCGATCAAATCGCATCAATTATTTCTTCAGGAGGTGTGTGTGCAATACCTACTGATACAGTCTACGGTTTAGCTTCTTTACCTACTGACAATACTGCTATTGATGAATTATTAACCTTAAAAGGCCGACCTGAAGCACAACCGATAGCTGTGCTTTTTGATGAACTTTCCTCTATTTCTCAATATCTAATATCCTCTGAAATATTAACGCATGTCCAAAATTATTGGCCAGGAGCATTCACTGCAGTTGTACAAGTACATGAAACTGCTGGTTTTGTTTTTCCAGTAATTACTGAGACCAATACCATAGGTATCAGGCAACCAGATAATGACTTAACCAAAAAAATACTAAGGTTATGTGGTGGTGTCCTTGCTGTATCTAGTGCAAATATCCATGGATCCGAACCTGCCAGAAACGCTGATGAGGTTGAAAAAATGTTTGGTAAAAAGCTTGTAGTGTTAGATGGTGGATTATTAAATGAATCTGACCCATCCACTGTAGTAGATCTCACATCGTATCCATATAAAATTTTACGACAAGGTCCCATTGATTTAAGTGATTTGCAAATTGAATGATATTATTAGCTTTTGTTGTCTCTTTAGTAAAATGAATTAAAGAGGGAGGGTAAATTGAATATTGCAATAGGTTCGGATCACGCAGGTTTTGAATTAAAACAAATTTTGATTAATGAACTTCGAGAAATTGATGATCAAGTGATTGATTACGGAACGGATTCACTTGAATCTTGTGATTACCCTGATATTGCNGAACCTCTTGCTATTGCAGTAGCACGNGGTGAACATGATTTTGGAATTTTAATTTGTTCGAATGGNGTTGGACCTTCAATAGTNGCTAATAAAATTGAAGGTNTTCGCTGCGGACTATGCCATGATACTTTTTCTGCACGAAGAGCTCGNGAGCATACTAATTGTAATGTTTTGGCTATGGGTGCATGGGCTATAGGGCGAGGTGCTGCTCTTGAAATTGTAATGGCTTTCCGAAATGCAAATTTTGAAGGTGGTCGGCATGAGCGACGCTTGCAAAAATTAGATCTTATAGACCAAAAGATACGTTCAAAGAATGAATAGTTTTATANACGATACGGAATACTATAAATCACTTATTACTGAGGAAATGAAATCGATCATCGGATATTCTTCAGAAGGTCTTTTTTCATGGATGCGATATCACCTTGGTTGGGAAGATGATAAGGGTTTACCAATTGAATCTTCACCGGGAAAGATGATTCGATCTACAGGTTTGTTGTTAGCAACTAAACTGTCTGGAGGCGATATTGAAAAAGCTTTACCAGCGGCAGCAGCTATTGAGTTAATACATAATTTTTCGTTATTGCACGATGATATTGAAGATCAGAGTGATTCGAGACGTAATCGACCTACATTGTGGACAGTTGTAGATCAAGCTCAAGCTATTAATACTGGTGACGGAATGTTTATTTTGGGTCGCAATGCACTTTTGCGTTTGGACCGACATGGCATTTCAATNCAAAATATTTTAGAAGCTACTAAACGTTTAGATGAAGCTTGTATTTCACTTGTGAGAGGTCAATANCTGGATATTACTTTTGAAACTAGAGATGATGTCTCTANTGATGAATATATACAAATGGCCTTGGGAAAAACTGCNGCTATGTTCGCTGCGCCTTTGTCTATTGGTGCCGTTATTGCAGATGCGAATTCTCCAACAATAGATTCCTTACATCGTGCAGGGCTTCATATCGGAATAAGTTTTCAGATGATTGATGATGTACTTGGCATTTGGGGTGATCCTACAATTACAGGAAAACCAGTAGGTGATGATATTCGTTCTAAAAAAATGACATATCCAGTCATCATGGCTTTTGAAGCTGGTGATGAAAATCTGGTATCGATTTATAAAAAAGAACAGTTTTCTGATGACGATGTTGAATACATTTCAACTTTGATTGAAAAAACTGGTGCTAAAGAACTTACTGAACTTCGTGCTAAGGAAGAGAATTTATTAGCCCTCAAAGAATTAGAAGACATTGGTTTGGAAAGAAATATGCTGGAACAATTTCAATCTTTTGCTGAAGCTGCTGTTGGTCGAACTACTTAACTCATTTTGTTATGGATTTTCGTTGCTTGTGTGGAGATCGATTAGTAGCATTTGCGAATAGTATTTTGTTTGATTAAATACTTGGCCATACATCCCCAATGTGAAGGGTGAAAATGAATAAGAAAAGCATTCGTGATATTGAGCTCTATGGCAAGAAAATTTTTCTTAGAGTTGATTACAATGTTCAATTTTCGGGAGATCGCATATTAGACGATCATCGCCTCCGTGAATCAATTCCAACGATTCAATATCTTCGTGATAAAGGTGCGCGAATAATCCTTTGTTCTCATCGTGGTAGACCTGCTGGGCAAATTGTTGAAGAACTGCGTAATGATCTGGTTGCAAAGCATCTTTCTTCACTCTTAGGTACTGTGGTAAAAGCTTGTCCTGTCAGTATTGGTCCTCAAGCACAAGATGATACTGATGCACTTGAACCAGGAGAATTGCTGCTTCTGGAAAATGTTCGTTTTCACGCAGAAGAAGAAGACAATGATGATGTATTTGCACAACAATTAGCTAGTTTGGCAGATATTTATGTAAGTGATGCTTTTGGAACTGCACATCGTGCGCATGCTTCCGTAGTAGGTGTGCCGAAATATATACCTGGTGTTACCGGTCTACTATTGGAGCGTGAAGTTGAATATTTGACAAAAGTAACAGACGATCCTCAAAAACCTTTAGGACTAGTCTTGGGTGGTGCCAAAGTTTCTGAAAAATTATCTATCTTAAGTTTTTTGAGTGATAGAGCAGATGTTATTTGTGTTGGTGGAGGGATTGCGAATACTTTTCTTGCGGCTCAAGGTATTGATATAGGTGGTTCTTTGGCTGAACATGATCGAATTGATGATGCTTTTTTAATTATGCGTAAAGCAGCAGAAAGAGATGACTTAAAATTAGTGTTGCCTCGTGATGTTGTGATTAGTGATCCTTCAGGGGAAATTATTGAAGCAGTTTCGGTTAATAGGATACCTCCTGAATTTCGTATTTTAGATATTGGACCGGAAACCATTGATGATTTCCGTGCAGCCCTAGCACCAATGAGTACTATTGCATGGAATGGCCCCATGGGCTTTTTTGAGAGAGAGCCTTTTGATGTTGGATCATTAGCAGTAGCAAAAATATTAGCAGATTTACAGAACGTAACTACAGTTGTAGGCGGTGGAGAAACTGCCGCAGCAATTAATCGTGCAGGAGTGCTTGAAGATATATCTCATTGCTCGACAGGTGGAGGAGCTTCGTTACAATTGCTGGAAGGAAGAATTTTACCAGGACTCGAAGCATTGCCTGATAAGTAACAGCACTAGATCGGTCAAAATATTGCGAGAACGCAAACCTATTATTGGTGGTAATTGGAAAATGAATCTTAACCAAACGGATTCTTTTTTATTACTTAGTGAGCTGAATGAAAAATTAGGTAATTTAGAATTGCCAGAAATTGTTCTCTTTCCACCTTTTATGTGGCTTACTGAAGCAAAAAAAATGCTTAAGGATACTGAACTAATGTTAGGTGCACAAAATGTGTATTGGGAAACAGATGGACCTTTTACTGGTGAAATAAATTCTCACATGCTTGTCGATATTGTTGACTATGTTTTGATTGGACACTCAGAACGTAGACTGCATTTTGGTGAAGAAGATTCCGAAATCAATAAAAAACTGTTTGCAGTTATTGAATCTGGATTGACACCTGTATTAGCTATAGGTGAGCAAAGACATGAGCGTATAGCGCAAGAGACTGCTCAAAAGCTTCGTATACAAATTGAAGAATCCTTTAATAATTTTGAAAAAATCCCTTTAGATTTAGTTATTGCTTATGAACCAGTTTGGGCTATAGGTACTGGAGAGCCAGCTCATCCAGAAGAAGCTCAAGAGTCCTGTGCACTTATTAGGGAAATTATACAATCACGCTTTGACTCTTTAACTGCTAAGAATATTCGAATTCAATACGGTGGATCGATAAATGCTGCGAATGCTGCTGAATTTTCTAATTTTACAGATATTGATGGTTTACTAGTGGGGAGTGCATCATTGGAAGCAACTAATTTTGCGGAGATTTGTACTGCATTTGTATAATAATACTTTAAATGACTAATATTAATCGCCATCTAATTGCTCTTTTTGGCGCTACTGCCTCTGGAAAAACATCTATTGCAGTTGAGATAGCAAAACATTATCCGGTTGAAGTAATTTCTGCAGATTCTCGTCAAATTCGGAAAAAAATGTCTATAGGGACTGCTGCTCCAACTATTGATGAAATGAGTGCAGTTAAACACCACCTAATTGCGATAGTAGAGCCTAATGATCCTTGGACTGTTGAAGAATGGTTAAGAAGGGCCGCAATAGCCGCTAATGATATTTTTAGTCGCAACCATATTCCATTACTTCTTGCTGGGACAGGACAATACGCATGGTCTTTTCTAGATGGCTTAAAAATTCCTTCTGTGCCTCCTGATTCAGAATTTCGATCAGATTTAGAAAAAATTGCAGAATTAGAAGGTGCGAATGTTTTGCATGAAAAACTCCGTCAAATCGACAATGCTTCTGCAGATAGAATTGATTATCGAAACATACGTCGTGTAATACGCGCCTTAGAAATAAACCATTTCACAGGCAGGCCTGTGCAACCTTTAATGAAGACTCCTCCTGATTTCTCATGGAATATTATCGGGTTAGATTGGGATCGTTCTGATTTATATGATCGTGCTGACAGACGTGCAGAATTGATGTATGAAATTGGTTTAATTGAAGAAACAAATAATTTAATTAAAGAATACGGTACTGAATTTGAAGCACTAAAATCGATAGGTTATGCTCAATCCAAAGATTACATTAAGGGTCTTATTTCAAAAGAAAAAGCTATCGAATTGACTCAATTGGACACGCATAGACTTATTCGAATGCAAGATACTTGGTTCAGAAAAGACAATTCTGTAATTAAATGGGTTGAAGGAAATAATCCAAAATCTGTTCTCTCTGCTATTGAGCACATAGTGGGAAAACACGTACGATAAAAGCATGACTAATATATCTTTTTGGAAAATGCATGGTGCTGGTAACGATTTCTTTGTTACTAATCCAGATGCGAACATGTATGCAAAACATGACTGGTCACGATTGGCAGTCGAAATGTGTGACCGTCATCTTGGGGTAGGGGCTGATGGTATTATATTAGTCTTGCCTTCAGAAAACGCTGATATGCGGATGCAGATAATTAATGCTGATGGATCAGAACCTGAGATGTGTGTCAATGGTATTCGATGTTTTGTGAAATACTGTCTTGATCAAAAACTTTGTAACGATATAGATGGTTCTCTAACTGTTGAAACTCTGAGTGGAATGGTAGACACACAATCTACTGTAGGTACTGATGGATTTGTAGAATATGTGCGTATTGAGCTTGCTGAACCTGACTTTGACCCTTTGAGCGTTGGAGTAGAAACTGATCGTCCCCCTCCAGTTCAAAACATGGGCATTTTGGTTAGCGATGATGACGTAGTTGTAAATATGGATTTGGTATCGATGGGGAACCCTCATGCTATCAGCTTTATAGAAACTGAAGTTGCTGACTATCCCCTGACATCGATTGGCCCGTTAGTTGAAAATAATCAGCTTTTTGCGAATCGTACAAACTTTGAAATTGTAAATGTAATGGATCGATCTAATTTAACAGTTAGAGTATGGGAACGAGGTGTTGGAGAAACACTCGCTTGTGGTTCAGGAGCCTGTGCTGTTGTAGCTGCTGCCCATACACGTGGTTTTGTTGATAATCTAGTGAATGTAGAACTTCCGGGAGGAACCTTAAACATCGAATGGGATGGTGAAGGTTCGATTTTTCTTACCGGTCCCGTAACAAAAGTATTCGAAGGAGGTTGGGAAGTATGACGCAAGAAATTGGATCTTCAATGTTGATCCGTAATACCCCAAAAAGTCAAAATGAATGGAAGAAACTTATTGATTCTAAAGGAGTTACTTCCATAGATACTGACTTTGCACAGATGGCAATAGTTCAAGAAAAAGGTCAGTTAACTGTGCATTGGGCATTTGAAGATATAAATACTATGCGAGAGCATTTTTCGCCGATGTTTGAAGAATTGAAACCTGAGATTGCTGATGCTGATGTTGATTTTATTGCTTTAGATTTGGTTCAATTTCAGAATCGTGATTGGATTCAACCACTGTTACAAGATGCAAATTTTTATTTTTTTGCGGAGTGGATGAATATGGAAAACCCAGGCCTAGATCCTGAAGATATTCCTGATTTTCCTGACGATGTAATTATGCGCCATGCAACAGATGATGATGTAGAAAAAATGTATTCAATTTGGGTTAATTCATATGGTGACTTAACTACTAGCCCAGCTACTTTTGATTATTATCTCGAAAACCAAACTTGGATTGGAGCATTAGAACGTAATGGTGAAGTAGTAGGTTTTGCAATTAATGGACCTGTAGTTTCAGGATCAGGTGAAGTTTTTGAAGTTGCGGTTGATGCTCATTTTGAAGATGAAGGGTACAAATCATTGTTGTTGTCGGCTGCTGCATATCAATTGACTACTCAAGATGCAAGACGTGCCACTATAAAAGTACGACCAGATATAAAGAATGCATTGCGTACTTGTTCTGATTTAGGTTTTCGTCCTGTTATCGGTGGTTTGGAATATCGTCGTTCTACTGACGAAGAATATAACCTGGCCAAACAAGAAGAGCGACGATCAGCATCAGGTGTAAAAGCACGTTTTGGTGATTGGCGATAATTAGTTTAATCTTTCGAAGGGATCTTTATGAAATTTGCTGAACGAGTTGAACAATTACCACCTTATTTATTTGCAGCTATTTCACGGTTGATTGAAGAGAAAAAAAAACAAGGTATTGATGTCATATCTTTAGGTATAGGTGACCCTGATTTACCTACACCTGAACACATTTTGGCGAGTTTAAATAATGCTTCTTCATCACCTGAAAATCATCGATATCCCGAATCTG
The DNA here is from genome assembly GCA_002707835.1 of Chloroflexota bacterium. Taxonomy (GTDB): domain Bacteria; phylum Chloroflexota; class Dehalococcoidia; order UBA2979; family UBA2979; genus UBA6955. The sequence continues at coordinate 142,884 of PANZ01000015.1, forward strand.
AAGGGTTACCAGAATTTAGAGAAGCTGTAGCTCGGTGGTACTCTAATAGACATAATGTTGCTCTCGATCCTTCGACTGAGATCGTATCTTTGATTGGATCGAAGGAAGGTATTGCACACTTACCTTTATGCTTTATCGATCCCGGTGATGTTTCTTTAATTACAGACCCTGGATATCCCGTATATGAAATTGCAACGATGTTTGCTGGAGGTTCGTCAATACGTTTACCACTTGAAGAAGAAAATGGATGGATGCCAAATTTGAAAAAAATTGATAAGGAGGTCATTGAAAAATCAAAAATTTTGTGGCTGAATTATCCTAATAACCCCACTGGTGCTGTGGCAACAAAAGCATTTTTTGAAGAAGCAGTTGAATGGGCCCATTCAACTGGTATTTTGATCGCTCATGACCTTGCTTATGCTGATGTAACTTTCGATGATTATATTGCTCCATCAATTTTAGAAATCGATGGAGCAAAAGATGTTGCTATAGAATTTAATTCACTTTCAAAAACCTTTAATATGACTGGCTGGCGTATTGCTATGGCTGTAGGAAATGCCACTGTTATTGATGCATTGACACGAGTGAAGAGCAATATGGATAGTGGAGTGCCACAAGCCATTCAGCAAATGGCGATTACGGCAATGGATGATCCTCGTGACAGTATTACCGCACATAATAAGATTTATCAGATTAGACGAGATAAAGTGTTAAAAGTCTTACGTGATCTTGGTTTAAAAGTGAACACCCCCAAAGCATCATTATATGTATGGGCAAAATTACCTGAAGGTGAATCGAATTCTGGTGATTATGCAGCTCAATTAGTTGAACAAACGGGAGTTGTAGTGACTCCAGGATCTTCATATGGTTCTTCAGGGGAAGGTTATATTCGCATAAGCCTGACAATCGCTGATGAACGGTTGGATGAAGCTTTATCGAGACTTTCTGAGTTTGCATCAACAAAATGACTGAAAGGACTTACTAATTCCCCGTAAACGTAAGCATAAATCTCAATCAACACTTAATAGTGAAGATAACCTTATTATTCAATCAAAAGGCCCAAAAGGATCGTATAGCACTGCACGATTTCGTGAACGTGCATATATAGTTGGCGTTGATATCTTTGGTCAAAATGGGATGCCTCTTAATGAGTCACTGCGAGAATTATCTCGGCTTATTAGAACTGCTGGAGGTTCTGTAGTTGGTACTAGTATTCAAAGACGCCAAAAACCAGACCCTGCTACTTATATTGGGATAGGTAAATTAGAAGAAATCGCTAAAGCACGTAAAGCATCTAAATACAATATGGTGGTGTTTGATGAACCACTCAGTCCATCACAGCAATTAAATATTGAGAATATTTTGGAAGTAAAAGTATTAGATCGTTCTGCTTTGATATTAGATATTTTTGCGAGCAGAGCTCATACTCGTGAAGCTTCGTTACAAGTTGAATTGGCTCAACATGAATATTTATTACCTCGATTAAGAGGGCAATGGCAACATTTAGAAAGGACAGAAGGGGCTATTGGTACTCGGGGACCAGGAGAAACTCAATTAGAAACGGATCGCCGTTTAATTGGTTCACGGATATCACGCTTAAAACAGCAAATAGAAAACGTAAGAAAACAACGCACTCAACAACGTAGCCGAAGGAATCGATATGGTATGCCAAGTATCGCCTTAATAGGCTATACAAACGCAGGTAAATCATCTTTATTACGATCTTTGGCAGGGGCAGATGTCTTAATTGCAGATGCCCCTTTTGCGACATTAGATCCTGTTACACGACGTATTGGATCACAGAATGGTGAATCTATATTGGTTACAGACACTGTAGGATTTATGCAAAAATTACCTACACAATTGATATCAGCATTTAGAGCTACATTAGAAGAATTAACTAATGCTGATCTTTTTTTGCACGTAGTTGATTCAGAGACTACTGCAATGAAATCTCAATATGAAACAGTATTAGATACTTTGGGGCAACTTGGACTTTCAGATGTTCCAATAATTACAGTACTTAATAAAGCAGATCTTTTGGTTTATGAAGGGATAATTACGAATATTGCAGAAAATGATTTGGATAGATTGCCTATCCCGCATTTGGATAATTTGGATGGAGATTATTATTACATTTCTGCGACAGAAAATTGGGGTATTGCTGAATTAAGAGACCGTTTGATTCGTGAATTTTTCGGAGCTTAATTAGACGCGTGTTCGGACAGGCATTCTATTTGCTGCAGGATTATTAATCCATTCACGTCCACGATATATCTCGTTAAGCATGTCTCGAATTTCTTCAATGACCTGGGAATGCGAGTAGATGATTCGTTTGCCAGCTTCAGGATTTTTGCTGATAGCCATTTCGACATCTTGAAACCATTTTCCAAGTCTTTGTCCCAAACGTGTTTCTTGCGAGATTGAATTTAACTCTTCAACTGGCGGGGAAGAACCATAATCAATTAAACAGCATAGACGTATTATATTTGTTAAGAATTCACTTAGCGTAAGGGAACCACTTTCAGGTGCATGAGCTAAAGTCCATAGTCCTTGTGCAGTAGAGTTAATTTCATGCCATAGTAAACGTGTTGCACGTTCTAACCCTTCAGAAGGCACCATCTTTGCTTTGGCAATCAATGCATCATGTCTTAGTAAATTATCTGAAATTATTGATGAACCTAAAAGATGCCACCGTGTTTCCATCTCACTACGACCTACTCTTTCGAGCGTGTTTTCTAGATGTTCCAAAGTAAAAATAAAAAGAGATATATTTAGGTTGGAATTAAGATCATGATGTTCTTCTACGACAATAGAAGTTTTTAACAATTTTGAACTAAGCGTGCGTGGTAGTGATTGTATAGTGTCCCGATCAACAATTAACCAGACAATTGAATTTTCCGGTGTTAGTGATAAATTCCATTTTGATCCAGGTGAAACGATAAAAAGCGATATGCGCTCACTAAATTCTACCCAGGGCTGTTGATTGAGGAATTCCTTTCCCCATGTTTCGAGTAATTCATTATGTTGATCGAGATTAAATGGCATTTTAGTCTGACAATTGCCCTATTTCATTTAAGGCTGCTTTTACTTCATCAACATTATGAAACATAATTCCCTCACGAAGCGCATCAAAGCCATCCACAACATCATCACTGATATCATTTGCATAACATATATCTAGAAAATCTGAACGTGTTGCTTCAGATGTAAACTTAAAAATATGTGATGCAATTTCTTCGTAATCACCCCAAGATGCAGGCATATCTCCTCCAGTCTAATTTGTAATAATATTTAAATTTGCTGTAACATAAATTAGCAGTGCAATTCAATGCGCACCAGTAAATCATAATTAGATCGCAATAGAGTATCCAAAAAACCAGGTAAAGAACAAGGACTTAACTCAGTATAAGACTTAATATATCGATAATGATGAAATTTTTCTGGGGACGATATTTTGCACTTAGACAAGCACGTGAACAATGGTTGCTAACATTAGTTACTGTGGTTGGCGTTTTGATTGCTGCAGCCTTACTTGCAGCAGTCCCTATTTATTCAAATACAATGTCCGACTTAGGCCTTAGATTTCGATTAGAAAAAGATCTATCAGCCCCAATTGATCGTGCTTCTTATACAACTATTGAAGGATTTTCACTTGGTGATAGAAGCGATATTAAATATCGGGATGCATTGGAGAGAGTCACATCTACAAGATTCTCATATTTAAGTGAAGAAACATTTGTTGAGATACGTTCAAATCGACTCACAGCTTCTTTGTTGGCAGAGAATAATAATATTTCTGAAGAGAAGACACTATTTCAACTTGCAAAAGAATCTTCAAAACAAGATGCATGGGGTGTTTTTTTTATTTGGCCATCAAATTTTGAAGACCATGTGAGTATTGTTGAAGGACGTTTACCTAGCAATGAGAGCAAAGATTTGGAAGTTGTTTTACCTAATGGATTTCAACAACACATACAATTGAGCGATAAAATTCTACTTAGCCTGCCGAAACATGATGACTGTCAAAATTTAGAGAAATCTCAAGATGCCCAAATTGCACAAGATGAAAAATCATGCGAACCAACTTTAAATCTTGGTGGCTATTTTGTAGCCTCAGTTGTTGGATTTATTAAGCCAAATAATGCTGAAGATTTACGTTGGCAATTCGCTCAACTTAGAGAATCTCCCGGAGATTGGAATGTATCAACTAATCTAATTAATCCACGTTCAGGTGTGTATTCAGCACGCGATGCTGATTATGGTACTTCTCGTGCTACTGAAGAATTTGGTGGTATGCCCTTGATTACAAGTCAATACCATCTAGAAAATATTTTGGCATTGGGAGTGCCAGATCTTACAGTTCGTCAACGCGTTGGAATTATTCCCGATGTTAAGAGCATTAGTATTTCAAATGTTTCTCGCATAATTGATGATTTTTCCAGTTGGACAAATGATATTAATAAAGGATTAGGATTAGTCGCTGTTCCTACAAGTAAATTGGATTCTGTTTTAGAAAAATATAGAAACACACAATCTTTTTCAAAAATCCCATTATTTCTTATTTTGTTGCAAGTAGTTGGAATTGTATTTTTCTACTTAGTTGTTGTTTCTAAGCTTTTTCAAGATCGTCAATTTAATGAAATACAATTATACGTGACACGCGGTGCGAATAATCTCCAAATAGTTGGTTTGGGATTTGTGAGTGCCCTATTACTTGTTTTGCCTGCAATATTTCTAGGACCATTGTTAGCGGAACGGGCAATTGCTTTTCTAGGTTTCACACCACAATTTAATGTAATTAGTGAAGGTGATTTCCTCCCAACGATTATTGAATTTGATTCATTTTTATTCTCGACTGGTGGAGCAATACTAGGACTTATTGCTCTTTTAGTTCCGGCGATTTTATTAACAACCAATAATGTGTTGAGTTCACGAATTGACAGAATACGACCTTCACAAAAAAATATTCTTCAGAAATATTATCTTGATATGTTGTTTGTTTTATTAGCCGTTTTATTGGTTTGGCAATTAAATCAAAGACAAACCATATTTGATCCCGATTCCGTAGGAGGTTGGTCGGCTGATCCTGTTTTGTTATTTACTCCTTTTGTTATTACTTTAGCTGTAGCCAGTTTATTACTTCGTTTTTACCCTCCATTACTAAAAATTCTCATCAAACCATTGATGTTGTTCAAAGGTGTGATTATTCCAATAGGATTAAACAGAACCACAAGAGATCCTGGGGTATATGCACGTTTGATGTTGTTATTGGTAATGTCAATTGCAGTTGGTACGTTCGCAGCATCTTACGGGCCTACAGTAGAGAAATCGTATATTGAGAGGATTCATTACGATAATGGTGTTCAATTTCGAGCAACTGTCACGGATCCTTCGCATTGGGAAAAAAATAGTATATTGAATGAAATTCGCTCTATCGATGGAGTGAAAGATGCAACATTAATCCATCGAGGCATTATGTCGACTCCATGGGGCGCTGAAATTCCTTTTTTAGCAATTGATGTACATCAAGCAAAAAAATCGATGCAATTTCGTGGTGATTTTGGTAACGAAGAATTCACTATGAATTATCTTCTGGGACTTCTTGAATCAGAAGTCCCACCAGGTGGTGGATTACCTTTGCCTCTGTTGACAGAAGAAATCCAAATATCTGTATTCACTGAAGGGCTCTCTGAGAATGGAGTTCGTCAATATATACGTGCTGTATATCAAGACAGTGAAGGTAATTTTGAAATAGCAGGGCTATCTAGTCCTCGAGGAGGTTTCGGATGGAAGAAAATTACCGGTTCTGTCCCAACAAATTTAATCCCTCCTCTAAAATTGCTTAGTCTAATGATTGCCGATCAACGTACTCCTGAACTTCGTACTAGTGGTTCATTATATTTTGATGACATTGTTGCTGTGGATAAAAATGATAATCAGCATGTGATAGAAAATTTTGAAGGCTCACATGGATGGGTTATGTACGGTGCACGGACACAAGAAGAAAATTTTTCAATTACATCGGATAAGCATCGTAGTTATAATCATGCAGCTCGATGGGATTGGAATCATGCTATTGTTCCATCGAAGCGAGTAATTGGACCAATAGATCCGATGGTTCCTTTGTCAGTTATTATGAATGATAAAGCTCTGGGATCATTTCGTACGTCGGTCAATACTATTTCAGAAACGAACATTGATGAGGTGCTTTTACCTTTGAACATTCGTGCTGAAGCTAACATGTTCCCAACAATGGATCCTGAAAAAGGGTTTATTATTATTAATTATGATCACCTTCGAACAGCTGGTGCTGCTTTAGGTAATCTTGAAATCATTGAACAAAATGAACTATGGATCGAGTTCGATTCTGATACTTCTATAAGTGATCAGCAATCAATAATTACTTTATTACAAGAAAATGATACTTTAATCCCCTTTGAATATTCATATGAACCATATTTATTAAGTACTCGATTAGAAGAAGCTCGTTCGGATCCTACTTTACATGCATCAGGTAGTGGAATTCTCTCTGTGGCATTTTCTGCAGTATTATTACTGGCATTTCTAGCTTTTGCGGTTACCGTCCTTGTGAGTACTTACTCTCGAATGATTGAATTTGCTTCATTACGGGCTATAGGTTTTTCATCTGTCCAAATACTGAAAGCAATGTTAATTGAATGGGGTGCCATTTTTACTCTTGGTATAGCTGCCGGTGTTTTGTTAGGGCGTCAAATAGCAAATATTATGATGTCATTTCTATCAGTGACTGATAGAGGTGATCCTGTTGTACCTTCATACATAATAGAGACTGATTGGACAACGCTAATGAGTGGCATTGTTATACTTTGTATGTTGTCGTTTATTTCATTAGTATTCATTTGGAATTCTGTGGCGAAGAAACCAATAATCGAAGCTCTAAGGAAGGGTAATACGTAGAATCCCTTGGGGAGAGCCATTTTCTATTTTTATGCTAATTCGATCTCCAACTACTAATTTTTTATTTCTTTCGATGATAAAAAATTTTCCCGGTCCTAGATATTCGATTACACTTTCACGCCCATTGCTGCTTAAGAATATTTTTTGAGGGGTTTCATTACTAATAATTTCTGTTAATGAACCACTAGTAATAACTTTCCCTGTTATTCCACCGGCTTCAAATCCAGTGAAACCTGCACCTGAAAGAGGTGTACCAACAGGATGAGAGTTAGATAATAAAGGATCCTCGATGATTAGAGATTCTATTTGAGGTGAACTCAAAGATGATCCGATATTCATTCCTAAGACAGTGCTTATAGCAATTAAAGACAATATTACGAATGTGTATAAGATTAGTTTTTTTTGAAGGGTATTTATCATTCTTCTTTTCCCTTAAAAAAGACAACACCATTGATAATTTTTTCAGAATAGTAACGTTCTCCCCCCACTACAACTTGCATCCCTTCTTCAAGTTGAATTAGATCATTCAATGGCTTCAAATGTTCAATACTTAGGCCCTGTAATGAGAACTCGAGCGTTTGTGTATCTAGTTGATTATTAACTGAAGGTTCAGTTTTGATAGATAGAATACTATCTTCTATTTTTGTAATTATTCCAGAATGGAACGTATTTTGATTTTTAGTTGTAGTTTGCGCTTCAACCGTTAGTTTAATTTTTTCTTGTTGAGGTTGATATTTATATAAAAAACCCGCAGAAAATGAGATCACCGTAATAATAATTAATAGTGTGATAGGGGCTAAAATATTACGCGAAATTACCACTGCCAACTAATTACCTAATCTGGTTTCATACCCTAAAGATAGTATTTCCTCTATATATTCTGATTTCCAACCAGGGTGTGGAATACGAATCTTTCGTTTTCTAAATTCGTTATGGTAGCTAAGATACTCTGCCTCAAGTCTATCCCGCCAGGCGACCTCTTCTTTATATGTATTTGGATCAACATCCTCTAACCTTTTTTCTAAGTTGTTAATTTCTAGATCTATGTCATCTCTCCATAGATCTGATAAATAATCTAATGCATCTTCTAGATCTCTGCGGCAATCTATAATGTATGCTTCAAGTAATTGATCAGTATTCGCATTCATTCCCGGGACATTCTCTTCGTTTGAGCATGCTTCACAAAGGGTAATTAACTTTCTTGCCTCGCATTCATTCCCACGAGGGCATTCTCTATGTCTAGGCGCATATTGGTTAAGGCTAGTGCGTCGTGAATAAGAAACAACCAACTCTGAAAAACCTAATGAACATTTTGGGCATGTCAATACGTCAGAAAAAATTTGATTAATTGTCGATTCCCAATTGATTTGCATTTAGTCCTCGATGAGAGATCTTTCCAATTGGAATCCGCCAGATTGACCTGGCATTTCTTCAACTTCGACAGTAATTAAAGTGATGTTTGCTTGTTTATTGTGCAGTAATTCTTTATCGATTTGATGGCATATCCATTCTGCTAATAATTCTGCAGTAGTATTTTCGATTGCTAACACAGCAACATCACTTTGAGGGAGCTGATAAACGCGATTGTCGAAAGATAGATGCCATGTCTCTTGTTCAAGTGTACTTGATAGTAGATTGGATTTTGCTTGTAGAAGGAATTTATGATCTAACTGATCACAGATATCACGCGTAATACCTTTGATTTTTGAAAAATCTATTACCCAAAAATCATTTGTAAGTGATCCTTCTACTTTTACACTTACAGAATAATTATGGCCGTGCAGAGGCTCTAGCTCATTACCTAAAGTAGCCATGTGTGCAGATGCAAATTTCAAACGTACGCCACTTACTGATACATGGCGTTTATTCATGGCACTGCCCTCTATATACTTGACATAACTATATTGCCATTGTTTGGAAGAGTTCTTCTACAGATTTTTGGGTAGCTCCAGTGCGTTCTCGTGCAAGGTCTAACCGTTCGTGTGCGGGGATACTATCTTCTCTTTTGTAGATTATGCCAACTGGGATACGACTATCTCGTGCTAGTCGATATGCCGCATCGATGTCACCAGCATCATGTCCTTCTTCTATGGGGTAGGCCATTGGTAGGATGCCTTCTTTTTCATTACCTTTTAACGCTGCATAATTATCATTATAGGTTGTACATGGTGATTGTACATGAACGATAGAAAACCCCGGATATTCCATGGCTTCTGTAATTAATTGTTGCATTGCTTTTACTTGTGTTGAAAGTGTTGAAGCAAGAAACGATACACCAGCTGCTAAGTATGTTTCTAAAGGCCTGCTTGGGTCATCTAATTTTCCGTATGGAGTTGTTGACGTAATCACTTCTATTTCTGTAGTTGGAGACGCCTGTCCTTTAGTGAGACCGTAAACACCGTTATCCATGATGATTGCAGTTACGTCGATATTTCTTTTTGCCTGTGGACCAATATGTTCTGCACCAATACTTAAAAAATCACCATCTCCAGAAACGATTAATACGTTTAAGTCTGGGCGACTAGATTTTAATCCATATGCAATAGGTAATGTACGTCCATGAATGCCATGAATTCCAAATGGCTGAGGTCCTTCCTGTAAGTGCACAAGATTTCCTGAACAGCCTATGCCTGCAACAATTACTGAATTTTCTATGGGTTGTGATAAAGTAGCAGCTCGGTCAGTGAGTGCGGCTTCAACTGCACGTTTAACACCAAAGTCGCCACATCCTGGACACCACTTAAAATCATACTCAGGATTTCGCTTACTCATGAAACCAACATCCTTCCAGCACGTTCCTGAACAATTTCAGTTATACGTGCTTCTAATACATTTTCTTTGAACGGCAGACCCGTGTATTGCGTAATGGGTTCAGCCTTAATTCCCTTAGCTCTTAAGATTTGTGCTAATTGTCCTAAGTAGCTCAATTCAGGGACTAAAACTAAATCTTTCGAAAGTAATTCATCAAGTAAGGCAGTAGGTAAAGGATTTAAGTACATTGTGTAGTACCAAGCAATATCTTCACCTTTGGAACGAAGCGATTGAAACGCTGCGTAAGTTGGTCCTTTAGAACTACCCCATGGAAGTAATGCTATAGAAGAATCAGTATTTTCAGCTTCATAATGACCGTCCATTAGCAATTCTAACTTTTTGAATCTTCTTTCTGTCATGCGGATATGAACATCAGGTAAATGTGTAGTATCTCCTTGTTCATCATGTTCAGATCCATTTGCTACATATGCTCCAGGTCCTCCTGGCACAGGGAAAGGAGAAACTGCGTCACCCTTGTAACGTTCATTGCCTTCAGAGCCATCAGAGACTGATCTGTTTTCAACAACAAGCTTGGACATATCTGGCTTTAGAATATCTTGTTGACGTTCAGCAATAGATGCTTCAGACAGTAAAATAACTGGTCCCTGATACCTTTCAGCCCAATTGACAGCATCAGCAGCAGCCCAAAATGCCTCTTCTATCGTCCCAGGAGCGATGACGGGTACGCTCATATCACCATGGCCTGGATTGATTGCTACTATCAAATCTGATTGTTCAGTTTTCGTGGGTAATCCAGTGGCAGGTCCACCACGTTGAATATTTGCTACTACTAACGGTATTTCTGCCATCCACGCCAAACCTAATCCTTCGCCCATGAGACTTAATCCTGGGCCAGCAGTCGAAGTCATAACTTTCTTACCAGAAAACCCCGCCCCTATTAATGAGGCTATGGATTCGATTTCAGAGCTAGCCTGACCTACAAATTTATCGGAACCATGCAAATTTGATTCCATGTAAACAAGCATGGTTGTAGCTGGTGAAATCGGGTATCCAATAAAACTATCAAGGCCAGCGGCTATGGCTCCCAAACAGGCAGCTTCGAAACCTTTTATTAAGATTCGCTCCCCTTCAATTGATTTGGGTGATTCAAGAGAGTCAAGAGACATCCCTAATTCTTTAGCTGCTTCGGCCCCCATATGTAAGGCTTTGATATTACCTTCAATTATTTGTTCATCACCTGGTCGACCTCTGCTGAATCGTTTTGTCACGAACTCTTCTAAGTAGCCAAGTGGAAAGTCTGCTAATTGTGCTACCGCACCAATAACGATCATGTTTGCGGCACGTGGGTTTCCGGCATCTCGAGCCATCTGATCAGCTGGAAGTCCGATCGCTCTCGGATCATCTAGTTCAAACTCTTCTGAATTATAGACAACAAAACCAGTACTGCTGAGCTCTTCCACATTGTGATCATAGGCATATTGATTAAGAGCAACTAATACATCAAGCTCGTCTCCGGAAGATAGTATTTCTTCAGTTGAGATACGCGCTTGACCCCAAGCGGGACCACCTTTGATTTGTGAAGGAAAAGTGGAAAATGTAAGAATGTGATAACCAACTGCTGCAGCGGCAGCAGCTAAAATCTCTGAGCCTCCAACAACACCTTGTCCACCTTCACCTGCGAAGCGTACGACGAGATTGTTACTCATAACTGTGGCCTTCTGGGGGGAGTACGATCAAATGTTAAGTAACTATTAGGATACGATCCAATTACTTCTTGTTCTACCTTATTTGTAGTCAATTCGATCAACCTCATTTCTTACATTTACAGTACTGAATATTTATATTTGTTTATACAATCTTTTACTGTCTAGTTCATTAAATATCAACAAAGATATTTTATAATTCCATAAATTATTAGATTGTTTAAGACTACGCTCAACGTTTTTTAAGATTAAGATTATGTGTCATAAATAAAACTGATTCTTATTTGGCTTTTTTTTTATATACTAGCGATGAAAGTAGGAGATCATGGTAAAGGCATTTGTATTAGTGGTAACGGATCCTCCTGTGCAGAGAATCGTCTCTAATCAACTTATTGGACTTCCCTATGTTGTTGGTGTTCATGAGGTTATGGGGCCTTACGATATCGTTGTTGAATTGGAAGCTGAACAATTAAATCAAATTTCAACAGTGTTGTCGGATTCTATTCGAGCAATTGAGGGTATTAAATCTACGACTTCCTTAGTTGCGTTCCCCGTATAATTAAAACGATTGTAGAATTACGCCAGACTCTGATGTAATTCTAAGGATTGTGGTATGAAATTTTCAACGATAACTAAATGAAAAAGTTTTTGTTGCTCACATGTATTATTTTAGGTGCTTTTGCGTGCACTGGCACTACAGATTCTGATGAATTGATTGAATTGCGTGAAGAGATAGCGATATCGAAAGATCAGGTAGCTACTGCCACGGCTACAACTGTTGTCCCATCTATGCCGACTGTTGTCGCACCTATACCAACTGTTGTTCCACCTATACCAACTGTTGTTCCACCTATACCAACTGTTGTTCCACCTATACCAACTGTTGTTCCACCTATACCAACTG
>PANZ01000016.1 GCA_002707835.1 Chloroflexota bacterium
TTATCTTGGAAAAGAAAAAGCTTTTGAAAATGCGTTTGGATATACCATCGACGAATTCTATATAACTTTCGAAGAATTTTTAAATCTTCCTGAGTCAGAGCAGTTCGAGATCCTAAAACCACTAAATTGAGATCCGTACATATAAGATTCCTATGGAGGATAAGTAATCGAGCTGACAAGTTCATGAATGGATAGATTATGGATATTAATAGGAATGAGTTAAACATTGAGGCATTTTTATCAAATGCAAATAAAGTTAACACGCGTAATCCGCTCCACTCTGCTTTAGTTACAGGAGTTGATGTATGGGGATGGTCAGTTCCTTTGGTTTTAGACGCGCTAGGAGATGAATGGTTAGACATTGGCTGGGCTGAATTTTCATTTAAGAAACCAACCCACCCTGGTGATCAAATGAAAATAGTTCTTGAAAAATGTAACTCCAATGGTGAATTTGATCTGACCATAGTAAATCAAGAAAACATCACTTGTGTAATTGGAAAAGTTGGTTTGGGCAAGGCGGTTTGGAGTGATGATTTTTCGGTTCCAGATTTAATAAAAAGTGATAATTTAGATTTTGAAAAACTTGAAATTACACATGATAATCTAATTGCAAATCCTGATTGGCGAACTAAGACATTAAGCACAAACCCAACAATGGCACGTGATTTTTCATGGAGTCACCAACAAAATTCAGACGCTCTATTCGGTGATGATGTGCCAAAATTACATCCTGCATGGATTGCCGCATGGCCTGAAGATCTAATGCGGCACAATTTTTCTGTTCCATATTCTGTTCATACTCGAAGCCAACTACAATTTCTTAAATCAGTAGATGCAGGTACTACTATAACTGGTAGAGCTCATTTACTAGATGTTTATGAAAGAAAAGGGAATGAGTACGTTAATTTTGATGTCCTTTTACAAGATGATTTTGAGGATCATGTAGCTATGCTTCGGCATTGGACTATTTTTAAGATGTAATATACATCTTTGCAATAAAGACTTAAGAGCATGAAATAAGGCTTTTTTACCAAACACGGAACATACGAAATGCTATTACCACTTACCAGAAAAATTTTCCAATTTTTGGAAGAAGTCTTGCATGATTGCATCACGGTTAATTCGATAAACGTACCGTATTAGATGCCTAGAAGGATCGAAACTCCACGTTGCCTGTTCAGTCACGATCGGAGACGAAATCAGATAGCTGGGAGCCCATTCTTCGTTTAGCACCCATGCAACTGCAGCCATGTCCCATATCGCCTTTGACCAACCTTTATGTATGTCACTATGTTTTTTAAAACGCTTTGCCAAGAAAGCACCAATGTCGCCATGCGGCTCTACGTAACGTTCAATCTCCGGGACAGTGCTGTGCAGATGGGAACTAACACCCATGCATGGCACTAATACAATTGGAGCACCACTATCAAACAACACCTGTGCACCGCCAATATCCTGTCTTAGATTAAATTCACGTGTGTCTGGCCAATTTAGAACATGCCCGCCCAACCAAACCACGACAATGCGGTCGATAATGTCGGGGGCTTTCAAAATTGCTGAAGCAACATTGCTGATTGCAGCTATGGCAACAATATAGAGTGGATCTTCGGGTGTGCCAGTTCGTGCGCGCATGATGAGATCATCAACCGCTAGTGCATCAACAGCTTTTTTTTGTGGGCCAACGTATTGACCCACACCTTTGTAAACTAAACTATCACCTTCAATATTTAAACGATCCAAAAGTCGCAAAATCTCATCGTAACTTTGTTCCATCCCATCTAATGGGCCTGTTGAACGACGATTGTGAAAGGGTGCTGCATAGATTGCTTCAACGGATAGGCGTTCCATCGAAAGCATCATTTGCACGATTGCAAATTGATCATCAATTTCATTATACGCATCTGTATCCATAACCACTCGCAATTTGCCTGAGCGTGGTTGCAACAATTTCAGATGCACTTCACTTGAAAGTTTGATGGAATGACCTCACTTATAATCATATAGATTTTGAATACTAGGAATATTTGCTCTTAGGGAGTAAAAAATAGAACGTAACTCAAAATCAAAAAGGCAACACCATAGAGAAGTGTCCCAATTCTTGACTCGCCACTTCGATCTATTGGGATGAAATGAAACAGACGATCTGCCACCAACAGGAGCCCAACAACCCATAGAATCCATAAAATCATAATCACCTCAACAAAGATTCCGTATCTTTTTTACTCATTTGACATACATTCATCATACAAGAATCAAAAAAATAGTCTTGCAACTATAGGAAAAACTGATCAATCCACCTATGCTATTTCATATATAAAAGGCAGTAATGATATCTCACGGTTCTGAATATGATTCTAGATAATAAATTAAGCAATAAAGAAATTATTGTTCTAGATGGAGCAACTGGTAGTGAAATCGCAAGGCTGGGCGCTGCGATGGATTCTGCTGCTTGGTGTGGGGTTGCTAATAAGACCCACCCTGACATAGTTCGCCATGTACATGAAGAGTATATTCGCGCTGGTGCAGATGTAGTAACAGCAAACACTTTTTCGACTAGCCGTCATGTTTTGGCAAGTGTAGGTCTGGCTGATGAAACTGTCAGCATCAACGCAAGAGCGGTAGAGTTGGCACGTGAAGCCGTAAACAATGTATCACCTGAACGACCTATTGCTGTTGCTGGTTCAATGTCTAACATGACTGCTTGGATCCCAGGCACTGTCAGCCCTGACCCACGATTTTTGCCAACACCAGAAGAAGAGTTTAATAACTACCAAGAAATTGCTCAAACACTGGCTAAATCTGGTGTAGATTTGATTCTGATGGAGATGATGAGAGATATTGATCAATCAAGTATGGCAATATCTGCTGCTGTCGAAACAGGATTACCAGTATGGATCGGCACTAGTTGCACACTGCGCGATAATGGAAGTGTCTCTGCTTGGGATCAACATTTTGAAGAACCTGCAGCCAGACTTTCACCTGATCACATTCAGGCAGAAGATAGATCCTATGACACCTTGATAGAGGCAATGTTATCGTTTCAACCCCAAGTGATGGGCGTTATGCACAGCACTATAGAAACAACAGATGCAGCACTCCAAACTCTCTTTGAGCATTGGCAAGGAGCAGTCATGGCCTACGCTGAAACTTCTTCTGAAGTAAGAAGAGGAATTAGTCAAAAAGTAGAACCAGCAATTTTCGCTACACATTGTCGAAATTGGGTTGAAAATGGTGTGCAAATTATAGGTGGTTGCTGTGGGACTACCATTGAACACATACGTGCCATGGTCAATGAATTACCAGATGTTATAGGCGCTCGTCGCTAGTTATTCGAACCTTTCTAAGTACACTAATTTCTATCTATCTTAACTATCAAATAACTTCTGAATTCAAGTATCCTTGTGCCAGACAGGATGGGTATTTTTCGACTAGCAATACATGTCTTATTCAATATTTCAGCGACTATTCAATACGACTTTAAGAATATGAATATCTTCTGGGGGTCTGCTTCTGAACGATTTTACATCGAATAACTTAACGGCTTCATTCAAGGTATCAGGATACAAGCCATTCTATTTGAGTAGTACTTTTGCTGCCGTAGACATGACCGTACGTATGGCTGTACACGGTTGGTTAATACTTGAGTTATCTAATGACTCAGAATTTTGGATCGGTATCTATGCCCTATTATTAGGTATCGGACAGTTCCTCTTCTCATCTCTAGCTGGCACCCTTACCGATCGGTTTCAACGCAGAAATCTACTAATCATAGAAGGTGCAATAAGTACATCTATCGCCTTATTGATGACAGTAACTATATATCTTGAGGTGTTAGATCTCTGGATGGCTTTAGCTGTAGCATTTTTCATCGGCTGTCTACGTGCTACACGGTTCACGGTAATAAATCGATTCATCTATGACATCGTAGGCCCAAAACGTCTGGTGAATGGCGTCTCACTCTGGCGTGTATCTACTACCCCAATGATGATCGGGGGTGCGATGCTTGCAGGGGCATTGATTGAATGGGCAGGTATCTGGGCTGCCTATGCATTAATTACAGCCAGTTTAGCTATTTCGCTTCCATTCCTATTACTTATCAATGTTAAAGGAAGCATTGACTCTTCATCAGGTCACCTTCTACAGCAAACAATAGAGGGACTAAAATATACTTCCACAAATCCTTCTCTCCGAATACTGTTCACTGTCAGTATTGTAATGGAGATGTTGGGGTTTGCTTTTCTCGTTATGGTGCCTGTGATGGCCAAGAATGTACTCCAAGTGGATGCCTTAGGCATGGGTTTCCTTCAGGCGGGCGTAGGAGCTGGTATGTTTGTAGGAACTTTGTTTATGGCCACAAAAGGGGATTCTCTTAACAAACCACGTATCGTGTTCCTAAACGCACTTGGTGCAGGTATTACACTTATTATATTTGCATTCTCACGATCTCTACCTCTATCAGTATTTCTAGCAGGAGCAGTTATGGCATTCCTCAATGTCTACGATCTCACACTCGGAGTACTTATCCAATTAGTGGCACCTCCCAATATGAGGGGCAGAGCAGTCAGTCTACACAGTTTAGCAATCTCGTTTACAGCAGTTGGAGGCTTTGTGATGGGAGGAATTGGCAGTATTGTAGGTGTCCCTGTCATGATCGCTACGGGTGGGATTGGCATTGTAATCAATGCCATATTTCGACGCCGCGCAATCCTGACAGTCCATGAATACAATCAATGCGTTGAAAATTCCGTAGATACATTAGCTCCCACAGGTGACGATATCTCATCAACTTAAAACAGAAGCTCACAATTTAACTGCCGTATTTTTTGAACAAAATTTTGGCACAATCTCTGAATCGTACAGACTGTTGTAAATTACCGTGTACTATAAAGCCAATAATCACGAGACATTATCGACTAAAGGATTAGTAGATACAGCATTTTGTAACTTTTAATCAGCATGATCAAATCTACTTATTGATACAACGGGAGAATTTATGAGTCAGCTCTTTAGTACACTTAAACTCAATTCCACTACCGAGATGAAAAATCGATTTATGTTGGCTCCTCTTACTAATTGTCAGAGTAATGATGATGGGACTATGTCAGAGGAAGAGTTCCATTGGTTGACCATGCGTGCAAAAGGTGGATTCGGTCTCACTATGACATGCGCATCGCACGTACAGGAAATAGGTAGAGGATTTCCTGGTCAGATGGGAATATTTTCCGATACACATTTACCAGGCCTCACTCGTTTGGCTACAGAAATCAAATCGCACGGAAGTCTTTCAATTATTCAATTACATCATGCTGGAATGCGTGCTCCAGAAGCGCTTATAGGTGAGCGTTCGATATGCCCTTCAGATAATAAAGATGAAAATGCTCGCGGCATGACTTTAGAGGAGGTTTACCAACTGAGAGATGATTTTGTTCAATCAGCAATTCGTGCTGAAAAAGCTGGATTTGATGGAGTCGAACTTCACGGAGCACATGGCTATATTCTCTGCCAATTCTTAAGTAATGAAATCAATCATCGCACTGACCAATACGGTGGCAATTTAGAAAACAGAGGTCGACTTCTAAAAGAAATTATTCAAGGAATACGCACATACTGTTCTTCCGATTTCATATTAGGTGTAAGACTTTCCCCAGAAAGATTTGGTCTGCAATTATCTGAGATTAAGGAATTCGCACAAACCCTTATGACGGAAGAAAATATAGATTTTCTCGATATGTCTTTATGGGACGTTTTTAAAGAACCTAATGAGAAAGAATTCCAAGGTAAAACTTTGCTAGCACATTTCACAGAACTTAATCGAGGTAATGTAAAACTAGGCGCTGCAGGAAAAATAACGAATCCAAGCGAGGCAGAAACAATCATCTCACAGGGAGTCGACTGGATAATGCTGGGGCGTGCAGCAATACTGCAACATAATTTTCCAAACTTACATTTTACTAATCCTAATTTTATCCCTGTGCGAACACCCGTATCCAAAGATCACTTAAGAAATGAAGGATTATCGGATAAATTTCTCGAATACATGAACAGATGGGATGGTTTTATTCTCGACTAGCTATTTGAGTTAATTGTTGAATTTATTCACTTAATAATTCAAAAATTTTTGTTTTGAATAAATCTTTCCCTCGGCTGACATTTTCATTCCAATTTTCTGATGCATTCTCATCAGCATTATCTGAAATGTATTTAAAGCATAAAAAATCAACATTTTTATAGAGACAAACTTTCGCAATTGCATAAGCTTCCATATCAACTAAATCAGTATTTAATTGTGGCAATTCAGTAACAAAACTATCACCGCTACCACAGGAAAAACCTTCACGACCGAATGAAATTTCAGAAATCTCATCGAATGGAGTTTCACCTATTTCTAATCCCACAGCTGAAACATCCATATCTCTTTGAAAAAAATGTGAGACTTCTACAAGACCACTTAAGTCACTCTTTAGACTACCTGCTGTTCCATAATTTATGATGGTTTTTGGAGAAAATTGATGAATTAATTCGCTAGTTTTAAATGCCGCATTCACTTTTCCGACACCTGTATATTCAATATGAAGATTAGGCAATGTCATTCGTGGAAGCTCTCTTTCAAGCGCGACCAAAACAATAACCTCATCCATAAACTACATTCTTCCAATTCTACTAAGTGATATCTTTTAGTACCTCGATATGGTCTGGGCCAATTCCACAACATCCACCAATAATTTGAACTCCACTGTCCTTCCATTTTTGCGCGTAATCTTGGAATAAAACAGGTTCAATAATATCGACAAATTGCCAACTAGGTCTTTGGAAATAACCACAATTGGGATAGACACCTATCGCACCATCCCAATATTTTTTTAAAGCTTCTATTCCCAAGGTCGTATCATCAATATTACTATGCATAATGTGAATAGACGCAGCATCATACTTTGTAACTGCCTCTAAAGTTTCTTCAAAACTTCTATTAAGATCGTCGTACATGTACAACTTTTCTGTAGTTCCTAATGAACTTGAAGCAATAATGCCATCTTTTCCGCTTCGACAACTCATTCCAATCCAAACATCTACACCTGCCTTCATAGATTCTTCAATAGCAGGAATTGCCACCTCAGGCTCTTGCATCATTTCAAGCATTATGAGATCAGCACCTGCTTCAACTAATATTTCACTTTGCTCCCTATATGTTGCTCTTAGTATAGCTGGTTTGGACCATTCGGAAGCTAAACCCATACCATCTGCTAGGAAATCAGAAATAGAACCAGCGATAGCAATTTCTGCCATTCCAGTTTCAAGAATTGCCTCTTTCGCAATATTAACCGCAGCAGTATTAATTGCTTTTACTTGATCACCAAAACCTGCAGGTTCAAGTACTTGTCGAGATGCAGCAAATGTATTGGTGATTAAGACCTCAGCTCCTGCAACAATATAATCTTTATGAATTGATTTAAGAACTTCACTATGAGTAGTTACAGAAGGGCTACACCATGCATTTTTATCCATAGGAACACCACGACGTTCTAATTCAGATCCAGTAGCACCGTCGAGAATAATTTGCCCACCAGCACTTAATCGTTCCTTAAGCCAAGATGGTGTTGCCATAACCAAACCTCATACTATTCACTTAATTCAGGAATAACCCAAAGAGGATTATCGCCTCGTGCAACCCTCTGTACATTATCAAAGCCATTACGAACACGTGCTGAAAAACTTTCAAATGTCGGGCCTGCTAAATGTGCAGTGAGAATAACATTTTCAAGACCAAACAAAGGATGATCTTCCGGAGGAGGCTCTTGCTCAAAAACATCTAATCCGGCACCGGATATTATCCCTTCGGCAAGTGCATTATACAAAGCAGATTCATTTACAATTGGACCACGGGCAGTATTTATTAAAATAGCTTCAGACTTCATCACAGCTAACTCATCTGCCCCCACCATATGGTGAGTTGATGAATTATAAGGAACATGAAGTGAAATGATGTCGGAATTCAGAAAAATTTCGCTTAAGAGATTGAATTTAACCCCTAAAGCATCTTCCTCATCTTCCGTTAAGCGATCAATATCATAATAATTCACTCTCATGCCAAAAGCTGAAGCGCGACGAGCAGTTTTTTTTCCAATAGTCCCTAACCCAATAATCCCTAATGTTTTACCACTAATCTCATGTACACGAGGAGTGACCTTGCCACGCCATTTTCCTGCAGTAACAGTTGCATGTTGTTGAACTAATTTACGTGAAACAGCAAGCATTAACATCAACGCATGTTCTGAAACTGCTATTGAATTTGCACCACCATTATTAGCAATTGGTACACCGTACTGTATTGCAGCTTGAATATCAGCTTTATCATATCCAGCACTCAATAATTGAATTAGACGGAGATGTTGGGCATCTTGGTACAGTTTTTCATTCACTAAACTATCGACAAAGCCAACTAGATACTCTGCATCCATAAGTGCATCTTGATATTCACTGCTATGAGCCTCAGCAATGACAAGATCAAAACCAGACGGAGATATCATGCGAGCTTCATCAGCAGCATCAGGAAAGTCAGTTACAAAAACAATCTTAGGATTCATTATGCCTCCTGAGCTACAGCTAAAATGGATAACAATTCTACAATTAATATCGCATTTAATTGAGAATATTTCCTACCTTACGATAATTTTTTCAGTACAGTAATGCCATGTACAAAATAAATAGTATTGAAGAATTGGCACATCATGAAGCATCACATGCTGTAGTTAACTACTTTTTCAATCACCCTGTAAGAAAAATTGACCTCACAACATACGATGAAAAGTCACCTCCGGCATTTGAATACCTACCCATCTATGGCAAGGGACGCATGTTCACTAAAAATGATGGAAGAAAATATGAATATATAGCCAATCAATCAATTATAGCGCTCATGGCTGGAGGGTTAGGAGGACAACTCGCTACAGGACAATTCAATACTGATGGATGTATTAACGACTTACATAAAGCAAGAGAACTTATTTCATATTTGCTTTCAAAAGACGATGAAATAGCTGGCGAAAATGAAATGCGTGCGCTTTTCGGACAATGTCTTGGAGAGGCAAAAGAATTAATTGAACAAACACCCCATATTCAAAAACAAATCACAGCCTTAGCTAGTTCATTATTAGAAAAAAAACAGCTTACTGGTACAGAGGCTATCAACATAATTAATGCTGCTACACCTGATATTGTTAATCGTTCTAGAGATGCAATACCAGAAGTCGAGATACAAGAAAGACGTATGTATAGTTCGGAAAATCACTATGCATAAATAGTAGACCAGAAATCACTATTGCTTTCTTCAACAAGATAGTTACTATGCGTACATACTGCCACGAGGAGGTCTCCATGGACTTTGAAGATTTATTATTTGAAAAAGACGGTGATGTTGCAATTATTACTCTGAATCGACCCGATAGAATGAATGCTATGAGTGCAGCAATGACCCAAGGAATGTTAGATTTAGTCCGTGAAATGGGAAAAGATCCAGATATAAAAGTAATCGTACTGACTGGTGCTGGACGCGGATTTTGCGTCGGAGCAGACGTTAGTAATTTATCAAAAATTACTGGTGCTGATGGAAAAGAACCTGAACCGAGACCTGTAACATTGCCTCACTCTTGGGAAAGCGCTCAATTGGTTTTTGCACAGTGTGACAAACCAATTATCGGTGCAATTAATGGATATGCTGTTGGTGCCGGTTTTGGATTGGCACTTACACCAGATATACGTATCGCATCTGCTGATGCAAAGTTTGGTGTTTTACAAACAAAACGTGGACGGCGACCAGATGGTGGCTTAAATTTCAGACTCCCGAGAATAGTTGGTGTACAAAAAGCTTTAGAATTAATGTGGACAGGTGAAATGATCGATGCGGAAGAAGCCTTAAGATTAGGACTTGTATTAAGAGTGGTAGAACACGATGATCTCATGGAGGAAACTCTTAAATTCGCTCATGAGATTGCACAAGGACCTTCGATTGCACAAGCATTAGCAAAACGGATGGTATATAAAACAATGTTTCCAGAGTCAGATCACATCGCAGCAGCAGAAATGGAATATTACACAGGAATTCTTATCAACAGCACAGAAGATGCTAAAGAAGGAGTTCGAGCATTCGTTGAAAGACGTGATCCAGAATTTAAGGGAAGGTAACTCTAGTATAAAATAGAGAAATCACTGAACTTTTAAGAACTAAATCTTTCAGGGCGGAATTCTTTTAGCAAAGGATCAGGACTGTTACCAAGAACTTCTTCTGAAACTAACCTACCAATCAAAGGACCCATAGTAACTGCACTATGGGTCACTGCGACGTAGGCATTTTTATATTGCGGTAGTAAACCTGCAACAGTAAATCCATCAGCAGGTATCGGACGAACACCTAAATGAGCTTTTGCGATTTCTGTATTCTCTAACGCAGGAAGTACAGATTTTGCAAGATCATGTAACTCATATGCAAATGAAGGTATTGGATCAACGATGGACTTTTCATCGACGGCCATATCATATAAATCAGCACCTATTCGAATCCCACCTGAAATATCTGGACGTAAATGACAAGAGATATCATCTTTCGCAACATTGGCTGTATATGCAGCACGACCGTGATGAACAACACGAGACAATGTCTCTGGAGGAACAGGGGAAGTCACAATTAAAAATCCTGGTTTACGATTAACGGGCACTGGAACTTGTATCGAATCAGCTAACAAACCTGTAGATACACCTGCACATATAATTATCGAATCAGCTGTGAAAGTACCATTTGTTGTTTTGATATCAGTTATTACATCACCATTTTTATTAAAACTCTGTACAGAAACATTCTCAAAAATATCTATATTCTCTGAAGAAGCACCTAATAAAGCACTGATAATTTGAGGAGGATCTACCCATGCTTCATCATTGCAAAATAAAACCTGCTCAGCAATTTCTGGAAATTTAATACAAGGTTCAAGTTGTTGGGCCTGTTCTCTATCCATCATTTCTACAGCATAATCAAGTGAAGTAAGAGTATTATATCGGTTGATAAGAAAATCATCATCAGCCTTCGATGCGGCCCAGTAGAGTGAGCCTGTGCGGTGTACATCTACCGTATGTACTTGTTCTTCCAATGAAGAATATTCCTTCATGCCTGCAACATTTAAGTCATGATAAGGCCCTGGATCTTTCCCATGTGAATTTAGCCATGCAAAACTATTATTACTTGCAGCTTTAGCAATAGTATTAGCTTCTAATAGGGCCACTTTCTGACCTGCACGGGCAAGGTTATAAGTAGTAGTAACACCAAGAATACCACCACCAATTACAATAGCATCGTATGCATCAACCATTCTTTTCCCCTATCCGCTTTAATTCTTTCCGCGCTGCATTTGATTCTCCATGCCTTCAGGTAGTTCAACATTCGCATCATCAAAAGCTTTGCGGGTTACAGCAGCACGCGGAGAAAATATATCATCTCGATGACTTGAAACCCAATCACGTCCAGCTTGCGTGGTTTGAATCATATTTTGAAAATGAGGCATTACAAAACGTGCCCATAATTCATAAGAACGGAATGTCGCTTCTGGTTCAGCCCATTCGTGAGCTAAACCCATGAAACCACCAAACCCACCTGTTAAGTCGATCAACCCTTCAATGAATTCAATAGCATCATCAGGTGTTCCAACAATTGCACCACCACGTTCAATCATTGATTCGATACTTTCGGTATCAGAAGAAGGAGTTCGACCAAGAGTTTCGCCAAAATATTCAACATTATATGCATACGATCCTTCACGAACTTCATCGATAGCTCGCTCTCTGGATTCTGCCAAATGCACTGGAATGACTAATCGCCAATCATCTCTCGATAAAGATGTCCCATGAAGCTGAGATTGTTCCATAGCCCAATTCCACGCTTCAGGAAGGGCAACTAAAGCTCCAGGTTGAAATGCAGCCATTGATAGTAATCCTGCTCCAAATTGTCCCGCTGCCATTGGGCCANCAGGAGAAAATCCATGTGCAACTGCAATCGGCAAGTGAGGTCTTGTATATGAAGCAATTTGCAAACGTGCATCACGAAGTGTAAACCAATCTGTTGTCATATTCACAGGTTCTTCTGCTTTCAATAAAGCAACAATAGCCTCNANTGACTCCATCATCATTTCACGTTGTTTTGTTGCATCAATACCCAACATATATGCATCNGAAGTTAAAGCNCCTGGACCNACACCAAACATTGCTCGCCCTCGTGTCATGTGGTCTAACTGCACCATTCNATCTGCAACTATGAGTGGATGGTGATACGGTAAGCTAGTCACTCCAGTACCAAGGCGTATGGTACGAGTTCNATTTGCTAAAGCTGCAATGACTAAGCCTGGATCAGCAATAAGTTCCCAACCAGCACTATGATGNTCACCTATCCAAACTTCATCNAAACCNAATCGATCAAGATGTTCAATTAATGCCATATCGCGATCAAGAGCAAGAGTTGGATTTTGTCCTGTCTTATGAAAAGGTGCTAAAAAAATTCCAAATGACATTCTATCTGGGCGATACGTCATAGTATTCCTAATCTCTAAAAACATTATTTTTAAATAGTTGTTTTCTAAACTATACTATTTCCATTACTGAAAGAGTAAAAACATTTTTACATCAGCAATATTTGAGCTATTCTCAGCATACCTAAATCAGAATAAGGACTAGTAGGAACACATGATAGAAACAGAACGACTTACACGAACTCTTAANCCGAAAACACTGGCAGTAATCGGTGATGTTTCAAGAACTAACTACCGATGGCTTCGATGTATGAGTACATTTCAAGGAAATATATATTCTGTTCAAATTGATCCAAANGAAATACCTGGNATCGANGAAATGGGAATCAAAAATTATCAAAGTTTAACTGAAATCCCAGAAGATATCGATTTTGTCCTCGTTGCGGTACCACGAGTTGCCGCAAATGCAGTACTGAAAGACTGCATCAATAAAGGTGTTGCTGGAGCAGCATTCTTCACCTCTGGATTTGCTGAAACACATGTACAAGAAGCTATCGATTTGCAAAAAGAATTTACAGATATCGCNCGTGAATCTGGGATAGCAGTAATCGGTCCAAATTGCATGGGGCTATATAATCCTGCAGCAGGAGTACGTTTTGGTGAAAAACAAGCTGTAGGATTTGAAGGTGATACGACATTCATTTCACAAAGTGGAGGTCATGCTGGTGATATTTCTGCTGCAGCATATGCCAATGGTGTCCCTGTTAATAAAGTAGTCAGTTTTGGTAATGGAGTTGTCTTAGAATCTGCAGATTATCTGGAATATTTTGGCAATGATGAACAAACACAGTTTATTGGCATGTACATCGAAGGATTACATGACGGACCACGTTTTACAAAAATTTTGAAAGATGTGGCAAAAAGAAAACCAGTAGTGCTTTGGAAGGGCGGGATGACTGATGCAGGACGTAGAGCAACAGCATCACATACAGCTTCTTTAGCAGGGTCAGATAAAGTTTGGGATGCAATGTGCAAACAGACTGGTGCACTTCAAGTTGAATCAGTTGATGAAATGATTGACCTCATCAATGCACTGCGTTTACTACCGAAATTTACAGGTAATGGTCTGGGGGTGACTGGAGGATCTGGAGGACAATCAGTTGCCATGGCCGATACCTTTGCGCGCGCAGGATTACGTATTCCTGATCTTTCAAATGGATCTCAAGAAAAATTAGGAAGTTGGTTCTCACTTGTAGGAGCCAGTTTTGGNAATCCTGTGGATATGGGTTCGAACCGAGAACAGGTCGATGTAATACTTGACACGCTCACAACGGACGAAAACGTCGACTGCTTATTAGTACAAGTACGACCNCCTCAAGATGATGATGAGGATCGAGAACGTATGCAAACACAGATTGATTCATTGAAAAGATTAAAATCCACTACAGANAAACCCATCGCTGTAATAGCNCATTCTTCTACNCCAGCTCATGATGGAAGTGCCATAGCCGATCTTTCAAANACATTAAGAGAAGAGTCCATTCCCACATTTATTTCCTATGAAAGAACGGCTAGCGTCATACAAAAAGTTTTAGAATATAATCAAAATCATTAAGTATTCTTTTGCTTTAATATTGTTTTTCGAGTCGCTGTCCCACGATATGAAAATAAAAATTTCAGCGTCAATCGATTGAACATTAATCGTGAAACTATTCCTCTAAATCCTTGATGATGTGCATACCAAATTTGATCATGTACTTCTGTTTCATTAGAGCTTAGAGCACGAAATTCATGACGATGCACCCAATATTTCATCGGACCTTCAGACATCACATCTGTAAATCCTTCAGAAAAATCAACATCACGATGGATTGCTTTCCACTTAATCTTAAAAGGAGCAATACCTACTTCGAATTCGACAATTGATCCGTCGCTTAATGGCTCACTTGTTATAATTTTGAATCCACTCAATGGTGGTTGTAAGTTTTCCAATGCACTCTCAGATGCATGAAAAAGTGCCACTGCCTCAAGATCACTTTTAACAATAAATCGACTCTCAAATGAAGTATTTTCAATGGGTATCTCAACAGTACTTTCATTCGTTAAGAATTTTGCAACTCTCGTTGATGTTGCCAACCCTGAAGTTACCGCACCTTCAATAGAAGGAGTAGCTAGATAGTCTCCACTTAAGAACACTCCTTGGATGGGCTGGGGAACTTCAGGATTGATAGTCATCACTGGGTTTTTCGGCAAGGCATGCTTAATTCTATCTACGCGAATTAGTTTCCAATCTATAACCTTTGATCCATACCATGTCGTAAGTTCACTTAAGCATTGAGCGCTAAGTTCTTCATCACTTAATAACGGGTTATCCAGAATTGTGACGCTAACAAGTGAACGATTATCTGAAGAATAATTTGAGGCGACATCACTCATACAAACTATATGATTAATTATTCCGTTACCAGAACCATTGAGGATTAAGATATTATCAGATACAGGCGAAGTAGCTGCAGCGTATGAAATGCTAGTCACTTCATAATCACCCAATTCATTGTTTAGAATATTATGTCCTGTCAAATCTTCGGCAATTTGTTGAGGAGCAGCTATAATCACAGAACGACATATTATTAATTGACCATCAGAGAGATGTACATTTACTAACTCACCTGGCTGAATTTCTTTAACTTCAGTATTTGTAAAAATTACACCCTCAGGTAATTGAGCAGCTAGTTGTTCCGGAATTGCCGCCATTCCATTCGACGGTACTGCACCATCACCTTGTGTGAACATCCTAAAAACAAAATCAAAAAAACGAGAAGAAGTTCTTAATTCTGATTCTAAAAAAATCCCACCAAAAAATGGTCTAAAAAAAGAATTGATGAACTTTGGAGTGAAGTTCAGTGATTGTAATTTTTCATCAGTAGTAGTTTCCGAACGAATGAACAGATTGTTCAATGAAAGAGCAAGAGCTGAACGACGAAGGCGTAAAACTTTAATTTTGTCACGAAACGATCCAACTGCAGAAAAGATTGTGTTAACAATTTTAGATGGTCGACGTAATGGATCTATTACAGAAGTGAACTTTTTTCCTGTCCAAATTACCGCCCCAGGAGAAAACGTTTGAAGATCAAGTTGATCTAAATCGAGAACATTCTGAGCATTTGGGTAGGCAGTCAAATATACCTGGAAACCATGATCAATTCTAAATCCATCAACTACATCAGTTCGGATTCTACCACCGATTACTGATTCTCTTTCTAAAACTCGTACGCTGAAACCTTTAGAATAGAGTTGTGTAGCTGCAGTTAATCCTGCCATACCAGCGCCGACTATCAGAACATCTAAAACATCATCTGCAGATTGGTGTGACATTATTCGCTAAACTCTTCAAATTCCAGTAAATGTTGCTTAATAAATAATTGATTCGAATCAAATTCACTAATATCAAAAGTCTGTATCAACTCCTCTGATTGCAGTTTATTGAATCTCTTCCACTGGGTATCTGACATATAAAAACTTATACTTTCTAATCGATCAAATGAGCCACGAAGAGATACCCATTCTCTTAATCGTTCATTCCAACCACTTAATGTATGTACATAATCTTTACGGATTTTTCGGATAACAACGGTATCTTTAGAACGATCTTCTAACCATAAAGACAAAGCAGAGGACAATTTCTTAGAAATAGGTCCGATTTCTTTCTCACTTAATTTACGTAATTCCAATTCTCTTTCATAATCACGAAGTAATAAATCTATAATTCTTTCAGAAGGCTCTTCTTCAAGAAATTCGTCCATGACTATTCCTCATTTTTTATTCTTATATACAATACCGCCAATTATTCTCATAGACTAAATAATTTGGAGGAAGGATAATTATGCAAACTCTTAAAGCTCTGATCGAAAAATCTGATCCTGTAATTACAACTCTAGTTTCCAATCCGCTGATGGCAAAACTGGCCGAACAAGCTGGATTTAATGCCTTGTACTTAGGTGGAGGCATGTTGGGCTATACAAAAGTATTTTTAGAAGCAAATCTAAATATTACAGATCTGGTCCAAATTGGGATAGAAATACGTAGTGCATCGCAACTTCCACTTATTCTGGATGGTGCAACTGGGTTTGGAGACCCAATGCACATGCATCGTACAATTCCTTTTGCTGAATCTGCTGGATTTGAAGCGATAGAAATTGAAGACCAAATTATTCCTAAACGTGCACACCATCATGCAGACATTGAACACATGATCCCCCAGCAATTAATGGAAGAAAAAATAAAGGAATCTATTAATGCTCGTAGAAATAATGATTTTTTGATTATTGCTCGCACAAATGGAATCCGTTCAACATCATTAAGTGACGCATTAGATCGTGGGAAAGCTTATAAAGATGCAGGTGCAGATGTTCTAATGCTTTCACCGAGAAATAGGGAGGAGCTTTTAGCAATCTCAAATAATTTAGAAGGTCCATTCCAATTATTAGTCCCCAATGGTGGATTGACTTCTTTAGAAACTGATCGGAATGAATTAGGAAGCTTAGGGTTTAAGATCATCATAGATGCCTCGCAGCCAATGTTAGTAGCTTTAAGGGCATGGAAAACTTTCTATGAAACTATGGATGACAATTTTCAAAGTCCAATGCTTTCAAAAGAAGATGCTTCTTATTGGTCTGAAGAATTAAAAAATGTTGTAGAACTGCAAAAACTTTTGGAAATTGAAACAAGAACTGTTGAAAAATAAGATAGAAATTTCATTAATATCTCACAAATCGATAGAAAAGTTGTAAGCTAGCAAGAATCAAAAATAGAATATAGCTAGGACGATATATATGTGTTTCCCTTATGATGCCATACCTCCGATCAAGCCAATTGAAGGAGCTGCCATCGATACAAGTGACTTAACTTTGGCAGCTGATGATGGCAATAATTTTGCNGCTTTTAGNGCAAATTCTGATGAGAAAAAAGGCCCTGGAGTAGTAGTGCTCCCTGATGTCCGAGGATTATTCCCATTTTANGAAGAATTAGCTATGAGATTNGCTGAACGAGGTTATGATGCAATCGCATTCGACTANTTTGGGCGGACAGCAGGTNTAGGGAAACGTGACGCAGATTTTGAATATATGCCACATGTCGATCAGACAACTTATGAAGGTTTACGTTCAGATGTAAATGCCTGTGTTCAGTATTTACGTACAGATCAACCAGATAGAAAAATTTTTACAATGGGATTTTGCTTTGGTGGTAGTGGGTCATGGCAGCAAGCAGCGCAAGGTCATGGCTTATCAGGTGCTATCGGCTTTTACGGTCATCCGACACGTGAAGGACGTCCTATAGGAGCACCAGCAGTCGTAGATTTAGTATCGGATTTTGAATGCCCCATCCTTGGATTAATGGGAGGTGCTGACCAAGGTATCCCTGCAGATGTGGTGGATATTTATGAACAAAAGTTATCGGATAATGAACATCCGCATGACATATTTACATATTCAGGAGCACCTCATTCATTCTTCGATCGTGGATTTGAAGAATACAAATTTGAATCAGATGATGCTTGGCAAAGAGTATTGAAATTTATAGAAACATATTCTTAAGATTCTCTTAACAAGTTCTTAAAGTATGCATAAAAAAATATACTTATAATGATTCAATGGTAAAAATACTAGTTGTTGAAGACGATGTCACTATTCAAGATATGGTGGCATACAACCTTGAACGCGATGGATATGAAGTCATTACAAAATCTGACGGCGCTGAAGGCTTAGAAGCAGCACGTAATGAACAACCCGATCTTATAGTGCTTGATCTTATGCTTCCAAAAATGTCAGGGTTAGATGTATGTAGAATTTTACGCCCAGAATATTCAATGCCCATTATCATGCTAACAGCACGTGACAACTTAGCTGATAAAATACACGGACTTGAATTGGGCGCTGACGATTATCTAACAAAACCTTTCTCCATGCGTGAACTTCGAGCTAGAGTACAAGCTGCCCTTCGCCGTGAGGACCTTTCAGGTCAATCCACTCCACATCCAAAAACAGAGAGTTCCTCTCTTGTAGCTGGGGACATCTTTGTGAATTTAATTGGTCATGAAGTACAATTAGATGGTAAAAAAATCTCTATGCGCCCCAGAGAATTCGATTTACTTGAATACCTAATCCGACATGATGGACAAGCATTAACAAGAGAAATGATCCTTGAATCTGTATGGGGCTATAGTTACCCAGGGACTACAAGAACTGTGGACGTACATATACGATGGTTACGAGAAAAACTTGAAAAAAATCCTGCTAAACCAGTGCGTATACTGACTATCCGCAGTTTAGGGTATAAATTCGTGGCATGAACTTTTTGAATTGGTACCGCCTATTTATCGTATTCATGTGCATACTTATTGGTATCTCAGTTTTTTTTGCTGCCGCTGAGATAACTTTAATAATCACGCTACTAGCAATGATAATGTTTGTTACTTTGGCTGCAAAATTAAGTCGACAAAGCATTGAAAGTAGCATTGTCATCGATAATACTGCAGAAGTTCAATCAGATATTAATCGATATATTAACAATATATCCATCCCAATTATTATGCTAGATGATCAACTTCGAGTAATTCATTACAACCACAATGCACTCTCATTATTTAGTAACCTAGAAAATAATGAATCCCATCTTTCATTGATTCGTGCCACCTTGAATCACAATGTTGTCGAAATAGCCCGTGAAGCTGCATCAAGTATTCGTGAACTAACTCTGAACAACGGTGTCACTGTTGAAATGACTGCCGGAAAAATGTATATCGACAGTTTTGCAATGTATTGTACTGTCTTATCTTTTCAAGAAATTACCCTATTAAGAAAAGCCCAACAGGCACGCTCTGACTTGGTGGCCAATGCATCACATGAACTTCGTACTCCTGTCGCCGCTGCAAAAGCTATTGCAGAAACATTGGAAGAAGGAGTCGATGATGAATTAATGCGGCAAGATTTTCAATCAAGATTAGTTGATGAAATTACTCGACTTGAATCAATTATTGAGGGATTACTGCGACTTGCACGTCTTGAAGCTGGTACAGAAACTATGAATGTCGAACTCTTGTCTCCAAAAGAACTCTTTGAAATTGCTATTGAAAGGTTTAATCCACTCCTCAAACCTTTACAAAAAATTTCTCTCGATAGTATGGCGATATCGAAAATATATGGTGATAAAGAACAAATTTTAGAAGTCATTACAAACTTGCTAGATAATGCACTACGTGTCACTCCAGAAAATGGAAAAATTACTCTAACCACTATTGATGGAAACAATGAAGTTCGATTTGGGATATCAGATCAAGGCCCTGGTATAGCACTAGTCGATCATGAGCGTATATTTGAAAGGTTTTATAGCGGCGATTTGTCAAGAACAAATGCCTCAAACAGTGGCTTAGGATTAGCTATCGCACGCAATATACTAAATTTATTAGATGGCAGAATCTGGGTAGAAAATAACTCAGGACAAGGAACAATGATGTGTTTTACATTACCTACAACAGAAAAAAAATAAATTTATCCAAACCTTCCAGTAATATAATCTTCAGTACGATTCTCTAGAGGACTAGTGAAAACTCGGTCTGTAGGACCATATTCAACAAGGCGACCGACGAGATCGTCTTGTGCCAACATAAAAGCAGTATTGTCAGAAACTCTCGCAGCCTGTTGCATGTTATGCGTAACAATAATAATCGTATAATCCGACGATAATTCTCGCATAAGATCTTCAATACGTTGTGTGGCAATAGGATCTAAAGCGGAGCATGGTTCATCCATGAGTATGACTTCTGGTTGTACAGCTAATGCACGTGCGATACACAATCTCTGCTGTTGACCACCTGAAAGAGCCAGTCCTGAATCTTTCAATTTATCTTTCACTTCATCCCATAGAGCAGCTTGTTGAAGAGAATTTTGAACAAGTTCATCCATATCACCTCGATATCCATTAATGCGCGCACCAAAAGCGACATTTTCATAGATACTTTTAGGAAAAGGATTTGGTTTTTGAAAAACCATTCCGACTATTCTTCGGACCTCCACAGGATCAACCGCAGGGCCATACAATTCTTCTCCATCAATTTTAACTTGACCTTCAATACGAGCGATAGGAATGAGATCATTCATACGATTTATACAACGAAGTAACGTACTTTTCCCGCAACCAGAAGGACCAATTAATGCAGTTATCTTATTACGTGCGACGTCAAATGAAACATCATCAATAGCCTGTTGATTAGCATACCAAAGTGCCAATTTTTCTATTTGCACAATTGGATCATCAATAATTAAATTCGTGCTAAGTACAGAAGTATTTTGGGACGTATTACTCACTTCACTTTCATTTGAAGCTTCTTCTTGAGTGTTTGAAATCATTATTTCCTCATTAAATACAAATTTAATTTACCATTTATATATTTTTATTCGTTCATCTACCATTTCCATGACCAAATCGATAGCGAAGACTTACTGCAATAGCATTCATAACGAGTAATGCAATCAATAAAACCATTATCCCAGTTGCTGCAAGATCTTGGAAATCATGTTGTGGTCGCGCAGCCCAGTTATAAATTTGGATAGGCATTACTGTAAAATCATCCAAAAGATGTTCAGGAGTAAACGCAACAAATGTCAAAGCACCAATAGTAATTAACGGTGCTGTCTCACCAATCGCACGCGACAAAGCGAGAATAGTACCTGTCATCACCCCAGGTAATGCCTCTGGCAAAACATGATGTCTGACAGTTTGCCAACGAGTAGCACCAACACCGTATGAAGCTTCACGAATTGAAGGTGGCACTGCCCTCAATGACTCCTGAGATGCAACAATAACAACAGGAAGAATCAGTAATGCTAGAGTCAATCCACCTGTAAGTACTGAACGCCCAAAATCATTTAACCCGAGATCTTCTAAAGATGGGCCCACACCAATAGTGCCTCTTACAAAAATCTGCAGTCCTAGCAATCCGTATACGATAGAAGGTACACCAGCAAGATTTGAAATGTTAGTTTGCAATATTTTAGTAACCCAATTTTTAGGAGCATATTCTTCAAGATATATTGCAGCGGAAACACCCACAGGGAAAGCTATCATTGCAGTTGTTCCAATTACCCAAAGTGAACCCCAAAAAGCCGATTTAAAGCCTGCTTGATCTGGCTTTCGTGATGGAAAAAGATCAAGAAATTCTAATCGAAAATATCGGATACCATCTCGCCAAACTTCAACGAGCATAATGATCAGTACTGCAACACCAACCAATGCTCCCAATAAAGCAACAATGCCAAATATACTACCTGTTAAGTGACGACGAGCCAATTTGACATTAAAAAGGTTCGAACGAAAAGAAGTTCTTGAAGGATCTGTCGTCATTCGTAACGCTCCTTATATCGAGAAACGATACGATCACTAATCAAGTTCATAATGAGCGTAATTGCAAACAATGTCAGAGCAACCGCAAATATAGTCCGGAAAACAGTTGTACCCTGTGGTGTATCGCCAAGAGAAACCTGCACAATATATGCTGTCATTGTCTGAACACTTTCAAGAGGATTGGCTGTAATACGTGGAGTTGCTCCGGCAGCTAATGTAACTGCCATAGTTTCACCAACAGCACGTGAAACTGCAAGAATATATGAGGCAACAATACCACTTAATGCTGCCGGAAAAGTGACACGTGTCACAACTTCAAATTTTGTAGAACCAAGCCCATACGCTGCTTCACGAAGTGAAGCAGGAACAGCACGAATTGAATCATCTGATATAGAAGAGACCATCGGTACAGTCATAATTCCAACGACGATCATTGCCGATAATGCATTAAATACACCTATATCAGGAAAAATAGTTGCTTTAAGTAATGGTGTGATCCATGTCAAAGCAAAATAACCATAGACGATCGTAGGTACACCTGCTAATACTTCTAATATTGGCTTCAAAATATTACGGACCTTAGGTTTTGCATATTCTGAAAGGTATACAGCAGCTAAAGTGCCAAGCGGTAAAGAAATTAATGATGCACCTAATGCAATAAGTAAAGTCCCACATATTAAAGGAAGAACTCCGAAACCAGCTGATGGGAATAAGGGTGTCCAACGAGTTCCAAAAAAGAAATCTTGAGGCTTTACTTCACCAAAGAATGACAATCCCTCGGCAAGCAAGATAGCTACAATCCCTACTGTAGTTAGTATCGTAATTGCCGCACATATCATCAAGATAGTAGCAACAATACTTTCAGATAAACGACGGGAGCGACGACGCCGAAATCGCGTCGTCGCTCCCGAAGAGTTAATTACCGAAGAAGAATCTATTGCCATTTGGCTTCCATGTCTTCGACTTTCTTTTTTCTATTAACCTTTTATGGTTGATTCAACCAAAGCTCGAGAAGCTTCAATCTCAGCGTTGGCCACACTAGTGTAACCAACTTCACCTACAAGAGGAATGCTTGCATCACTCAGATAGTAACGAACAAATTCACGCACTTGTGGTTTCTCGCGTAGAGAGTCTGCACGCACATAAATAAACAATGGTCGTGAGAGCACATAACTACCATCTGCAACAGTTGCATTTGAAGGTGTTACACCTTCAACAGGAACTATCTGAAGTTTGTCCATGTTCTCTATGTAGTATGCATAACCAAAGTAACCAATAGTGTTTTTACCACCGCTAATACCAGTTACCAACACATTGTCATCAGTTGATGCAGTATAATCTGCACGTGCACCACCTAAGTCTTCTGTAATTTCTTCGTTAAAGAAATCAAAAGTACCTGAATCAGTGTCTGGTGCATAAATATCAATATCATCAGATGGCCAAGATGATTCTACTTGGTTCCATTTCATTATCGTGCCCTCAGATGGAGCACCAAAAATAGTCCCTAGTTGTTTTTTGGTAACACCTGCACCCAAGAAGGCATTTTCTTTGCTCGTAACAACTGCAAGTCCATCAAGACCAACAAGAATTTCGATATACTCAACACCTTCATCAGCGCAAAGCTTAACTTCTGATTGTTTAATAGGTCGTGATGCATCTGATATATCAGTTTCGCCAGCACAGAATTTCTTGAACCCGCCACCAGTACCAGAAACACCTACAGTCACACGTACATCTTTTGCGACTTTACTAAATTCTTCAGCAACTGCTTCAGTCACAGGGAATACTGTACTAGAGCCATCAACTTTGACATCACCAGCGAGACTGGAGTAGTTGCCAGCACTTGCAGTGGTCGCAGCACTAGCAGTCGATTCTGTTTCATTCTCTCCATTACACGCTATAGCAAATAGTGTTAGACAACCAACAAGAAATCCAATGCCAAGAAAACGGCTTATTTTGAGCGATTGCGCCATATATTTTTTTTCCTCATATTCTTCGCCAGAGAGATACCGAATCAATTCTCTGATGACTCAACTTTATTTGTTGTTATGAGGATCAATCATGTTCGTTAAACGAATATTAACAAAAAATATGAATTTGATGATTATTATTTGTGTGTCATAAATATAGAAAGTAGATCGATAGAAAACAATGGATACTCAAGATTTTAATAAAATTACAGCTAAGAATGTTAATATTCTTTTTCTGTGCACCCACAATGCTGGAAGATCACAAATCGCCGCTGCAATTGCCAACCATCTTGGAAAAGGAAAGCTGAATGTCTACATGGGAGGCTCAGAGCCTGCAGAAATGATTAATCCTCTGGTAGTTCAAGTAATGGAAGAAATCAATATCAATATCAAGCATTACACTCCTCGACCATGGACTTCTGAAATGCTTAAAATAGCGGATATTGTAATAACAATGGGATGTGGTGATAGCTGTCCAATATATCCTCATACAAAATATATTGACTGGAAAGTCTCTGACCCGCATGGTGAACCTATAGAAATTATAAGAAAAATCCGTGATGATATTTATATAAAAGTTGAAGAAATACTTGTGGAGTTGGGAGTAATAAGTGAATAGGATGTTGCAAAACTTAATGAGCAGAGGTAATGGTGGAAAGTTTATAGCAGAGTGTATTGGAACATTTCTATTGGTATTTTTTGGGACAGGTTCAGTGGCAACTGCTGTCTTTACTGGTGCGCCAGTCGGACTTTGGCAAGTAGCTGTTATCTGGGGGTTTGGACTTACCTTTGCTATCTATGCAACAGCAAGCATCTCGGGGGCTCACCTTAACCCTGCAGTTTCTTTAGCAATGGCAGTTTTTAGATCGAAAGAATTTCCAGGTTCACAATTATTACTTTACTGGATTGCACAATTTACTGGTGCAGCCATCGCGGGAATAGCTGTGCTACTAAGTTTCAGCAAATTTATTGAACGATTTGAAAGTGAACACGGACTCATTCGTGGTCAAGATGGTAGTCAGCTCAGTGCAATGGCCTTTGGAGAATATTTCCCTAACCCAGCAGTATTCGGTACAGATGCATCAGCTTTTGAACTCATTTCCCCGCTTGGAGCCGCCTCAATCGAAGCATTCGGAACGGCTATTTTAGTTTTTATGATCTTCGCCTTAACAGATAAACAGAATCGATCTGCACCAAGTAGTGTTATAGCGCCATTTTTTATTGGATTCACTCTGGCAGCACTTATTAGCCTTTTCGCACCACTAACACAAGCGGGATGGAATCCTGCACGAGATTTTGGACCTAGAGTAATAGCATGGTTAGCTGGATGGGATTCAATGGCCATTCCAGGACCAAGAGATGGATTCTGGGTATATATCATAGGTCCTTGTATAGGTGGATTGATAGGAGGTTTTATATATAGTAACTTACTCAGTAAGGCACATATATTTAACAATTCTCTAACCGACAAACAAAACTGATATCATATAATCGATCTATAATATTTTCACAAAACTGCTGTTTTGTGTGATAGGGGTTGACATGGTTTCATCAGATTCAATTACTCCTGAACCAACAGGGGCAGGAGGAGCCCGTAGAGAATTCAGTCAACAATTGGATTCTCTGCAGGATACATTGTTAGAAATGACTTCAATGGTTGATAGTGCAATTATTGAAGCTATGCAAGCTTTGGAAACTCGTAATATTCCACTTGCTGAAAAAGTTAATAATGCAGATCAAGATATAAATAAACTAGAACTCAAACTCCAAAATCAATGCATTGAATTAATTGCGTTGCAAAGCCCTCTCGCTGGAGACCTTCGCTTAATTATGTCAGTATCACAAATCGCAACTGAACTGGAAAGAATAGCTGACCATGCTGGTGGTATTGCAAGGATCGTCCTCTTAATGGAAGACGAACCTTTAGTAAAGCCACTAGTTGACATCCCTATTCAGGCTGAAAAAGCACGAGCAATGCTCAACAAAGCTATGAAAGCATTCGTTGAACGTGATGTAGAAGCCTCATATAGCGTAGACAAAGACGATGATGAAGTAGACGCACTTTACGACCATATTTATCGAGACTTAATAGATGTAATGGTCAGTGATCCTTCGGTCATCGAACCTGCAACATGGCTACTTTGGGTCGCACACAATCTTGAGCGTATTGCAGATAGATCTACAAATATTGCAGAACGCACAATTTTTACTGCTACCGGTGAATTATCACCTGACATGTCATCATCTTCTTATTAATGATGCTCGATGTTTTATACTAAACCAGTAACTAAAGAACCCTAAAGAGTTAGTGAACCAATGTTTTTTACTGCCAAAAGAATTGTTACCCCTGAACAAATGGATTTATCTTTAGAAATTCGCCGTCAGGTTTTTATACATGAACAAGGTGTCGATCCAGAAGAAGAAATAGATAATTTCGATGATATTGAAAAGAATAAAGATATAGCGATACATGTACTAGTTTTTGAAAATAACCAACCAATAGCAACAGGTAGATTACTGCTGGATTCATCTGACAATGAATATGCACACATCACTCGAGTAGCAGTCTTACTAGAATATCGAAAAAAAGGCGCTGGTCTTGCCGTTATGCACTGGCTACAGGACATGGCGAAGCAAATAGGAAGAGATGGAATCACTCTCGCAGCACAAACACACGCCATCGGATTTTATGAAAAGCTAGGGTATATAGCACGTGGAGAAATTTTTTTAGACGCAAAAATTGAACACCGCTGGATGGACTTAGTTTTTGAGAATTAGATAGCTTTGGCATCAAATTCCTGCTGGGTTCAATTTCTTAAACTTTCTGCAATCTCTGGGTTGGCTATTAATGTCGACTGACGCCAAGACACAAGTTCCTCAGGATTAAATCTGTCAAATAATTCCCATCCTTTTTGGCCACGTGTCCAGACTTCACATTTGGCAGATTGCGCAAGAAGTATGCAAGCTGCTACATCCCATATATGTGGATCAGGATTTTTGGATGCTTGCAACGCACCTGCAGCAACAAGAGCACCTTCTAATGCCGTTGACCCAAGATTACGGTATTCCAATGAATTTAATTGTGCCTCTTTAACTGGTGTAGTAACAATTCCTCTCATTTTTCCCTGATTAAGACGTCCCAATCCATCCAAAATTTGATCATCTAATTTTAATGGCCCGCCAAGATGTGTATGATAAACACCCGGCATACCCATGTGAGTAGCAACCCCCCAAATAGCAGCTGCAATAGGCAGTCCACGCTTAAGAATACTTATCGAACAACTAAAAAAAGGTAACCCATTTACAAAATTTTGCGTCCCATCGATAGGATCAACAACCCAAGTAAATTCTTTTGAGTCATCAAATACATCAGAAAATTCTTCACCTAAAAAAGCATGGTCAGGATATTGTTTTTTTATTTCCTCTGAGATCATTTTCTCAACAGCGCGATCGATATCAGATACAGGGTCCCGTGGGTTTATATTTTTAGAACTAGAATCTTTGTAACTAATAGTAATTTCTTGAGAAAGGCTAGCTACAATCTGTTTACCAGCTTTGTTAGCCAAATTATAAGCAAAATTTTCAAATTCTTGGGCAAGTTTTTGATCAGTTTCAGAAAAATTATTCATTAGTTAGTTAGGATACTATTACTTTCTTCGATTATATCTAATAAAGCACTAATCACTTCCACAAGATCAAAATCTGAAGGAGTAAAAATATTCTTGATACCACGTTGCTTAAGTAAAGGGATATCTTCTGCAGGAATGATACCGCCGAAGATTACGTCGATATCATCTTCAGCTCCAATTTCTTTCAGGGCGTTCATAAGTTGATCTGCTATCTCAATATGAGAGCCACTTAAAATTGAAATACCAATTAAATGAGCTGCTTCATCAACTGCAGACTTGACTATATCTTCAGGAGTCAATCGGATGCCTGAATATACGACTTCGAATCCCGCATCACGTGCTGCAACTGCAATTACTTCAGCGCCATTAGAGTGGCCATCTAAGCCAGGTTTCCCTACTACAATTCGTGGCCTACGACCGGTGGAAGTAGCAAAATGATCTGTTCGTTGACGTAATTCAAGCATTTTTTCAGCTTTCAAACCTAAGTGTTGACCTTCAATACCAGTAGGTGGGCGATACTCACCAAAAGCTTTTCGAAGAACATCGCTCCACTCACCAGTGGTAACTCTTGCCAAAGCACATTCAATAGAGGCTTCCATCAAATTATCTCCACCAACTGCCGAACGATAAAGATTATCTAATGATTCAGAAACTCTTTGAGCATTCCGATTTTTTTTGGTTTTCGCTAATGAATCAATCGTCCAACGCACGTCATCAGGGTCTACTCGGAATATTGCGCCCTCATCAGTTACTAAAGGAGATTCAATAGCCTCAGTCCACCGATTAACACCAACTACAATACGTTCGCCTGAATTAATATCACTAACACGCCGAGCCATAGAGCCAACCAATTGTGATTTCATATAGCCTGACTCAACTGCAGATTGAATCCCACCCATTTCCAATATTTTCTCAATTTCTTTATTGGCAGAATATTTAAGTGCATTGACTTTCGAATTTATAACAGGTGAACCATCAAAAATATCAGGATATTCCAGTAAATCACTTTCAAAAGCTAAAATCTGTTGTAATCTCAATGCCCATTGTTGATCCCAAGGCGTAGGCAAACCGAGTGCTTCGTTCCATGCAGGTAATTGAAGTGCTCGACATCGAGCATTCCGACTTAAGGTTACACCCAATGTTTCAAGTAAAATTCGCCATGCGTTATTTTCTGGTTGTTGCTCTGTCAAGCCAAGAGAATTTACTTGCACACCATAGCGGAAACGTCTAAAGCGAGGATTCTTTACACCGTAGCGATTTTCAGTAATTTCATTCCACAACTCAGTAAATGCCCGCATCTTAGACATTTCTTCAACAAAACGAATCCCAGAATTAACAAAAAAACTAATTCGGCCTACAAGAGCTTCAAATTGATCGCCTTTAATTTCCCCACGCGATTGAATTTGATCTAGTATTCCAATTGCATTAGCCAAAGCAAATGCCAGTTCTTGAGCTGGTATAGCACCAGCTTCTTGCAGATGAT
This sequence comes from Chloroflexota bacterium, assembly GCA_002707835.1. Classification (GTDB taxonomy): domain Bacteria; phylum Chloroflexota; class Dehalococcoidia; order UBA2979; family UBA2979; genus UBA6955. The sequence goes on from PANZ01000016.1 coordinate 28,988, forward strand.
ATGAGCAAATATTTGATGGATTCCATCTCGGAATAGCCTCTAAACAATACTCATACATTTCAGCAATTAACCGCAAACTATTATCTGGTGGAAAAATATAAGTTCCACGTGCTAAATATTCCTTAACAATATCATTCTGAGTAGTACCTTGTAATTTTGAAATGTCTTCGCCACGCTCTTTTGCTAAAGCGACATAGAGTGCTAATAACCACATAGCAGTTGCATTTATTGTCATCGAGGTGTTCATTTGTTCAAGGGGAATATCTTCAAAAAGCACATGGAAATCATCCAGTGAATTAACCGGAACTCCTACCTTACCCACTTCAGGAAGAGCTAGTGGATGATCAGAGGAATATCCAGTTTGAGTGGGAAGATCAAATGCGATAGATAGTCCTGTTTGACCTGCTGCTAAATTTTTTCTATATAAATCATTAGAAGCACGTGCACTAGTATGACCTGCATAGGTGCGAAAAATCCAAGGGCGATCTTCTATAAGCTCGCCTTCATCATTATATAGATGATGCAGTTGCTGCTCTTCAAGAGACACTGTATCTCCCCTTATTGTTCAATTCAGTAATATTTACATAGATCAAATGACATGCCTAGTCATTACTGCGAAGAAATTTTTCTACATCGCGAAGAATATCATCAGAAGATGGTAAATCATCATCAGTATTAATACGGCCCGTAAAATTATTTATTACCTCTTCATAACTTGCTTCCATTTCTTCAAGAGCACGTCGAAATTCTTCGGAACTAGCCATCTCTTGATCAGCTCTTGTCTTTAGATCATCCGCCGCACTCTCAAATTCCGAAAGAGTCGTTTTGGTACCTGCAAGACGATCAAAAATTTCCACTAGAGCTAACACTACTAAAGGATTTGGAACTACCCCTAAGTAATTCGGAACTACAGCAGTTAAGCCACCAGTATGACCTCCAGCATTCATCTGTAAAGAACTGAGTACGCCTCCGATATCAACAGGCCCACTATAGTCATTGTCAATATCTGGTAAATCCAAAGCCTGAGCCAATTCTTTATATTTAGTAGTAAGGCGGATCAGAACAGGACGAGTATGTGGAACAGCACCGGGCCAAGTACGAATAACTAACAAATCTCGAATAGATTGTTGCTCGATAAAATTATGTAATACATCAGAAAATGTAGGCCATTTGAGATGTGGTTCTACCCCTGTCATTACTAAAATATCACGCGTAAAATTATCGGATTGTATTAATAAAATTTCATTTTTAGGCCATTCGATTAAACGCTTCCCATCTTCTGAAGAAACAACAGGTGGAGTTACTGAAAAATCATAGAAATCTTCAGGGGCTATCGTTGCAATAACTTCAGCATCATGAAATTTCGCAAACCGACTCAGTGATGTCACAGCCGTAGTGTTAAATCCGTTTCTACGAACAAAAGATGCCAGCATAATTGGATCACGCAATAACCCTGCTTTTGGAAATGCATCCGTTAAGTTTAATAATGATTCATTTTCCATAGTAATCCTAGTCAGAGCTAACTATGACATTAACTTTTTCAGCTCTAATTCTACTTCTTCTAAAGACATAATTCCTTCAAATTTTGCTGAAACTTCACCTTTTGAATTAAGTATAAAAATAAATGGCTCCGACAAAAGTTTCCATTCAGTGACAGATTTAGTTGGGAATAGACCTTCTCCAGATCTAGCTTTTTCCAAATCAAATGGTTCAATGTGTACAAAATTGATCTCATTGCCATAAATTTCATACAAAGGATTCACAATGTATTCCATAGTCGGAGCACAAAATTTAGTCTGACAAAATCCAGGAGTTACAAAAGCAACTAAAGCTGGTTTAGGTGATTCTATGGCTTCCTTAATTGTCATATTATGTAAATCTGGATTAGGAGGAAGGCTCGAGTCAATTTCACTAATGTCCGCAACATCTGACACTAAAGCCTGGATAGATGCTGGAGGGATTTCACCTAACTGAGGTTCAGATGTTCTTTCTTGTACAAATAATGAAAGTTGTAAGTCTTGATAGGTTTCATCATTCTCTTTGTCAATAACATCTAAAGCCAAACCCCAACGACCTGCATTATCGAAGTTAACGTATGCTACGTAGACAGTAACCTCTTGACCATCATGTTCATGAGAATGTTCACCTTCTTTCGAGTGCGTATGTGCACCTACGGGAACTAAACTCACTGGAATAAAAGATTTTTGATCAATTAATACAGCACCAGATGGATTAGATTCTGGATTTTCACCTAATTGGAAAATACGTGCTTCAATGTCTAATCCTCCAATTGGCCTACCCTTATTAAACATACCTATAGAAATTCTATTTAAACCTTTGCCAAAATTAGAGTTCAAAACAGAAGGTATAAATGGCTTTTGATCGACAGATCTCCCTATATGTTCAGCATCCCACATTAGTGAGTCAGTTTCTGAAGAAGAACAACTAAAACTCACAATTGAAATTGCCAAAATAGAAACAAAGACACATACCGAAATAGTAATACGCATGATCTACCTGAAACTGTAATGACTTTCTTTTAGATTACTCAGTAACTATATCGAAATGGTTCGTTACAATACAAAGAGACTACATTGAGTCAATTAGGAGTTGATGATGCCACACACAGAAGTAAATGGATTCCAATTATTTCATGATGAAATTGGAGAAGGATCACCAATATTATTTCATCATGGTTACACAAGCTCTCACGATACCTGGTTGAATAAAATAGCCCCGCAACTCAGTGATACTTTTCGCTGCATAGTAATGGACAGTCGTGGTGCCGGTGACAGTGAACATACAATTGATGGTTATACAATAGAACAATACGTTGAGGATGTGATAGGACTCGCGGATTCTTTAGGTTTAGAAAAATTCACTTTTTTGGGGCACAGCATGGGAGGAGGCATCGGTATGCAACTCGCAATCAATCATCCCGAAAGGCTAGAAAAGTTGATTTTAGTAGCTCCAATTCCCTCAGGAGGCACGACGCCTCCAGCCGAACTTACTGCAGTTGCAAAAGCAATGAAAGAGAGACAACGGCAATTACGTAATGACCCTGACAGACGAGATAAAATGATTCAAGAACGTCAAAAAATGCAAATTCGGGAAACCTCCATACAAGACATTGAAAATTCTGTTGATCGTGCCCTGTCGATATCTGAAGGACACTTTGAACAATCAATCGAAACTATGGAACAATTTAATGTCACCAATCAATTAGGCAATATCGTTACACCCACATTAATGATTTCTGGTGCAGCTGATGTACTGGCAAAAGCCAATATGGAAGACTTGCAACGCTTGCCTAATGCGACAATCCATGTTTTTAGTAGAGTTGGACATAGTCCACATAATGATGTTCCCGAAGAATTTGCTAAAGTAGTAAACGATTTCTTGGAGCACGGTGTAGTCAATCCGGAGACCATGCAAAACAGGGCATTAGAATCTCTTGCAGAATAATTAACTTGAATTTCTTATTTCAGGACTCAACAATTCGAACGCGTGATGCTGGAGTGTTATGTAAACAAGTTTCACAGCGATAATGTACTTCAACTTGATGACCACACTCTTGATCAATGAGTTGAAGATCATGGTCTGCCCATCGTTGTCCCCATTCAGACATAGCACCAATGACTTTACCCAGACCATGCCCCTTACGAGTTAATTGATAATATCGACGTGCAGAATCCTTACTTGGATCAGCTTCACGTACAATAATATCTACTGATTCTAACTTTCTAAGACGATCAGTTAATACGTTAGAAGCAATGCCTGTAATAGAAAGTTGTAGTTCAGAAAATTTTGTACGACCACGTAAAAGATCTCTTACAACCAATAAACTCCAACGATCACCTACTACATCCAAAGTGGCACCAATTGGACAACGAGGTGCATGTAATTTTTGATCCATTTATATACCTTAATGAAATTAAATTTACTTCAATTTCATATTACTTGTTTTATGCAAGTAAATAAATATAAAAAATTGGTACATTAATTGCTCAATCATGAAGGCGTCAAATAGACAATATGAAGAATTCCATCGTAGAAAAGCTAATCAACAAAGAAAGACTTACTCAATCGGAAGCATATGAGTTAATCGATTTAGAAGCTGATATTGATGTTTTTAAATTAGCTTCTTCAGTTCGCGATCAAGGATTTGGGAATACTGTTACGTATTCAAAAAAAGTGTTTATCCCTCTAACCAAACTCTGTAGAGATGTTTGTCACTATTGCACATTTGCACAACCACCTCAACCTGGAGAAAACGCATATTTAAGACCTGAAGAGGTATTAGAAATTGCACGACAAGGAAAGGCCGCTGGCTGCCATGAAGCGCTTTTTACATTGGGTGACAAACCTGAATTACGCTATCCTTCTGTGAGAAAAGAATTAGCTGAACTTGGATATGCAACTACTATTGACTATCTCATCGCAATGGCAGATTTGGTATATCAAGAAACCGGTTTATTACCTCATGCAAATCCTGGAGTTATGAATAAAGAGGACATGATTAGACTTAGAACTGTATCTCCTTCGCAAGGAATTATGCTAGAAACGGTCTCCGATAGACTTTCTGAAAAAAATATGCCCCATTTTGGTTCACCAGATAAAAATCCTGAAAAACGCTTAGATACCATCCGCCTAGCTGGTGAACTAAAAATACCATTCACATCAGGAATTCTTATTGGCATTGGAGAAACGAGAAAGGAAAGAATCGATTCACTTTTCGCGCTCCGTGAACTTAATGACAAATATGGACATATTCAAGAAATAATTATACAAAATTTCCGTGCGAAACCTGGAACCAAAATGGCCTCAGCACCAGAACCAGATCTTGATGATTTACTCTGGACTATTGCAATTACACGATTCATCTTCGGATACGCGATGAGTATTCAAGCACCACCAAACTTAACCCCTCATATCTTTAACCAATTAATCCGTGCTGGACTGAATGATTGGGGAGGAGTCTCTCCTATTACACCGGATCACGTGAATCCCGAAGCGCCATGGCCCGAATTAATTGAATTATCCGAAAGAAGTGCACAACAGGGAAAAGTTTTAATAGAACGACTAACTGTTTATCCTAAATATATACATACCGCTGAAGAGTGGATAGACAAGAAATTCTGGCAACCAATTTTCAACACTATCGATACTGAAGGGTTAGTTAGATCAGATAGTTGGAGCCCTGGTGATGAATTGTCTAACCCACCTGTTTCCTTAATACCTGACAAGAATGGAACTTGGCCAACAGATGGTCTCACTGGAACAAATGAAGTTTCAAATATCTTAGAGAAAGTTTCACAGAAAATAGACCTAACTGAAAATGAAATAATCAGACTCTTCCAAGCACGTGGAGATGACATAGCTAAAATCAACGAAGCAGCGAATAATTTAAGAAAGCATGTTTCAGGGGACACGGTTACCTATGTAGTGAATCGTAATATCAATTATACAAATATTTGTTACTTCAAATGCCAATTTTGTGCATTCTCAAAAGGAAAATTGGCTGAAAATCTTAGAGGAACACCCTACGATCTTGATTTAGAAGAAATAGCAACTCGTACTCAAGAAGCTTGGGAAAGAGGTGCTACTGAAGTTTGTATGCAAGGTGGTATTCATCCAGATTACACGGGAAACACTTATTTAGAAATTCTTCAAACAGTGAAAAATATTCAACCCAAAATGCATGTACATGCATTTTCACCATTAGAAGTATGGCAAGGTGCGGCAACCCTTGGCATTCCTTTAGAGAAGTATCTTGCTCAGCTACATAAAGCTGGACTAGGCTCTCTACCTGGAACTGCAGCTGAAATATTGGATGATGAAGTTAGAAAAACTCTCTGCCCAGACAAAGTTAATACGGAACAATGGTTACACGTTATGGAGACAGCACATTCAATAGGGATTCCTTCAACTGCAACAATAATGTACGGACATATAGAACAGACAAAGCATTGGGCACGTCACTTGCGCCGTATAAAAAAGTTACAACAAAAAACAGGAGGTTTTACAGAATTTGTTCCTTTACCTTTTGTACATATGGAAGCCCCCATTTACCTAAAGGGGCGTGCACGGAAAGGGCCTACATATCGTGAGGCGATCCTCATGCATTCTGTATCACGTCTAGTTCTCCATCCTGATATTAAAAATATTCAGGTGTCTTGGGTAAAAATGGGACCCAATGGTATCCGTGCTTCACTTCTTGCAGGTGTTAACGATCTTGGTGGCACGTTAATGAACGAGAGTATTACAAGATCTGCAGGAGGTGAATTTGGAGAGGAATTATCCCCAGAACAAATGGATAAAATAATCAATTCAATTGAGCGTAATCCACAACAAAGAACTACAAAATATATAAATTCCAATAACGATCAAATCGCTCGATCATATGGAACCCCACCTCTACCAAAACGTACAGTAAAGGCTTCAAAAAACTGGTTAAGACAAACAGATCAAATACTTATCCGACCAGGTTTTGAAAAAGAAGTACTCGATCCACATCGTTAAAAAATTAATTTCTAAAAATTAAAAAGTTTTTACTTGATACTAAGTCTCATTTAGATATTATACCCAGATAAACAAATTTTGAGACTAGGTATCATTATGAAAAAAATATTATCAAGCATCGCAACATTGATTATTATGGGGACTGTTCTTATAAGTTGTTCTGATGATAATTCAGACAGCAGTACGAGCAGTAGTAGTACAGAAAACACAGAAGTAGCTAAGATCGAAGTTTCTGCGACTATTTTTCCAATCTATGACATCGCACGACAAATTGCAGGTGATGAGATTGAAGTGCATTTATTAATTACACCTGGAGAATCTCCACACACCTTCAATCCTACACCTTCTACAAAAGAAGAAATTGAACACTCAGAAATTATCTTTGCAATTGGTAATGAATTAGATACGTTTGTGACTGATATTAGTTCAAATCAAGAAAAAATCATCATAGTTGATAAAAATCTTACGCTTATAAAATATGAAGATGAGCATGATGACCATGATGATGACAAGCATGGCGACGAAAAGCATGACGATCATAAAGATCATGACCACGACAAGCATGATGATGACAAGCATGGCGACGAAAAGCATGATGACCATGATCACCATGCCCACGGTGAATACGACCCGCACTACTGGTTAGATCCTATGAATGCAAAAGTGATGGCAGTAACTATTGCTGATGCGCTTGCACAATTAGATCCAGCGAATGCAGAAAGTTACAATTCACGAAGTAGTGCTTTTGCTGCAGAAATAGACGCACTGCACACTGAGTTAGTTGAATTGGCAGAGTTAGCTCATGATAAAAGCTTTATCACATTCCATGACTCAATGGCATATTTAGTCACAAGGTACGACCTAAGCCTTGCTGGAACTTTTGAACCTACAGGAGCAGAAGAGCCTTCACCTCAATATTTGCATGAACTGAGCGAAGTTGTAGAACATGATAATGTACTGGCAATTTTCTCAGAGCCACAATTATCGAGTGCGTCTCTTGAGCCATTTATGAAAGATAATAACTTGTCCCTAGCAACGTTAGATCCTCTTGGTGGTGTAGATGGAAGAGATTCATATCAAGCATTGATTCGCTATAACATCGAAACAATTGCCGAGACACTCAAGGAAAAATAGTACTTAGAATTTTATGATGTAATTGCGCATCTTCATCAAGGTTAGAAAGTCAGAATCCCTTCTTTTGGCTTTCTAATATTGGTGAAGATGCGTATCATACTATTCGGCTCCTAAGGAAAATTTTGTGAACTTTGAATTATCTAATAGCCAGGCAAATATTATTGAATGCGAAGAAATTACAGTTGTCAGAGACAACAAAGAAATTCTTTGTGCAGCTTCCTGCTGTGTTCCAAGAAACTCATTAACATTTCTTGTAGGTGAAAACGGAACAGGCAAAACGACACTCGTCCAAACCATGCTGGGAATACTTCCGCAACGTGAGGGAAAAATTTCTGTACATCCATTAAATAGAGAAAAAGTGAATATCGGATATGTTCCACAAAATATAGAATTCCCCAAACAATTACAATTAACAGTTGCAGAATATCTTCGATATGTCTCCAATTTAGATAAAGAAAGCATTCATCAATCCCTAGAAACTGTAGACTTCCCTTTGTCACATCTGAGTAAAACTATTAATCAATTGTCAGGCGGACAGCGGCAAAAATTATTACTAGCGGCAGAGCTTGCCAGAAAACCAGATATTTTATTCTTAGACGAACCACTATCAAATGTTGATGATACTGGCGAAAGACACATTCTTGATGTCATTCTCGAGATTAAAAATAAAGGCGTTACGATTATACTAATCACACATGACTGGCAAATGGTGTCTGCACATGCAGATCATGTAATTTGTTTAAACAAAAACTTCCTATGTGAACAAGGAACTTCATGCATTTGTAAAAATTCGTTATCAAAAGTGAATATTAAACAAATACAAAAAATTACCCCTGACCCTCTAAATACACATACTGGATATTGCTACATTGAAAATGTGTGACCTTTGTATTTAATTGAAATCATTGAAATTCCCTTTATGCAAAGGGCACTAATAGGATCTATCCTTCTAGCCGTCATACTTGGATTTTTTGGGGTGTTTATGGTGCCACGGAAACTTTCATTTATGGCAGATGGTATAGCACATGCCTCTTTATTTGGGATAGCTGTAGGATTGCTTGTTGGAGGAATGCCATTACTTTGGGCAATAGGATTGTCACTAATTTTAGGCACTCTCCTTGCAAAAATTAGTGACAATGAATCCATCCCAATGGATGCTGTAATCGGAATATGCCTTGTAGGTGGCATGAGTGGTGCATTAATTACCATGACGTTTATCCCGGGTTACAAACCAGAACTTTTTAGTTATCTGTTTGGAAGCATCCTTAGTATCGAATGGAATGACATATATATCCTTAGTGCATTAACTGCGGTGACACTCATTCTATTCAAAGTCCAGTGGCGTACATTAGTAATAACTACCATCCATAATGATCTTTCTAAAGTCCTTGGGCTCAAAGCCAACGCAGCAAAATATTTTCTCTTTATTGGAACATCTATCGCATTAATCGGAGGAGTTAAATTACTAGGAGTAATCTTGATTTCAGCTCTTCTAGTAATACCTTATTCAAGTGCCAGCCTGATCGGAAAATCTCTGAGATCATGTGTGATTTTAACGCAGATCATTGCAGTAGCTGGAACAATAACTGGAATATTCATTTCATACATTTTTGATTTTCCAACAGGACCAGCAATCGGACTATTATTGGTTGCAATCTATCTACTTGCATTCACATATTCGAAAATTAGATCACAACCAATATGGAAGTCAAATCACACGCCTTTAGATTAGAAGCAATATTTTACCATTGAACAAACATTGGCATTACAACATGTACAAAGGATTCATCTGCAACCGGGCGAATTATACCTGGACTGGAAGGTGATGATGTATCAATAACGGCACGATCGGTATCCATTACCTGCAAAGCATCAAGTAGATATCTTCCGTTAAACGCAATCTGCGTAGGCTCACCTTCGACAATCGCGTCAATTTCACCTTCATTATCACCAACTTCATCTGCGCGAGCGGTAATCTCTAATCGTCCTGGAGCATTACCTTCCCCTGGGCTACCAACTAAACGTACAATCCCAGAACCATCTCGAGCAAAAATTGAAGCAATCCTAGTTTCGCGAATCAACTCAGATACGGAAAATTCAGTATGCGTGGCAGAATCACTAGGTATTAACTGATTATAGTTTGGGAAACTACCTTGGATAAGTTGAGCAACCAGTTTTGCGTGACCTAAATCAAATTGTACTTGTGTCCCTGAGGAATTAAATGTCATGACGACATCACCGCTAGTTTCTGTAAGTAAACGACTCAATTCACCCAAAGCGCGCGCAGGAATAATAACAGAACGAGATTCTACATCTTGTTGAATATCCATTGTATGAACTGATAAACGAAATCCATCTGCAGCAGCAAAGCAAATTTCATCCGAAGAAATTTCTATATTAACCCCAGTTAGTACAGGACGAGAATCATCTGTAGCTGCGGCAAATACTGTTTGATTAATTGCTTTACGTAGTCGGTCACTATCCAAAGTTAAACTAGCAGCATTATCAACTGGAGGAATGGGGGGGAAATCTTCAGGATCTAGTCCTCCAATAGATGCTGTATTCCTGGCGCATGACAAACTAACTTGTTTTGCACGTCCTGCAAGACTGAGCAGGATCGTTTCACTTGGAAGTGTAGCGACAAAATCTGATACCAACCTCGATGGCATAGTAATCGAACCTGGTTCATCTATTTCAGCTGGAATACTATAAGTTATAGCGATTGTTTCTGCGTCAGTTGCTGAAAGTAGGACATTATCCCCAGAAGCATCAAATAAAATATGCTGAGTGATCGGCAATGTCGTACGTGCAGGGATAGCACGAGCAACCGCAGAAAGACCTCGGTGTAGCTGTTCTTGTTGACAGGAAAGGCGCATTTTTTGCCTACTTTTTTCAAACGCTGAAAATAATTACTGAAATACACTATCGATCACATAAACTATTATAAAACTGATTACTCCCTTCAGCAATACTAATAATATTACTACCTAACTGTAATCTTAATTATCATTCATTAAGTTTGGAATCGACATAAGAGAATCAGTAACAAAATCAGGATTTGGTAACTTATCCAACATCAAGGCAAATCTAGGATCATTCTCTACTTTTTCAGCATTTTTAATTGGGTTTCGTCTAATCCAAAGAGTTTGAAGTCCTGCATTATATGCACCTCCAATATCTGCAATAGGCGAATCGCCTACATATAAAATTTGATTTGGTTCGTACCCTGACATTTTGCAAACAGTACGAAAAATATCTCTATGTGGCTTATATATACGTAAAGACTCAGAACTCTCGACGATATCAAAGGAAAATTCAGTCTTATCAAGTGACGTATGTAGGAAATCTTCATCTGCATTAGATAGAACTCCCACATTAATTTTAAATGTAGATAGCAACGACAATGCCTCTTTAGCATCAGTATATAGTTCAGCTTGTGCAATTAACTCTCGCACAATATTCGCAGCAGTCTCCGAATCACCCGTTATCTGATGGTGCAAAAATGTTTTTTCGAATTGTCGACGCCATATCTCCCATTGCGAATGCCATCTAGGAATAGGACCATTAAGCACAATGTCGGGGCAAGGATCTTCTTGTTTTGGACCTGACAAACCCCAGACTCCGGATTCAGAATATTTATCAACCCAGGTCTTATAAAACTCTTCATAACTAAAATTGATTTTTTGATCATCTAAAATTTGCGCAATAGCCCCACGAAATTGATCGCTCTCAAACTCGAAAAGAGTTCCATAAGCATCAAATAAAATCAATTCCACATTTTGAATTTCCAACAACAGTATTCCTATCTGTCATATGAAGCAGCCACACTTAACAACACGCGATCTGCCAATTCAGCTATTTCTTTACGTGCTAGTTCAGCATCCAATTCTTGTAGTCGATTTTTTACTACTAAATGTCGAGCAGTTTCATCCAATGATCTCCGAAAAAAAACAACAGCTTGTATAGCCTGTAACAAAGTAATCTCAAGCTTTCTTAATTCTAAACCATATCGCATCCCGATTTCGTCCACTTCTTGATCTAAAGATTTTCTATCACCACGACCAGTTATATAGTCATTAACTATTTCAGCTAAACGATGCCCTAATGGTCTAAGTTTCGATCTCTTCTCAGTACTAAGGTCGCGGTACCAAATTGGTTCGCCCGAAGTTTGGGCTAGTTCATGACGAATTCGACTGACAGCTTCGTTAGCAAGTTGATCGACATTTTCACTGTTATCAATTAACGCTAATACATCTCTCTCAGCAAAACGTCTATGTCCTCCTGGAGTTCGAAATACTCGCAGCTTACCAATATCTGCCCATCGCCGAACAGTGCTTCCATTTACCCCTAAAATTGAGGAAACTTGACTCAAAGTAACCCATTTATCCGGAAAATCACTATTTATATGAGATTGTTTTTGTTCCATATCCTATCGGGCACCATCTATATCTATTCTTTCACATCAAAATCTTATTCATTGGCATACAGAATTAAAAAATTAAAGTTAATCAGAATTATTTTTTTTCTGTCTTGGATCATTTTTTGGAGTATCTAATTCCTCTTCTGTGATATCAGCTACAGCTTCTTGTGCTGTCTGACCGCGACGCATCCTTTTTGCAATGGCCACTGCAGCAATTATTACTAGTGACGAAGATATAGCTGCACCACCAGCCAGAAATTTATGTCTTTTAACAAGTTCTGGGAATCTATCAAGTAAATCATGTGCCAATCTAATCGCATCACGAGTAACTTGATCTATAACTTCGCCACCACTTGCTTTTTCTTCTTCAGGCAAATGATCCAATTCATCCTCCATAATTAAAATCCTTGAACAGTGAAGCCATACGAATAGCAGCTGCCATAGCATCGCTACCCATGTTTGTTTTAGATCCTCCTGCACGTGCTTCTGCTTGTTGTCTATTTTCTGCGGTTATCACACCCAACGTTACAGGTATTCGATACAACCGACCTACGTCAGCAATGCCCCGTGCACATTCGCCAGCCACATAATCAAAGTGAGACGTCTCGCCACGTATAACACACCCTAAACAAATTATGGCATCATAGGAATGTGAAGATGCTAACTCTTCAGCAATCAGTGGAATTTCAAACGCTCCTGGACAATAAAAAACATTAATCGCAGCATCAGAAACTCCTGCTTCTTTAGCAGTATTTAAAGCACCTTCAAGCAAAAGATCTGTTAAATCTTCCGTAAATCGCGAAACTATAATAGCTAATCGAAAAAAAGATCCGTCAAGGTCACCTTCATAAAATTTGGGCATCTAATTAACCAAAATCTGGCATGGGGCTCTCGAAAATATGTCCCATTTTATCTCTTTTTGCAGTTAAGTAACGAACATTATGCTCATTAGGTTCAATTTCAATGGGCACTCGCTCGGTTACCTGTAATCCAAAGCCATCAAGGCCAGCACCTCTTAACATTCCCACAGTGTTTAATTCTTTAATTTTTATAGGGTTATTAGTCATTAAACGCATTTTACGAACACCCAAATCGACTAATATTTGAGCACCAATACCATAATCTCTACTTTCAGCCGGCAAACCAAGCGCTTCATTTGCCTCTACCGTGTCTAAACCATCATCTTGTAAATTATATGCACGTAACTTGTTATGTAGGCCTATACCTCTTCCTTCCTGATCCATGTATACAACCACACCACTACCTTCATCAGAAATCATCCGTAATGCCGCTTGAAGTTGTTCACCGCAATCACACCGTAGCGAACCAAAAACATCACCGGTAAGACATTTATCATGAACACGAACTAAGGTAGGCTCTTCTGGATTAATATCACCAAATACCATAGCAACATGCTCTTTAAGATCTATTCCTGTACTAAAACCAACAGCTTTGAATTCACCAAACGGTGTAGGAAGAATTGTTTCACCTTTTCGGACAATTAAACGCTCTGTCTGCATGCGGTATCTAATCAAATCTGCGACTGAAGCTATCTTTAAATCATGTTTATCTGCAAATTCTATTAGATCTGGCATTCTAGACATTGTGCCATCTTCATTCATTATTTCACAGATTGAAGCAACTGGTACCACACCTGCAAGACGACATAAATCGACCGAAGCTTCAGTCTGTCCAGCGCGAACCAGAACCCCACCTTCTTTTGCCCTTAAAGGGAAAATATGTCCTGGTCGAGTAAAGTCTGTAGATGTGCTTTGAGGATTTGCTAACACATTAATCGTATGTGCACGATCAGAGGCAGAAATTCCTGTAGTAACTCCTGCTGCAGCTTCCACACTAATTGTAAAGGCAGTACCTAAAGGTGCATTACCATGTTCGGTCATAAGCGGTAACCCTAAGTTATCGGCCCATTCCTCTGTCATAGGAACACAAACTAATCCACGTGCCTCACTAACCATGAAATTAACCAATTCAGTAGTAACAAATTGAGCCGGGATAGCTATATCGCCTTCATTTTCTCGATCTTCATCATCAACAAGAATAATTGGATGTCCATTTCGGAACAGTTCTATAGCATCTTGTGTAGATATTAGACGACTAGAAAAAATCTCATTACTCTCTGATTCTTGCTTACTTAACCCACCCATAAAAAATCCTTAGCCCAAAAATTAACTAGTTTTCTCTATTCTGAAGTATTTGTTCTACATAACGCGCAAATATATCAGTTTCTAAGTTAATCTGATCACCTATATTTCTACGTGTTAGATTAGTATTTTCCTGAGTATATTGCACTAGCGATACCGAAAAAGAATTTTGATCACGCCCCATAACAGTCAATGAAACTCCATCAATGCATACAGGACCTTTCATAACAATATATTTTAAGTACTCTGGCTGAACTTGATAGCTTGCAATAATTGAATCATTATCTTCCCTAAATTGTGAGACACTACAAGTAGTTTCCACTACGCCTCTTACAATATGACCAGATAATTTAGTACCAGTTGTTACAGAACGTTCCAGATTCACAAAATCTCCTTCTATGAGACTTTGTAAGTTTGAGCGACTGTAAGTTTCATTCATAACATCAAAAGACAAATTGCTTTCACCAATAGAACGTACAGTGAGATCAACACCATTAACAGCAATTGAATCACCCAAATTAGCATCAGAAGTAACCAATGGGCATTCTAGAACCAACTCACCTGTGCCATGAGAAAGAACAGTACCAATTTCTTCTATAATCCCTGTAAACATAAGAAAATTCTAACGCGAATTAGTTTTGATTGCTCGTTTATTGTAAAAAATCTAATAAAAAATTAATGAAGTGGTGAATTCCATTCTGGAACACCAGTAATAAGAAAATCATTCCCCAAGGGTTGAATCTCAACTTGTTGAAGAGATGTAACTTCGTTCATAGATGTAGCGCCATACCCTGCGATCGCGGAAGGAGCAGTGCTTGCACCAATTATTATAGGTGCAATGATCGCGTGGACCTTATCAACCAATTGACGGTCAAAAAGCGATCCTAATAATACGCCTCCACCTTCAAATAAGATGTTATGCATACCGCGTTGACCACACATTTCAATCAAGGCTTTCAAATCAACACGTGAAATACTTTGTGTGTCTTCATAAAGTGGTAACTTTAACACTTCGGCACCTGTATTTTCTATTCCATCTCGCCACTGTTTAGATGACAATTCTGTTGTTACGACAATTGACTTTTGATCTCCAATAAATATCCTCGAATTAGAATCCACTTTGCCTCGAGAATCAACAACGATTCGAACAGGTTGATGCACGTCCAAATCAACTGGTCCATCTGGATTATTTGGACGTGCAGTAAGTTGAGGATTATCTATAACCACCGTATTAGAACCAACAATAATAGCATCGTATGTGGGACGTTTTTTGTGAGCCCATAATAAAGTTTCATGACCAGAGACCCAATGTGAATCTCCCGAACTAGAAGCAATTTTTCCATCAAGTGAAGCTGCATACTTTACGGTCACTAAGGGCAATCCAGTTTTTATGTACTTAAAATATCCACCTAATTGATCAAGTACTGCCTTTTCACATTCTCCGACGTGTACTTCTATACCTGCATTTTCAAGCATACTATGACCGCGTCCATTAACCTGATCATACGGATCTCGTACTGCATAATGCACACTTTTAATGCCAGCACTAATAATGGATTCCACACAGGGAGGAGTCCTTCCCTGGTGAGAACATGGTTCTAAAGTAACGTACATCTCACTACCTTGAGCTTTATCACCTGCATCTCTAAGTGCCATAATTTCTGCATGCGCTGAACCCACTGGTTGAGTATTTCCAACACCCACGATAGAACCATGATTGATAATCACCGCCCCAACAGCAGGATTAGGAGAAGAAACCCCTAAGGAAAAAAATGCTTGTTCTATAGCCTGAGCCATAAATTCAGTAGAAGAAAAATTAGATTTAGATAAGCTAGAGCTACCCATCGCAAACTACCAAATTATCTATAATCACGATGAATGCGACTGGCTGCCGGACGGCTTTGACCTTGATATCGTGATTGCAAGTCTGTATGACCATAGGGTTTATCAGCCGCTGTTGTAAGGTTTTGAAACGAAAGCTGGCCAATTTTCATTCCAAAATACAACCGAATAGGTAATGTTGCGACATTTGAAAGTTCAAGCGTCAATTGACCTTGCCATCCTGGATCGACATATCCAGCAGTTGCGTGAACAAGTAATCCTAATCGACCTAATGAAGATTTCCCCTCAACACGTGCAACTAAATCATCACTAAGTTCAACATATTCTAAAGTAGACCCTAAAACAAATTCTCCTGGATGAAGGACAAATGGCTCATCATCACCAACTTCATGCTCTTCAGTAAGAGCTTCTGCAGATTCTCTAATATCGATATATGCATCTTTATGATTGCGAAAAACTCTAAAATATCTGTCCAACCTCACATCGATCGATGCAGGTTGTACTGCATTATCACCAATAGGTTCAATGATTAATCTTTTACTTGCGAGAGCTTCAAAAATTGAACGGTCACTCAGAACCACAACTAACCTCAGAACGGAGAGAATTATCCTTAAATTTCATCAATATCTTGAGACTACCTCGATGTGTCGCAGTAGTCATCTTAATGGCAAGGCCATTTTTAAATATCGTATCTTACTTATTGAATTTCAAATGTCACACTTACATTAACAGATATGTCTTGCTGCCCTGGTGAAATAGGTGTCGATGATAAACTACTAGGAGCTGCCATTTCTAGAGACATTCTAGGCATAGGACTTGCAGCATTAGAAGATTCAGATATTCGTACAACTGAACCGAGTTGGACTTTGGCTGCATCAGCAAATAGCTCTGCTTTATTACGAGCATTTTCAATAGCGAGCTTGCGAGCAAGGTTGAGGTAATCATCAGAGTTTTCAACCTTAAAATAAATATTATTAATTCGTATATTATTTCCACCAATAGAAACGGCATCGTCAATAAAAGAACCAATATCTTCCATCTCACGGAATTTCACAGTGACCGTATTTGTTACTCGAAAACCTATTATTTCTGGTCCTGATTCATTGCGATAATTATATTGCGGCGAGACATTAAAACGAGAGGTTTTTAAGTCATCATCTTCAATATCATATTGACTTATTACCTTCTGTAAGCGTGACATAGATGTAGATGCTTTTTCATTAGCACTTCCAACTGTTTTAGCTATTACTTCTACACCTAAATTTATTTCCACAACATCAGGATCTGCCCCGACCACACCCCTACCAGTAACAGTCAAACCGGTATTATCTTTTGTATACAAATCAGTATTGCTGATTTCATGCAAACCGCTATTATCTTTTGTATACGAAACAGTATTGCTCGTTTCACTACCACCATTACTTGTAATTACAAACACAGCACTAGTAATAATGATAGAGCTCAAAATTATCCCGATCACAACAGCAATAGAAAGACGAAAATCTACCATAACAACCTCGAAGATCTGCAATATCTACTAATTTATTTACTCATTTTACTGACGACATTCATTATCTATCTATAGTATCGTATTCTAAATATTCAAAACAAATTCATCCAATTTGAGATGCAATAGAATGAAATTTCCAGCACTATAGTATTAATGAATTACGATCTAAATGAAGAAAAAAGAACAGCGACCTCAGAAAAACATGAGCTGAATAACCATTCTGAAAATACATATTCAGAGTCAAATCATTATCCTAATCATATTGGTTTAGAATCTGAGAATTTGCTATTTGAAAAATCGCAGAAGACAAAGAGATTTTTTTACTCACCCAGGCAACTGTCAGAAACCTTAGAAATAGTTGCCTTGGCGCTAATAATCTTTTTGGGAGTTAGAGGCATAGCACAAAATTTTATTGTTAGTGGTGAATCAATGTCACCGACATTTCAGCCTAACCAATTACTCATCGCAAATAGATTAGCTTATATTAATATCGATATAACTTGGATGCCTTGGCATACAGGGAGTCAATGGCAGCCATTTGGTAATCCTGAGCAGGGAGAAATAATTGTATTCGCATTTCCCGGTGATACTGAAAGAGATTTCTTAAAAAGAATACTGGCAGTTCCAGGGCAAACTATTGAAATTCGAAATGGAACAATATTTGTTGATAACCAAGCATTGAATGAACCGTACGTAACAGATCCTTGGTTTGGAACGATGCCCTCACAAATAGTTCCTCCTAATAATTTTTTTGTTGTAGGTGATAATCGTAGAAATTCTTTTGATTCAAGATCTTGGGGCATGTTAGAAAAAGATCTATTAATCGGGAGAGCTGATTTTAGATATTGGCCATTAAAAGAATTAGGTTTTATAGAACATCATGAGTACTAATAAAATCAATATCAGAAAATAGAAAAATAGGAGTACCTTGTCATGAAATCGATAGAAGAGCTTCGAGAAGATCTTGAAACACTTTGTATTTTACGAGGTGATTTTACACTAGCATCGGGCAAAAAAAGTAACTACTACTACAACGGTAAGGCAGCTATGCTCTCTGGCAAAGTAAAAATACACTTAGCAAGAGCTCTGCTGAAGCTAGCTGAAGGAATTGATTTTGATGTAGTCGGAGGTCCAGCTGTTGGTGCGGTACCTTTAGTTGAACATATGTCTATAGTATCTGCTCTAGAAAAAGATCATACATTCGATACTTTTTACGTACGAAGTGAAACAAAACAACATGGTACAGCTTCTTCTTTATATCAAGCAAAAAAATTCAATGGGAATGATACTCTCATCAAAAATACAAAGGCATTAATAGTTGAAGATACTTTAACAACTGGTGGTTCTATTCAAGTTGCCTTAAAAG
Source organism: Chloroflexota bacterium (assembly GCA_002707835.1). Lineage (GTDB taxonomy): Bacteria > Chloroflexota > Dehalococcoidia > UBA2979 > UBA2979 > UBA6955. Next base: position 47,944 of record PANZ01000016.1, read on the forward strand.
CTGTAGAGGAAATTGGTGCAGAAGTAGCTGGAGTTCTAATAGTTGCAGATCGGCAAGATTCTGATGCCGATTGGATAAGAAACCAATATGACTATCGTGCTTTATTCAATGTTAGTAATAGTGGTCATCTAATCAATCCAAGTGCAAATTAACAATTGTTTTTTAAGATTTGAAACAGCTATTCTGACAGACATTCCAAAAATCAGGTATGGTATAAGTGTTCGGTATGCGGCATCTGAACATGTTATTTTTACATTGATTATTTCTTATAGCAGGATTTCTGTTAATGAGACTCGCGTATTGGGGGGGGAACTATGGTTGGTACTGCGAAAAATTCTAATGGATTATGTGTGCATCATTGGATACTACCTGCACCAGGAGATAAAGACTCTAATGGCATCTGTAATAGATGTGGTGCTGAGAAAAAATTTGTAGATAACTCAAGTAATACATCGGGCCATTGGATGCGTCAAAAAGGCCAACAAATCAATTCAAGACGATAATCTTTACTAAATAAATTCTTTTAAAGAATTTGCTTTATTAAAAAAAAAAAAAGATTTTTTTGTAAAAGGGCTTCCATCTGAGCGATTCATTGTGAATACTGCTCATGGGCCCGTAGCTCAGTGGTAGAGCAGGCGGCTTTTAACCGCTCGATGAGAGTTCGATTCTCTCCGGGCCCACCAGCAATCAAAAAACCAAGGAATTAGAATTTGATCTCACTTTACCGAGACATTCGAACCGGCATCATCGATCAATCTACAGGAAAAATTTTCTACGGCTGGTACATAGCGCTAAGTGGAATTGTAATTATCACAATTGCAACAGGACTAATTAATCAAGCTTTTGGAGCGTACTTTGTTTTGCTCCAAGCTGACTTCGGTTGGAGTAAAACTTTACTCTCATCAGGATATGCATTCGCACGCGTAGAAAGCGGCGTACTGGGACCTGTTCAAGGATGGCTGATCGATCGTTATGGACCGCGAATAATTATGACCATCGGACTCTTAATATATGGATTGGGATTTATAGCCTTCAGCCAAATTTCAAGCCCACTCACTTTTATTGTCACTTTTGCCATTATGTCAGTCGGATCAAGTTTAGGTGGATTCATGGCACTCCAAGTTGCTGTTGTGAATTGGTTTAATATTCGTCGTGGGCGTGCCTTAATTCTACTCTCTGTCGGACTATCTATGGCTGGCTTTACTGCACCAATCGTAGCAATCGCTCTAGATTATTTTTCATGGAGAAGTGTAGCTATTGGTTCAGGCCTCATAGTTTTATTTGTGGGATTACCGCTAGCACAACTTGTACGTCATCATCCACATGAAAAAAACACGTACATCGATGGTATTATCAATAATGATGACGATAATGCATCCAATATTTCAGCGACACCATCTCACCAATCCAATGACTTAACTCCAAAAGAAGCTCTCAAAACTCAAGCATTTTGGTTTATTTCATTAGGTCATGCTGCTGGGGTATTAGTTGTTAGTGCAATTATGGTTCACATGATCCCGCATCTAATAGAAGAATTAGATTATTCACTAAGTAAAGCAGGATTGATAACTGCTATTATTCCGTTCGCTATGTTACTAGGCAGGTTTACTGCTTTATTTTTTGGAGAAAAATATGACAAAAGAAAAGTTGTTGTTGTTGCAATGTTAGGACACACAATTGCTTTACTTTTACTTGCTTATGCACAATCAACATGGATGGTAGTTTTATTTGCATTAATAATAGGAACTTCTTGGGCAACCAGAGGCCCTCTCACTCAAGCCCTTCGTGCTGACTACTTTGGAACTAAAGCGTTTGGAACGATTATGGGATTTTCTTCAATGATTGTTATGATTGGTTCAATAGCAGGACCTATTGTTGCCGGTGTACTGGCAGATGTGACTGGAGATTACAAATTTGGGTTTACACTTTTAGCTATCCTCGCCGGCTTAGGATCAGTGTTTTTTTTAACAGCTTCCCCACCAAAAACATCCATTCAGCAAAATTAATTCCTATGTCTCTTCTGGTCTACTAAAGCCATGAAAACCATCAGAACCTGGCTCAACATCGAAAGATCGTAGCTGGAAAGCAACCATGGTATAAAACCCTAGTAGACTAGACATTTCTGTAAGGCCACGTTCACCAAATAGTTCAATGACTTTGTTATATAGATCATTAGATAATGATTTACCTTCCAATAAAGTCATTGAGAGATCATATGTAACCAGAACGTCATTCCTATCAGAAACTGGACGATTACCTATTTGAACATCGTCCAGTACCGACTGAGGAATACCATACTCGACAGCCCGATCCGCATGTGTCCATTCAACATTCGATTGCCAATAATATGCAGCAACTGAAATAGCTAATTCAACAATCCCGCGATCAATGGATGTCTTTTCCCAGAACCATAATCCAAATGTACGCATTTGATGACATAATTCAGGACTACGAAACCATGGATCATAAGGGCCACCCCAATAGCCAGATTCTGGCACTCCTTTATAAAAACGGACTAAACTATCAAATTCTGTCTTTGTTACTTCATCCATTGTTGATGGATCAGGTATTGGACCTAAACGACTCATAAGCTTTCCTATCCTATTATCAATCTTCAATAAGATTAATTTGATTCAATTCTCCAAAACATTACCACCATCTGCATATAATTACCTTAGAATATCTTGCACACAAAGTAATTAGTTTAGATCGGAATCTTCATGCCACTAGAAATTTTTAAAGTATCCGAAGAGGAAGCAATTCATGTATCTGACACATGGTTGTTCGATATTACAAAAAAAATATTTGAACATGTTGGAGTATCTTCTGAAGATGCTTCTCAAGCTGCAGATGTACTTGTTCAAGCTGATTTAAGAGGTGTTGACAGCCATGGTGTATCCAATATGCTCCGTAATTACGTTGCTTCCTATCAAGAAGGAACATATAACCCTACTCCATCTTGGGAAATTGTAAGAGAACGTGCTTCTACTGCAACAATTGAAGCCGACCAAGGCCTTGGCATAATCATTGCTCCCAAAGCAATGAAAATAGCTATCCAAAAGGCAAAACAGACTGGATTTGGTGTCGTTACAATTCGTAACAGTGCACATATGGGCATGGCATCCTATCATGCCATGCTCGCTCTAGAACATGACATGATCGGGGTGTCTATGAGTGCCATAGGTTCCGGTGTTTTTCCTACTTTTGGCTCAGAGGGAAGATTTGGGACTAATCCCATTGCCATTGCTGCCCCTGCATTAAACATGCATCCTTTTGTTTTTGATATTGCCACTAGTATTGTAGCGGGTAATAAATTAAGACTTGCTAAAAGATTGGGGACAGTTATGCCGGCAGGACTTTTTGCAGATGCCGATGGAAATATTGTTGATACCCCAGGACAAGTCCCTGAAACATATAACATGATACCTATAGGAGGTACACGCGAACACGGATCACATAAAGGGTATGGATTTGCTCTGATGGTCGAAATACTTTCAACTCTTCTGTCAGGTGGTATTCCTTGTACTCTTCTTGAGACAGGAAGACCCGCAACGCACCATGTCGCTGCATACGATATTGATGCATTTACAGATGTTCAAGAATTTAAGGAAATGATGGATAAATGGCTAATGCATTTAGAGAACACTCCCCCTGCACCAGGTCACGAAAGAGTTCTTACTCCAGGCTTAGAAGAAGAAGAGGCAACAATTAGGCGCAAAGAGGAAGGTATCCCTCTTCACCCAGAGGTAATCGATTGGTTTAAGGTAATCTGTGATGATTTTTCTATCCCATTTAAGTTATAAACGAATCAATTATTGAACAATCCAATTAAGTGATTCACCTTTACGCCATCTGATTAAGTTTTCAAAAAATCTTTCCGCTGATCTCTCATGGTACTTATCAGAAATCGCCGAATTATGTGGACTGACAATTACATTAGGCAATTCCCAAAGTAATGAACTTGGTGGTAAAGGTTCTTCTTTAAAAACATCAAGATAAGCACCACCTAAATGTCCTGCAATTAATTTTTGTGTTAATGATTCTTCATCAATCACAGGGCCACGTGATACATTTATGATCCGTGAACCTTTTGGTAACTTTGACAAACGTTCAGAAGTTATCAAGCCTTCTGTTTCGTCATTAAGTGGACAGGCCAAAACTAACCATTCCGCGCTCGGCAAAAGATTATCAATTTCGCTATTATGGTAAAGCTCATCCACGCCTTCTGGTATATCATTGACGTTACGTCTAATACCGATGACATGCATTCCGACAGATTTTGCATATCGTGCGACACGGCTACCTATCTCACCCAGACCAATGATTAATAACGTTTGTCCCCCAATATCAGGTGGAGCGTCATCGTAATGGATAGGATTCCAAGCATGCTGGGCTTGCGATTCACGCCAATATTGAAAAGGCCTGCCCAGCCAAAGTATAGCTGCCAAAACATTCAGTGCAATTGGTTCAGCATTAGCACCAGGGGAATTTGTAATTGATATATCACGCCCCATCAATTGAGGAAAGTTTTTAGGATTTATGCCAACAGCAAAAAAGTGTAACCATTGTAGATTTTTTGCGCGCGTCAAAGTCTCCAAAAAAACATCACGACGATAACGGACATCATTGGAAAAAAAAGCAACCCCCACCTCATTCAAAACATCATCAGATATAACTTGATCGTTATCTACATCAATTATAATGCGCGTAGTTTTTAATCCTGGACCGGATTCTGCCTGAGATAATTCAGCATCAAATCGTTCAACAAATTTCTTACTGAGCAAGATCCCAGAATTCATTATTTTCCCCTGCAATTTATAATTTATTAGAACGAACTAATTGGGCAAGTAATTGCTTTTTCAGTAGCAGCCCATGTCGGAATGAATGTAGCTTTAATACCAACACCACCAGTAACAATTATTAGTATGTCTTCAGGAGATATAGCAGCAAAGACATTTTCTGATTCTATAATACCGAGTTCTTTGCGATTTGCTGATATGCGGGATACCGCATGTGAAGGTAACCAAGACAAAGGTGTCTTTGATTCTGTGTACAAAGCTTCTTGAAATCTTTCACGATTCCATCCTTGTTCAGAAAGGAATTTCGCAGCTTCTGGAGGAAGAAGAATTACTGGTTGACCACCACCAAATGATTGTCTACCTAAATTACCTGCAATTACCATCGATCGAGACATAGTACGTACTACATCTTCAGCTGTAGTTTGTGGAAGTACAACTTCAACACTTCCAACACCAGCAATTACAGTTACAGCACTCTCATCGACATTAAATCCACGTGAAGTATGAAAAGGTGCCCATACACTGTCTTCCTCGTTTTCAGCTATTAACCAAGTATATTTACCAGGATGACCATGTGTAGCCATATCACCACTACCGGGGATAGCAAAAGCGATATTTTGTAGAGCCAAACGAATCGCTCTTCCAATTGTTGCATTTGTTTTCCACCCTTGTCCTAGGGCATTATGAGAACTGTTAATACGAAGTTCATTAATTATTGGACCATTTAAAGCAATTAGTGGTGCAGCTGCGCCTGTAGTTGTTTGAATGCCAAGAAGATTAAAATCAGGATCTGTCATGGCATCTAAAGCAGATGCAATCAATGGAACAACACCAAGATCACAGCCTGCCAAAACAGCACATGCCGCTATATCACCTAGGGTTGGAATCACAAAACCTGGAGGAAGAGGTAATTTAGTCGCAGGCAACTGAAAATTCAACCCCCCCAGCATTTGATTTATTTTTTCTGCAGTAGGAGCAATTACTGGCAGCCCATCTGTAAGTCCAGCATTATAAAGTACTAAATTAGCACTATCAGCATTTATAAATTGATCTTCAAGATCAGCTAAGCGTTCACAAATAGGTCGTACATCTAATGGGGGAGTCGTCATCAGTAAATCTAATTAAGAGAAAATAGAGCGAACTGGATCGCCCTTTGCTGTTTCTATCCTTCGTGAAACAGTATCAGTACCACCAAAGGTAGGTAACCAACATGAATGTTTCCCTGGACCTCCAGCAACTATTACATCAATATCGTTCCAGTTTTCAGCAACACGAAATCCTTCTGGATGTACTGCACCTGATGTACCGCTTCTTCCTCCATCTAACCAATCTTGTGCTTGATCGCTAAATTTAAGCACAGTATTTTCCCAGACAAATTTTTTAACATCGTCTTTAGAATACCCATCGTGGGCAATTTGATCTGCGTGTTCAGGACCAAAAATTATCATTGGTTCACCTCGGCCACCGATATTATTGCTACCTGATTGCCGCAACGATGTAGTAACTGTAGTTAGAAGACCTTTTCCACTAATACTTCCATGATCATTGATATTATGTGGAGCTTCACAAGCTAGTACCGTAACGACATTATCATCACTAGCAAATCCATTTTCGACATGAAGTGGCTCCCATGGACTCTCTATTTCGTTTTCTGCTGTGCAAAAAGAAATTTTAGCTGGTGTACCATGCGTAGCACGATCTCCATCTCCAGGAGTTCCTCCACCTATATTCAGTAGTGACAAACGCACAGCACGTCCTATTGTCATATTCGATCTTGTACCTTGCCCAAAACAATTTGGTCCACTATTGATACCGATTTCTTGTGCAATAGGACCATTCAAAAGGACAAAAACAGCACAAGGATGAGTCGTGGATTGTATACCATTTAAATTAAATTCATCTTGAGCAACTGCTTGTAATGCTGCTACCACTACAGGAAAATATTCTGGACGACACCCTGCCATCACAGCATTTGTAGCAATACGCTCTAAAGTAGCCTCACCATTACGTGGACCCAAAGTTGCGATTACATCATCACTGTTCCAGTCAACATATTCACAAATTTCATCAACTCGTGAACGAGTAGGTGGTACAATAGGCAGACCGTCAGTCCATCCTTGTGTCTCAAAAAAGTCTTGTACAGCTTCTAATGAGTCTTCTAGTTCAACAATTGGTGGTAGATCAAGATTAACTGACATATTTCCTCACAGAAAACTAAACCCTATGGGCAATACAAAAAAATTAAGGATGCCAATTTATAAGTTAATCAGCACCCATTAAGCTACTTACCGAAGAAGCAGCATCAGGAACTTTCTTTAATACTTCTTCTGGATCAATCCCTCCAAGTGGATGTTCTATGGTAATAATCCGTAAATCAGGAAAACCCATAGCGCGGGCCTGAAGATGAGCTAATTGAATAAAAGCACTAGTCGCTAAAGTAACTGTTGGAGTTCCTCTTTTTTCAAGTTCTACAGAAGCGTGGATACTCCACGCTGTACAAGAACCTCAATCAGCACTCCCAACCATTACCCAATCATTCTCGGCCGCCAACTCGTCAAGTATAGCTGGATCAGCAGGAGTTGAAACTGGCTTGTGACGAGTCATGGAATGTATTACGCCGTATCGTTGACCTAATTCTTCTGCAATAGAAGTCATCACAAGTTCTGCATGTTGCTTCCCATTTTCCAGAACACCAACTATTGATTCCCTTATTTCAGGAAATTCTTCTAGTTCACCTACAGCTGCAGGTTCTGGAGCCGTGGGGTTATGTAATTCAATAACCATGTTATTCTCCTTAACGTTACTTGTATCCAAACATAAACCGAAAAACTTCTCAAGTATTTACCTTAAATACCTATTAAGTTTTCTGGATTCGTACATACCATTTGATGTACTTGATCGGCATCAAAGCCTACCTCTAAAAGACATTCAATCCACATGCCCATCCCTAATGGTGGGGACGGATTATTGATCTGACCTAAGTCAGTTGATGCAATAATTTGATCAATACCAACTGCTTTAATCTGTTCAGCAATAGATCTTACTGACTCACCATCATCATTTCGAAATGCAGCCAAACCACAATGCTCAATATATACACCAAGACCTGCAAGCTCTTGTTGAACTTCTACTGGAATACCAAATGAGGCATGGGTTATAACACTACGGATTCCACGTTCACGAGCTGTTCGCAACAACACTAAAGTTTCTTGAGGTGAAATATGACCACTGGCTAAAACGGCATCATGACTAGCAATTTCATCTAAAATGTCGTGGCATTCAGGTAATAATTCACCCGAATCATTAAGAATCGGAATACCTGCACCCTTACTAAAAAAATTACCACCACGATCACGATAAGCTGCAGAATCAAAAGTAGGCATCCAAATCACTGTCGCCCCAATAGCAAGAGAAACTGCTACAGCGTCTGGATTCAAACCTCCAACACCCCAATCAAGTGCTACACTTCCATAAACGTCGATACCGTCAAATTCAGTATCGAGTGCCCAAGCGATAGGCTGAGTCGCATAATCATGACTCTTCAGTACTAACCCCCCCATCCCGGCTTCAATAGCTGATACAACTAGTTCGCGCGAGTCAGTACGTCTTTCTGTATAGGGATCTGGAGCGGCATGAACGTGCATATCTATTGCACCACGTATAATATCCTTTACCTCAGGTCTTAATTCATCTAAGTTTGTTGCTTGTAAAGCTGAAAAAGTCATTCGTACCCACCTTTGTTAATATTTTGAAAACATAACAGAATTCCATAGGAATGAGTACCATAGATTTTTGAAAATGATGAAAGTGTAATCCAAATCAGAAAATGAGAAGATCATTAAATATTTTTTTTGTTGCACTTAAATTAGGTTTTATTTCCTTCGGTGGACCTGTAGCGCATATTGGATATTTTCGTGACACATATGTTAGCAGGTTAGAATGGCTCGATGATGCTACATTCGCAAAGTTAGTCGCTTTATGTCAAATACTACCAGGCCCAGCAAGCAGCCAAGTTGGAATGGCAATTGGAGCCTTACGTGGCGGGATATGGGGAGGATTATTAGCATGGGTTGGGTTCACCTTACCTTCTGCTATAGCATTAATATTTTTTGGATTCGCAATAGATACTTTTAATTTACAAGACACTGGATGGCTAGTAGGTTTAAAAATTGCCGCAGCAGCAGTTGTCGCAAATGCATTATGGGGAATGTCACGTTCACTAACACCAGATAGAACACGCATTACAATAGCAATAGTTGCTGCGATTTTGTTGCTCTACGAAAGAACAACTATCACACAAATTCTTGTTCTTGCTGCTGGAGCAACTATTGGGTGGAGACTACAACTATCACCAATTAATAATTTTAAACCTTACCAAAGTCATTATTGGAAGCTAAACAAAACAATAGCTGCCGGTTCGATAATAATATTCTTTTTGTTGTTAATTGTTCTACCAATCCTAAGAGAACTTTATACTTCACAATACATATCGTTATTCGATAGTTTTTACAGAACTGGCTCTCTAGTTTTCGGAGGAGGCCATGTTGTACTCCCTTTACTTGAATCAGAAGTGGTCGCACCAGGTTGGTTAAGCAAAGATGAATTCATTGCAGGATACGGAGCAGCGCAAGCGATTCCAGGACCTTTGTTCACATTTGCCGCATATATAGGAACCGTAGCAAATATAGAACCGAATGGATTAACCGGTGCGTTCATAGCACTGCTTGCGATTTATTTACCTTCTTTTTTGTTGCTGAGTGCTATCTTACCGTTCTGGCAAAAATTCACCATGGGACATCGTGTAGAAGCTGCCTATGCAGGTATGAGTGCTGCAGTTATAGGGCTTTTGGTAGCTGCGTTTTACAACCCTGTTTGGACATATGCAATAACAACTACTTCACATTTTTCATTATGGCTACTTGCAACGACATTACTAATGGTTTGGAAAGTACCTCCATGGCTGGTAGTTTTGCTCACTGCAGTAGGAGGATATGTTTTAGAGCTATAAAAAGCTTTACCAGGCAGCTTCCATTAAATCAATAGCGTCTTGAAGTGCCTGATCTGCATCCCTTAAGCCCGCATTGAAATTAAACACCTTAATCGTTTCTTTCGCAATTTCAGAAAAGTCTTCTTTAGGAATATTTAGCTCACTAATCCGAGTTGGCATTCCCACTTTTTTGTACAAATCTTCTATTCCATCCGCAATTGCTAATTTTGCTTCTTCAGCTGTCATACCTTCTGACCAGACATCCATAGCTTGAGCAACTCGACGAGCAGATTCAATATCTGGTGCAGGACTCCTCCGTGCTACCGTCGCAGTAAGAACTGATGTAGATTCTCCCTGCCAAACATGTGGATAACGAATATGTAATGCAGTAGATATGGCATAATTACCAGAAAAAGCCTGAGTGGCAGGGTTTTGACGACCTCGCATCTGTTCACCATCGTCCTGAACCCTATTACCTAATAAAGCAGCTACACACAAATCCATACGTGGACCTATGCTATTTGGATTTTCATAAATTCCTACGTAACCTCTCTTCATTAGACGTAAAATGTGCTCTTTGTCACCTTCCACCAAAGGGTTAGAGGGAATAGCAACAGCAGCAACCGACCCGGCAAATCCTGTAGTCGCTGTAGATCTGAATAATTCATATGGAGAGTCCAAAATTGCTTCGTGATCAAATATCAACCCGATTGGACGAGTTTTTGGATCGAAGTATTCCATACGTTGGTCAAGTTCTGGATTGGCTAATCCAGAACCACCACGATTCATAGCACCTGTTGGCGTAGTAATAACATTAATAATAGGTAATTTGGGAGCATTCAAACGTGGACTATACGCAGGTTTACCTTCAGGATACTGCGTCATAATTTCAAAAGGATCACCCTCTTCACAAAGAAAAATATCGATCACACGAGTCGCAACAATCACACTTCCACCACCAACTGAGATCAATAAATCTGCACCTGCTTCTCTGGCTGCTTCTGTAGCCGCTACAACTGAATTGTATGTTGAATCAATTTCAATACCGTCGAAATAGCCTGCAAAAGAATCTCCAAGGGCTCCTTTAATTCGTTCGATATTTCGTGTCTTACTCGAAATCGATTTAGAACAAATAACAAATGGTCGCTTTGCACCAGATCGAATCACTAATTCTTTCAAACGATCTTCTATAACTTCTTCACCAGCGAACAAACGCCAATCAAAACCTCGTGCAGCAAAAGAATTAACATCGCTCATATGACGACCTTTCAACTAGTTTAGTAATGTCTACGCAGAACCTATGACACCTGAATCGATCAATTTTTCAACCAATTCAGGGGAGACCCCATGCTCAATCAAAACTTCTGCACTATCTGCACCTAAAACTGGTGCGTGACTTTGTACTACTGTAGGAGTTTCAGACATAGTTGCTACAGGACCAACTACTTTTTGAGGTCCAGTAATAGGATGAGTAAGATCTTGCATGATATTCAATGCAACAACTTGAGGATCTTCTGACATTTCCTCAGGAATATTAACTGGAGCACATGGAACTCCAGCTGCTTCAAGTTCTACGATCCATTCATCGATAGATTTCGTTAATATTATTTCAGCAACTCTATTTCTTAAATTTTGCGCCGCCACCATGCTAGCTGGATCATTTGCATCAAAGTCGGGAGAATCGCTGTGATCATCTGTTATCCCAAGTACTGTTCTCGCTGATTGGCGTGTAGCAGGTGTCAATGCCCCTAATACAAGAAAACGACCATCCTCTGTTTGATATCCACCATAATAAGATCGAAAATGTGCTCGCATCCCACGGCCTTTAGCGCGGGCGGCTAGAATTTCTGGATATGAAGCCCGATTATCTCGTAAAGTTGCTATTTCATCCATCATACCATCGCGTGTTACAGCATCATGGACTGGTTCGCGCATTACATTTGTATCTTGAATCGCAAGCCCTGCACGTAATAATGAAGTCTCAATTTTTTGGCCTTTTCCAGTTTTTTCTCTATGAAAAAGAGCTGCATTAATAGAAGAGGCTGCAGAAAATCCGGCACAATAATCTGCGATTGAAGAGCTAGTAACACCAATAGGTAATCCATTCTCATCAACTTTAGCTTCACCGACCATTAGACCTGTATAGGCAACGCCAACAACATCTGTTCCAGCGCGATTTTTCAAAGGGCCTTCCGAACCAAATCCAGTAATCTCACAGTAAATCAACTTCTCATTCAATTGTTTTAACGATTCGTAATCAATACCTAAACGTTCAGCAACTCCAACGCGAAAATTAATTAACACTACGTCATAATCAGGAATAATTTGATAAATCAAATCTCGACCATCAGGCGATTGTAAATCTACAACTAAACTACGTTTCCCTCGATTAAGAGATTGCCAGCGTTTTCCTAATCCTGGTATCACAGCACCGGCATTACGATGTGGATCGCCTTTAGGGCCTTCTACTTTGACTACATCTGCACCTTGATCAGATAAAATACAGCCGCAAAAAGGAGCAGCGACAATTTGAGTAAACTCCAAAACACGTATGCCTTGAAGTGGCCCTGCAGTCATAATCACCTCACAATTTCTTAGAGAATTTCAACTTAAACTCTAAGAGGTATAGCTACTAAGTAGCTGTAAAAGTTGGGTCTCTTCGTTCCATTAGAGCAGACATCGCTTCTTTAGCATCATTAGATTGGTTTAATACATACGCAGCATTTGATGTCAGCACTGAAGTTGTTTCTAAATTGCTATCTACTGCTGCACGCAAATTTTTCTTATTGATCCACTGTGTGATCGGAGGATGCTTAAGCATCCGATCACAAAGATCACGAACTTCAGATTCTAGATCTTCAGCTGGCACCAATTTATTCAGAACTCCCCACTGATAGGCCCTTTCAGCATCTAAATGACCTGTGTAGGCAAACTCAAGTGCTCGTCCCAAACCAGCTAATTTTGTTAGATGGTATGCTCCACCGTTTTCAATAATCTGTCCAACCTGGTGGTAAGAGATATATCGCATGTGCTCAGAGCCATAGCGAATATCACAGGCAAGAGATAGATCCATCCCAAATCCTGCTGCAACACCATTGATCATTGCGATAGTAGGCTTCCGTATGTAATTGACGTCCTTGATTAATTTNGTTGTCCCNTAGAGAAAACCTTGTCGTGATGCATCAGGACTGTTTGGGTGTATTGCTGCACCGAGAAAGTTTCCGCCACCGTCATAACCTTCAACTCCACGAACATCTACTCCCGCAGAAAAAGCTCGACCTACACCAGTNAGAACAATGACCCGAACATCCGGGTCATCATCACCCGCACGCATGTATTCGCCAACTTTCGCTAACGTACCAAATCGTTCGTTCCCACCGATACAAGCGTTAAGTCGCTCAGGACGGTTGAATTTGATCCATAGAATTCCATTATCTTCTTTTTCATATAATAAATAAGGAACTTCTTCTAAAGCATGATCTGACATTNAAACTCTCTCTCTCTATAACAATTAATAACTAGTCCACAACCCTAAATCTTAAGCGTTTACTCATCATCCAATTGCAAAGTGGGCATTAATTTTGCTAGTTGCTTACGGTGATACCGTGGTTCACCTAAAGCATGGAACAATGACCGTGATTGCCTGGTAAATAGAGTTAAACCATATTCACGGACGACACCTGTACCTGCATGAACCTCATGTCCATAATCGCATGCCTGTCGATATCCATCACTTGTCACTGCCTTCGCAAGATGAATAGCTGCTTCAGTTTCACGACCTGTATCCATCTTCCACAATGCTTCATAGGTAGTCCAGCGTGCAGAATCCAAATGAATAACTAATTGNACTATATGGTTTTGAACAAATTGGAATCGCCCTATTGGACGCCCAAATTGCACTCGATCACGACTGTATTGTACAGATAGGTCAAATACAGATTGTGCTCCACCTACTTGATATGCACACAATAACGGAGTGGCACGCATAAGCGCGGCATGTAATCCATCAGTGATCTCACAACATTCACCTAACAAAGCTGATTTGGGAATACGAGCATTTTCAAAAGTTACAGAACTTTCAGAAGATGTAAAACCTTCTAATTTCCGCGCCGAAACCCCCGGAGTACTCGTATCGACTAACAACAGACTAATATCGTTGTCTCCAGAGCCAGTACGAACAGCTGTAATTATTAAATCAGCAGCNTGACCATCATAAACAAAAGATTTCTCACCATTTAATATATAGTCTTCACCATCTTCAGTCGGTGTTAATTGCACACCAGCAATTCCCCATTGGTAATCTGGCTCAGACATAGCTAACGTAGCGATAAGAGAACCATTTGCGATACGAGTCAGATAATTTTCTTTTTGAGCATCANTACCTAGCTCTTTTATAATCTCACCCGCAAGAACTGTTGAAAAAAATGGCCCAGGCACCGGCCCTTTACCCAAAGCCTCAAATACAACCCCTGCATCAGTGTAACCAGTATCACTTCCACCGTATTCTTCAGGAATCAGCATACCGAGCCAACCAAGTTCACCCGCCGTACGCCACATATCATCTGAAAAACCACGTTCAGTTTGTTGTAATTCAATCAAAGTTTCTATTGGAGCATCACGACTAACAAAAGCATCAACTGCTTGTTTTAACATTTCTTGTTGATCAGTTAAAGAAAGATCCATTTTCTATCCCCCCGCTTGAGAAAACATCCCCCTTATGATCTTGGGGGATGTTCTAATTCAAATAGATTTTTATTCGACAGTCTTACCTGCTTTATAACGTTCAGCTTCAGAACGACCCATACCAATTCGTCTAGCCATTAAGACTTTCTGAACATCAGCAGTTCCACCAGGGTGTAGTGCTACAATCGCACTACGCTGATATGCATCAAGTGCACCTTCAGAGAAATCTGTAATTTCATCATTGGTTAATGCATATGGACCAAAAAGTTCATGTAAAGCTGTAGTGATATCCAGCCCTGAAAGCTTTCTGAAATAAGAAGATTGAGGACCCTCATACGTCATAGCCTGATGAGTTCTGTTCATCCAGAAATTTCNAATTCCAAACAATCTCTGAATTTCAGTCTTCTCATATATTTCTACCAAACGATCTTGAGCATCAGAATCTTCGACTAATGGTCGACCATTCAATCGACGTTCCCTAGCCCATTCTAATGCTCGAGAGAACCATAGGTTACGAGCAACTGAACCACCTGCACCGTGTTCAAGTTCAAGGTGTGTAGTTGCAACCTGCCAACCATTATTTTCTCCACCAACTAATCGTTCAGCTGGAACTCTTACATTGTCAAAATAGACCGTGTTCTTAACACCAGAGCCAACTCCTTCACCACCATCACCCAATAAATCCATCGGACGAATAGTAATACCAGGTAGGTCAGCTGGTATCATGAACCAACTTAAATTCTTGTGTCGTTCGCCATCGGGATCTGTTCGTGTAAGAGTCCAAAGCATGTCAACTCCGTTNGAACCACCGACATAAATTTTCTCACCATTTACAATGTAATCATCACCATCACGGACAGCATCTGTTTGAGTGCCAGCAAGGTCTGAACCAGCTTCGGGGCCAGTCAAAAGTTGCCATGTAACAACATCACCTTTGAATATCGGTGGAAGAAGAGCTTGCTTTTGCTCATCAGAGCCCCAAACGAGTATTGACGCACCTCCAAGCCAACCACCTGAGTCGTAATAAGGAGGTATCGAAAGATCGCGTCGACTCATTTCTTCATAGAGCACAACGGTTTCCTCAAAACCCATACCGCCACCACCAAATTCAACTGGTGCAGTAGGTCGTAACCATCCTTGTTGCCCTAAATCTCTTCCTAATTGACGAAATTTAGCATAGTTCTCTGGAGAGTCTTGATCTCCTTCAATGACTGGAGCATGATCATCTAGCCAACTTCGAACTTCTTTTCGAAAAGCTTCCTGTTCAGGAGTATATGATGGTGCAAAATCCATAGTTCCTCGATTCTTAAACACTATTCGGACAAAAATATAGTCCGGCCCCACAAAGCCGAGTTACACGGACTACGAACAGCTATTANAGCTGCTTCATAACAGTTTGTCAACTCTTTTAATTGAACTTTGGCTACTTCAAAGCCTGAATATTTTTGCCACCAACAATATAGTACGTACCGGATTCGATAGATATCGGTGAAGAGACATTTTCTTTGTAATCGAGTAATTGAATTTCTTCCCCAGATTCTGGGTCAAGTAGCACTAACATAGGTCCTGCAGCTATCAGCAANCCATCAGATGTTATCAAAGGTGCACTAGTGATCTGGGGAATAGTTTTTTTCCAATTAATTGATCCATCTTTACGATTGTAAGACTGTAAAAGTGCGTCTGTGGAAAGTCTAGATCCTCTCTCTCCTGCGACGTAAATACTATCCGAGCCAACTGCAGGTGCAAAATACAAGCGTGGTGGATTGAAATTTCCCCACAATCTATCCGGTAAAGGAGTGGGAGGTGCTACGCCCCAGACATAAAGCTGCAACCATAAGCTTCGTAAACGCCCTTCCCACCACGGATTTTGCGAATCTTCATCCACAGAAAAGATTAACCATGGTGAAATGGATATGACTTCATCATTGTCTATTGCAATTTTTGTAGGAAAAGACACTGAGTTATACCAGTATGTTTGTTCACCTGTAAGTCTATCAAAAATGAGTAATTTCTGACCTAAACCCACGGCAATATAATGATCGTTCATTACTGGGCTTTCAAATCTCCTCCCACTTTTATGAACGACCGTATCCATATCTTTTTGCCAGAGTTTTTCTCCATTTCCTGCATCCAAAACATACCAGGTATCTTTCCCAAAAAGATAAATTCTACCGTCATAGATAAGAGGTGTTGATTCAAGCAAATTACCAGCTTGAACAGACCATAATTCATTCCCATTCGAGGAATCTAATGCATACAAAATTCCATTGGCAGAAGGGACGATCAACATTTTCTCAACAGCTAAAGGAGCTGCTAATAGAAAATCTTCAAATTGTTTCCTCCAAATTTCTGATCCATCAAGTTGAGAGTATGCAATAAGTAATCCATTAGACAACGAAACATATAAATGCTGTGAATCAGCTACTAAAGAGGTTTCGGCATTTGCAGGTAACTGTGTTTGCCATGCGATTGGTTGCTCTATACGAGAGCCATACAATGATCTTCTCAAACGACCACTACCACCATCACTATTTTCCCAACCTGTATCAGCAGACAAACGTCCACTAAGATTTGTGGTTGAGATGGGTAAAGTACCTGCACTGCTTATGAAAGTAGCGTACGTCCAAAACATACAAACAAATAACAATAAGAATCCACAGGTGATTTGAAACGACTTAATAGCTAACCGCCGACGTGAATTACGCCGAACAACCCTCGCACGATGCATTTGAGCTAATACAGCATCATCACCAGATAAGGGTTCTACTGCCCGTATATCTGTTAAACAATATGAACATCGCTTTACACCTGCCTTGATGACACGTTCACATGTACCACAGACAATAGAATTAATTTCTGTATCTACCATTTGGTTATACCTGATTAATAATAATTTCTAAATCAACAAAACTGTTAGTTGGTATATATACTGTATCGTAACTAACCATTTATTAATTCGAGGCTCTATGTTTAATAATATTAACGGTATCCAACTAGCCACTATTGATAATGCTTCAGTAAGCAATCAATGGCAGCGGTTGTTATCCGCACAGGAAGTATCTCAAGATTCTATAGATACACTCAATGCAAAAAGAACAATTTTATCTATTGGTAATGCAAAAGTAGAACTTTTGGAGCAACTAGGTAGTGGACCAATAGCTAATTTTTTAACAAAAAATCCACGTGGAGGTTTGTTTTCAGTAGGATTATCGACCGTTGATCTCAAAGAATTTACTACATCTTTAGATACTAAAAATATTTCATACACTGCAGAGAAAGAACAAATATATATCGACCAGAATTTAACAAGCGAAGGTGGCTTACGTGTGCATGTAAGTACTTACGAAAAAAATGACATCCATGGTTTATTGAATCGTTTTTTTGAAGTTTCATATTTAGTTTCAAACCCTGAAGCCATCTCATCCGAATTAGCAACTCAATTGCGACTTAATCAAGTAACCTTCGATCTTACCGAGTCTTCTGAGTTTGGATTTTCAGGATTCCATACATATATTAATGAATCATGCGAAGACGATATTGAGGTAATACATCCTCTAGATGAAACAAACGCTATGGGAAGATTTTTTAACAGTAGAGGTGCAGGTTTGTATATGTGTTTCGCTGAAAGTAGCAATATGAACGAAATTCGATCACGTGCCAATGACATTTCACCAGGAGGATGGATTGGTATTCAAGAAGAAAGCATAACGCCTGAATCAGCCTTCTTGCACCCTAAATTACTTGGCGGTGTGATGGTTGGAGTTAAAGCAAAATAGAACGTGATCTTCAAATAATTAATAACCCTATTGGAGTGAAAATGACAGAACGTAATTATAAATATCGAGGTTTTGGAACAAGAATATTTTCCGGGAACGAGGCTTTAGGAAATCTGCGTGCAGAAGTTGAAAGATTAGAAGTAAAAAAAGCTTTTATTATTTGCGGACAATCAATTGCAAAAGAAAAAAAATTACTAGAGAGAGTTAAAAAAGAATTAGGCACTCGTTTTGCTGGAATATTTGATGGATTACAAACTGACTCACCGGCTCCCATTGTAGAAGAGGCTGCCCAGGCAGTAGAAAATGCTGGTGCGGATTTAATCATTCCTGTCGGTGGTGGAACTGCTGCAGTGAGTGCACGTGCAATTGCCATGCGAATTGGAGAACAAAAATCATTTCATGAAATGGCTACAAAATACCCACCAAACCAATTACCTGTCAGCCCTAAATTACTGTCACCAAAAATTCCAATAATTCAGATCTTAACATTGCCCACAACTGCAATGTTAAGATCAGGTGCAGCAATCAAAGACATGGATGAATTGAGAAGGATCGAATTATATGATCCGAAAACCAGAGCGATTAGTATGATTTGGGACACTGAAGCAGTTATGACAGCTGCACCCAACGTTTTCCTAAATACCTGTATGGGCTTCTTAAGTGGATCAATAAGAAATTTAGCACAACCATCTCCTGTTGCTATTGCACATGCCGATCACGTAGAGGTATTCCACTTAGCAAAAAAATATGTACCACAAATTATTAGCGCACCTAACGATCCAGAACCTCGGATGCAACTAATGGCAGCCGGTTACATGATTAATCGATCGTCAGAATATGATTCAACAGACCAACCACGTGCCAATTTCTCAATATTATCAGGTGCTGGCGGATCTATTAACACACGCTATAAGTGTGGTCAGGGCCCTTGTGGTGCTGTCTTAGGACCAGCTTCACTTCGTTATAGCTTGCCAGCAGCTGAAAACGATCTAGCAATCGCAGCACGTGCAGTGGGCATAGCAGACAATTCAACCCCTGATGCTATAGCTGCAGAAGCTGTGATTGTAGAAATAGAAAATTTTTACAAAGAAATAAATCAGCCTTCTCGTCTTCGTGATCTTGGAGTTCCCAAAGAAGACATCCCACGAATTGCAGAAGACACTATGATTCATTTCTTCATACGGCATGACGCACGCACATCAAATCATCAAGCAGATCTAGAAAGAATGCTTAAAGAGATTTGGTAGTGAGTTGTTATTAGTGAATTCTTCCTACGTCGGTAGATTCCCAATTAGGAGATCGTTTCTCAACAAACGCTCTGGGTCCTTCACTCGCATCAGGAGTAGTTTTCATTAACCTTTGTAAGCTAAATCCCACTTTAAGGCTTTCAGCTATAGTTGCAGAATCTCTACCACGAATAGCTGCTTCTTTTGTTAATCGAGCTGCAGTCGGTGAGTTTTTAAGAATTTTTTCTGCATACTCTTCGCATTTTTGTAGTAATTCATCATTAGGTACTACAGCATTAACTAATCCAATTCGATATGCAGTATCAGCATCAATTCTTTCTGCAGTAAGTAACATTTCCATAGCATGTGCCCATCCAATTGAACGAGGTAATTGTGAAGCACCAGTCGATGCCATCACTCCCACTCTAGTCATGGTCATTCCAAAAACAGCATCCTCTCCAGCAACTCGAATATCACATGGTAAAACAACATCAATACCAGCTGCTAAACAGTAACCATTCACACCAACAATAATTGGTTTATAAACATCGAATCCATGCCCAAGACTTAAGGTTGGTCGAGCAGATTCTTCTGGAGGAGAAACTCTATCTTTTAAATCGGCACCCGCACAGAAAGCTCTACCATTCGCAGTAAGAATTGCAACCCATGCATCTGAATCTGCATCAAATCGATGCCACGTTTCTTCCAATTCGGCACTAAGCTGTTTGTTAATTGCATTCAGTGCTTCTGGTCTATTAAGTGTGACATAGGCAATATGGTTTTTTACTTCATAAATTACAGCAGCCATTCTCATCCCCCTTCATATTTATCACAAAATAATCAATACACAATTTCGCTCTTGCGAAACAACAATCCAAAGCATAGCATACGGTTCATCATCATTAATATAAAAATAAATAACAGATTGGAATAAAGCTAATGACAGACGAGTTAGTAATATATGAAGTGAAAGATCGTATTGCACATATCACAATCAATCGCCCTGAAAAAAGGAATTCATTTACAGAAGATACACGACGCCAATTAATCGATCATTGGATTACGTTCAAACATGATGCCGAAGCTGATG
This sequence comes from Chloroflexota bacterium, assembly GCA_002707835.1. GTDB lineage: Bacteria > Chloroflexota > Dehalococcoidia > UBA2979 > UBA2979 > UBA6955. The sequence continues at coordinate 68,505 of PANZ01000016.1, forward strand.
TGGCAATTCTAACTGGTACAGGAGATATTGCTTGGTCAGCTGGAAGTGATCTAAAAGAGATCGGTACAGGTATCACAGTTTCAAATCCTGATTGGAAACCCCCAATCGAAGGCGTAAGTACAATTGGACTAGCGTGTATGTCTGGTCTAGATATTGAAAAACCAATCATTGGAGCAATTAACGGTGTTGCACTCGGGTTTGGTTTCGCACTTGCATTAGCATGTGATATTCGTATTGGAACTCCTAATAGTCGTTTTGCTTGTACTGAAGTAAAATTTGGTCATATGGCTGGAGGTGGGCAAGCTACTTTATTACCTTCCACTGTCCCTTTTGGTTGGGCGATGGAACTGGCTTTAACAGGTGACCAAATTGATGCACAAACAGCTGACAAAATTGGAATTCTAAATCGGATAGTTGAACCTGATCAATTAATTGATGAATGTGTTGCGCTGGCAAACCGCATGATTGAATGTGGGCCAACTGTTGTTAGACAAACAAAAAGATTTATGTACAGAGCAATGGGTCAGAGTTATCTTGATTCTATGGAATTAGAAGGAATTTTTTATCAACGTATTCAATCATCAAAAGATTATGATATAGGTACACAAGCATTTGTGAATGCACCAAATATAAAAAAGGTTCGTCCTGATTTTATACGCGAATAAGAATATCGGAGGTATGAAAATGAGTTTTGAAAAAATTGATTCACACACTACGTCAGATCGTGTTTTAGTTCTCACAATGAATGATCCTGAGACACTAAATGCTTTAGGCGATCCATTAATGCCTGAATTGGTTTCTGAAGTCGACCGGTTCGCTAGCGATCCTGACTTACGTGCATTGCTTATCACTGGAGCAGGAAGAGCGTTCTCTTCTGGAGCAAACGTTCGAACATTTGCTCGAGGTGTTCAAGAACGAGAAAAGGAATTGTCCAACGAAAGCTATGAGGCACCACGTATTAGCCCATGGGAACAGCTTGACCCTATCTACCATGCTGCCGAGACAAGAAATTATGGAACGGGACCAGATATTGTTTCAAAATTACACAATATGCAAAAACCATCATTCGCTGCAGTTAATGGGCATGCGTATGGTCTTGGTTGTGGAATTGCCTTGTCTTGTGATTTTCGTGTTGCTGGAGAAGCAGCAAGATTCAATGAAGCATTTATCCGTAATGGGATAGTTCCTGCTGATGGTAGTGCATGGCAATTACCTAAGCTCGTGGGAATGTCGAATGCTCTCTGGATGCAGATGTCAGGTGAGCCTATCACTGGAGAAGAGGCTTATCGGATAGGACTAGCTAATTGGCTTGCAACAGATGATCAGCTTATGGATAAAACGCTAGAATTAGCTACAAAATTAGCTCGAGGGCCAGTTTATGCGATGGGCATCGTAAAGCAATTGGTACATCAAGGCTATCAGCAAAGCTTAGTCGAGCATCTACCACTGGCATCACGTGCCCAAGGTCTAACAAAAGATACATTCGACCATAAAGAAGGCGTTCAGGCGTTTATAGAAAAACGCCAGGCAGAGTACAGAGGCTACTAAAATCAAATAAAAAAAGACCGCGTGAAAAAGATAATCACGCGGTCTTTTTTATATTAAATTTTCTAAAATGCTGTAGGGCCAAATGCCGTAGGATCATTGGATGTGATACCCAAATCAGAAAGTTCTGTAATTTCCTCATCAGAAAGACCAGCGATACTTCGTAAAACATATTCAGTATGCGCACCTAATAATGGTGCATGTGATCTAGTGCTTGCTGGATGTTTAGAAAATTTAAATGGCCGACTCAAAAATGGGCGACGGCCAACCATTGGATGATCAACTTCTTCCCAAAATTCTCTATCATTTAAGTGTTCATCTGCAAGTATTTGTTCACCTGTTAAGCTAACCCCAGCAGGAATTCCTGCTTTCTGTAAAGCATGCATCACGTCATGCGCATCTTTACCATGACACCATTGAGTGATTAGCCTATCTAATTCATCATGCCGTGCAAATCTCTGCTCAACTGTTGAAAAAGTGTGTGATTGTTCCAACGAAAGATTTAACATCTCTGAAAAAGTATCCCACTCATCGTCAGTGCGAATAGAGATCGCAACCCAACTATCATCACCGAAACATTTATAAACTCCTTGTGGGGCAAAAACATTATCACGATTACCGTTCGGCGCCCACTTCCTACCATTCATGGTGTAATCCATCACCATTTCCCCTACAACTCCTGTAGTTACCTCACGCTGCGATAGATCAACATACGTCCCTTTTCCAGTGGTTCTACGTTGTTCAATCGCGGAAAGCACTATCCCTATGGCAAGAAAAGCAACCATCGGGTCGGGTAAAAAAGTTCCCGAAGTTCTTGGATCACCACCTAAATAGCCTGTAAAGGAAGCAATACCTGCAGTTTGTTCAAGTGTCGCACCAAAAGAACCGTACGATCGTTCAGGCCCACTTCCACCTTGACTAGCGAGACTTACCATAATGATATCTTTGCGAATAAGTTTCAAATTTTCATATGACAATCCGAAACGTTCCATCACTCCGCTACGAAAACTTTCAATAACTACATCACTTTTTTCGACTAGTTTCTTAAGTACTTCAACTCCTTTTGGATGAGTTAAATCCAAACAGGCACTGATTTTACTTCGATTCCTATCTGTATATAATCCAGATGTATTCCATGGTTCATCTCCAGGATCACCATCTGGATAAAGTCCAGCACCAGAATTTGCAGTAGTGCCACCACGAGAGATATCCATACGTCTCCCTGATTCGATTTTAATAATTTCTGCTCCCAAATCGCCAAGAATTTTCGTACATGTTGGCCCCGCCCAAACCTGAGTAAGATCTAAAACTCGAAGTCCTTCAAGTGCAGTTTTTGACATCATGATCTCTTTTCAATTCGCAATTAAATTACGCCTTTTTCAGTTAGAGCAGACAACTCTTCTTTCGAGAATCCGAGAGCTTCATAAATTGATTCATTATGTTCACCCAACAAGGGTGCACGTTCCATAGGTAATTTTTCACCATCCCAAAAAAACGAATGCCCGGGATACAATAATTTTCCACAGACAGGATGATCAATTTCTACAAAATAACCACGGTGAATGTATTGTTCGGAGGAAATCAAATCTTCCGCATCACAAATATAGCCAAATGGCATTCTCTGTCCCTGTGCCAGATGGTACAGTTCTGTCTTATCTTGCTTAATCATCCACTCTGACACTATTTGATTCAATTCAATAATATTTTCACGACGAGCAACATTGTCAATAAAACGTTCATCATCTTTCATTTCAGGGCGGCCAATCATGTCGCAAAAATCATCCCAGTTACCTTGTCTGTACATTACGCCAACGTGCCCATTACTTACTTGGTACATAGGTGCTATATCATTAGCTCGCACACGATTTTCTCCAAGATAAGCATAATTCAGGCCAGAATACATCTGAGCAGTAGCTATAGCTTCTACCATAGAGACATCAACATGTTGACCTTCACCGCTAGCGCGTTGTGCATACAACGCAATCATTGCGCCAGAGAATGCACTCAAACCAGCTATATATTCTGCCGGTCGACCACCGACTTTTAAAGGCTCCTTATCCACATCACCTGTAATTTGAAGTAATCCGCCTAAAGCTAGGCTAATGAGATTTGTACCTTGGTAATCTTTATACGGACCACTTTGTCCAAATTCGGTTATCGAGACGAGGGTTGTTTTTCTTGATATTTTTTCTATGTCTTTATAGCTAAGTCCCAAATTTTCTAAGGTATCGGGTGCATAATTTTCTATAATTATATCTGCCCATTCTATGAGAGGTTTCATCACACTTTGAGCTTGTGCACTTGATAAATCAAGTGTAATACTTCGTTTGTCAGTATTAAGGTAAAGAAACAGACCACTCTTTTCTAAATGTGGATCATCTTCAAAAAATGGAGGAGTTAAACGAGCATAATCACCATGGATTGGAGGTTCAACAGAAATCACATCAGCACCCATACCGCCTAGTAATTTTGCAGCATATGGCCCTGCCACACCTTGAGATATATCTAAAACTTTCACGCCGCTAAGCGGAAGATCTTCTGAAAAAGGTTTATCCAATAAAGACAAATTTCAACTCCATTACAAAGTAGATGATGAGGAGAATACCAGAATAAAGAACAAATCGGTAAAAAATTAAACAAAAAAAGAGGGCAGTCACTCAAAACATGAGCAACTACCCTCTTTGAAAACTAAATCCTACAGATCAAGCCACGCAGTCTCGAATCGGTTTGCGTTGTACAAGTTTGGATGCTTGACAACATTCTTGACGTAATCACGTCGTACCATTCGAGCAGCACTCCAGTCTGTAACAATCTTCCCGTATAGGTCCAAAGCAGCGAGTTCCATTTTTTGAGCGAGCTCTTGACGTGTTGGAACATCAAGTTCGGTGCTCTGCTTCAAGAATAGATCATCAACTTCAGGTGAAGAAAGCTCAGAGTAGTTTCGAGCTGCACCGGTTACATAGAACTCACCGAATAGTGCATCCGGGTCATCCACAGCATAACCATGTCTCCATGGTGCAAGGTCGAAGTTACGTGTGTTCAATCGGTCATATGCAGAAGCTGTTTCCTGAACATCAGGTGTAAAGTTAAGACCAATAGCCTTAGCATTATCAAGAATGTACAGTGAGAAGTTCTCATAAGTACTACCTTGACGTGTCAGAATTGTAGCGTCAAAACCATCAGGAACACCTGCTGCATCAAGCATCTTACGTGCTTCTGCAACTACTGCGTCACTGTAAGGCTTATAGCCTGGAACCTTTTGAACAGCATCCAGACCAGCAGTCCAAATACCGTTAGGGTTGAAGTAACCACCGTGGTAGCCAACACCCTTACTAAGTACTGCAATTGCTTCATCACGATTCATCGCCATCGCGACAGCTGTACGAACACGGTTGTCGTTCCATGGCTCACGAGAAGTGTTGAAGTTAATGGAACCAAAGCCATTACTGGACATTGGACCATCTAAAACTGCCTTATCTTTCATGATATCCATCATGGATTCAGCATCTGCCTGAGTAGCCATCAAGAAGATGTCAGTCTCTCCACCTTGGAAACTTGCAAATCGAGTTGAACCATCTGGAATAACATACACAGTCTGCTTACCAAGATAAGGTCGTCCTTCAATGAAATAGTCTGGGTTAGCAGACATTTCAAATCGGTTACCACGCTCATACTTGTCGAGCTTCATTGGACCAGCACCGTTAATCTCTAACTTGAAGTCCATTCCATTTTGAATGTCTTTGTGAGAGTAAATGGTGTTCCAGCCTTGAGCCATCATAGCGAACAATGATGGAGCTGGGCGGTTCAAATTCACAACTACGTGTGTGTCATCAGGCGTTTCGATGCTTTCAACAGCGTCGTAGTTCTTCATTCGAGGACTAACTATTGAACCATCTTTATTAGCGATACGTTCGAAAGTAGCTTTAACATCAGCACTGGTCACTGCCTGTCCATCGTGGAATTTGGCATTGCCATGTAAGTCAAAAGTAACCTTCAAGTTATTATCAACTGTCCAGCTTTGTGCTAATTGCCCCTGAACATTGTCAGGTCCTTCAACTGCACTTAGTGGATCAAATTCAACTAATAATGCGTGCACTGGGCTCAATGGTACGTTTACACGGTACGTAGAGTTTGCATGCATATCATAGTTTGGTGGATCACCAGAGATTTCAAATCTTAGGTGCCCGCCTCGTTTTACATTTTCAGCTGGTGCAGGAATAGCAGTAGCGGTCGAAGACTGCAACTGAGCTGCTCCACCTTGAGCAACAGCTGATTGCGTAGCAGCAGCTGGTGCTGCGGTCGCAGCGGCTGGTGCTGCAGCGGCTGGTGCTGCTGGGGCTGCTGGTGTTGATGAACTTGAGTCATCATCACTACCACAACCAATAAGGGCGGCACCAATAGCACCGGTTCCTATTACGCCTGCCCCACGGATGAATCTCCGCCGAGCAACCCGATTTCTCATCCAGTAACTCTTTTCCATAAAAAGTTAATCCCTCCCGAGGACAAGCCTCTTCTATTTGTCACAAACAGAAACATACAATTCCACTAATTTAGTAAGGTACACTATAAAACTATTCTTTCGACTATATCAAACGATTAAGTACAATTTTTTTGATTTTCTATAATTAATAATTTGACATTCTAGTTTTAGTTGGATCCCCTCAATCTTGGATCGAGTGTATCTCGCAAAGCATCACCCCAAAGATTGAATGCAAAAACTGCGATACTNATAGCTACTCCAGGGAAAATAGCCATCCAAGGTGCATTCCTAATATACTGACTTGCTGCACCACTTAACATGGTCCCCCATGATGGTTCAGGTGGTGGTGTACCTACTCCAAGGAAGCTCAGTGACGCTTCAGCAAGAATTGCTGTCCCAAACCCCGCAGTTGCCAAAATGATAACAGGAGCAAATACGTTCGGAAGAATATGACGCGCAATCACACGTACAGGAGCAGCTCCCATGCAGTATGCTGCTTCGATATACGGCATAGCTAATACGCTTAGTGTCGAAGCTCTCACCACTCTTGCCACACGAGGAACATTCACAATTCCAACCGCAGTAATAACTTGATTGATTCCTGTACCCAACACGGAAACTATCGCTAAAGCCAGCACAATTGTAGGGAAAGCAAATAATGCATCGACAATTCTCTGCAGTACATAATCAACCCAACCACCAGCATAAGCACTAACCGCTCCAATTATCGTACCAACTATGATAGAAATACCTACTGCAATAAAACCGACTCGTAAAGAAATACGAGTCCCGAATATAATGCGNGAGTAAACATCGCGGCCTAATTCATCAGTACCAAAAAAATGAAGACTGCTCGGAGCAGCAAACGTTTGCAATCCGTCAATCTCATAAGGATGATGGGTGGCAAAAAAACTAGCGCCGACTGCAAGAACAATCATAATAATTAGAACAACACCTGCAGCAGCACCAAGAGGATTACGTGAACAAAACTTTTTAATTTTTGGTCCGAGGCGTGATTGCCTCTCAGCACGTCTTAGTATTTCTAAGTCTGCTGCATTTATTTCACCACTTGAAGAAACCATATATGCACTCCGTTCTATTCCTTATATAAAGGTATACCTATTACGCAAGTCTGATACGAGGATCAAGTTGTACATATACTAGATCTACTAGCAGGTTGGCCAACGCGAAGATCATAGCAAAGAAAAACACCAATGTTTGTACAACTGGGTAATCACGCCGCCCAATAGCGTCAATTAAATAACGTCCCACTCCTGGGAGATTGAAAACTGTCTCAATAACGACAGTACCTCCAATGATATTCGCCAACCCAATACCAACAATTGTTACTACCGGCAACATTGCATTCTTCAATGCATGTTTTATAATTACTCGTCTTTCAGTCTGTCCTTTAGAGTGAGCAGTGCGAATATAATCTTCACGCAGTACTTCTAGAAGGCTCGAGCGCATCATTCGACTCACCAGAGCTGCTTGAATGTAACCAAGCGATAATGCTGCCCATATTAGCTGTTGAATATTCTTTACCGGGTCTTCAAAGAAATCCATATATCCCAGTGGGGGGAAGTAATCCAGATAAGTAACCATCACCAAAAGAATTAATACTGCCACCCAAAAGCTTGGAACAGATAACCCAACTATTGCAAAAATCCGCGCAAAATAATCTAACGGTGTCCCTTGTTTAACTGCTGAGATAATTCCAGTAGGTATAGCAATAATCAAGGAAACTATAGTTGCAAGGATTCCCAACTCGAGTGTCAGTGGAAAACGGTTAAATAATTCTTCCAAAATCGGCCGACCAGTCCAAAGTGAATCACCAGGGTTAAGTGTGATGACTCCACCCATCCAAGCAAAGTATTGAATTATAAGTGGATCATCAAGACCAAGTTCTCCTCGAAGTTTTGCGATATCTTCAGCGCGAGCAGCTCCACCTTCACCTTCAGGGCCCATCAGAATTAACTGTGCCACATCTCCAGGTAACACTCGCATAAGCCCGAAAATAATCAAAGAAACAATAAATAGTGTCGGGATAATTGAAATTAAACGTTGAGTAACATATTTCACGGCAGCTCCTTACAACACAAATCTCACTCGCGACCTATCTGGAGGTCTTATACATACCATGTATATATACGCAATAGATTATCCGAACACAACCAGAAACTTTTTATAAATTAAAAATAAAACTGAAATTTTTCTATCACATTGGCTATAATATATGGTAATAAGTCGTATACCTCAGTACTGCGATTACGAGGCAGTAAAAATAAATATCAAAACGTGAATTGATATTTGGTATTTTTTGAGACAGCAATTATGAAAGCGAGAACAACATGGACTGGAACGATACTCAAGAACAAGCAGCATTCCGAGATCAAGTTCAAGGACTCTTAGATTCGAAACTCCCACAAAGATATGTAGACATGGGTAAAGAAGTCCATCAACGAGAACGCCCTTGGGAAAACGATCGAAAATCCGAAGATCCTGAAGCTCGCAAAGCAGCAGAAGACTGGATGGAAGCCTTGTCAGGTGAAGGTTGGGCTGCTCCGCACTGGCCAAAAGAGTACGGCGGCGGCGGTCTAAAACCTATGGAACAATTTATTCTTAACCAGGAATTGGCTCAGGCTGGT
>PANZ01000017.1 GCA_002707835.1 Chloroflexota bacterium
GAAATTGCAATTGCTAAAGTTACGTTAAGAGCATCTGCCCCTAATGATGCAATTACTGTTAGTGCTAACAAAATTGTCGGTATTGACATCATGACATCAACTATTCTTTGTATGACGTGATCGACATACCCTCCGAAATATGCAGAAATCAGACCTGCAACTGCACCAACAATTGTTCCAAGTGAAACTGCCATGAAACCGACACGAAGTGAAACTTGCCCTGCAAAAATTGTCCTACTGAGGACATCACGGCCTAAATTATCAGTTCCAAATAAATGATTCATACTTGGTGATGCTGTATATATTCCTGTGGAATCATCTATTCCATATGGAGCTAACCAATTTGCACCGAAAGCGAGTACAGTAATAAAAAGTAAGACAAAAAAGCTCCAAAATCCTAAAGGTTTGTTCCAGAGTGCTCGAGAGATGTTAATAATCCATGGCCGCTCACTATCACTGCGAGTTGCCATTGTCCCTCCATCGAGGGTGGCTTGATTCGGTTCTGATGAATTGGTCATCAAATTCTCTCCCTTACTCTGAGTAAGATATTATTGTGAATAGCCGTGTATAAGATAGGGTCGTGGGTAAATTAAATCATTAATTTCGGCTAATTTAGAGACCATTAATGTAGCTGCTTAGATATCAATTACTTTGACCCACGTAATTTTGGATCGAGGATGTCACGGAGAGCATCTCCAAACAAATTTAGTGCTAGGACAGTGGTTGTTAATGCTAAACCAGGGAAAATAGCCATCCAAGGCGCCTTCGTCATGTATGTCAAGCCAGCTCCACTCAGCATGTTACCCCACGTTGGTACGTTTAATGGAACACCAAGCCCAAGGTAACTAAGAGAGGCTTCGGTAATAATTGCAGTTCCAAGTTGTACCGATGCGATAACAATCAAGGGTGCTGCAGCATTGGGGAGAACATGACGAAACATCACTCTTANTGGAGTTGAACCCAATGCATGGGCAGCTGTGATGTAATCTAACTCTTTTACGGAGAGTGCGCTTCCCCTCGCAACACGAGCTGTCCTTGGTGCAAGGGCCGTTCCAATAGCTAGGGTTACGTTTAGAGCATCTGCACCCAAAGAAGCTATTACTGTTAGTGCTAACAAAATTGTAGGAATAGACATCATTACATCTACAATTCTTTGGATAATCTGATCGACGTATCCTCCGAAATATCCTGATACCAAACCGGCAACAGCACCAACAATTGTTCCAAGTGCAACTGCCATAAAGCCAACTCGAAGTGAAACTTGACCTGCAAAAATTGTTCTACTGAGAACATCGCGACCTAAGTGATCAGTTCCAAATAAATGACCGAATCCTGGCGAAGCCGTATATAATCCTGTGGAATCATCTATTCCATATGGAGCTAACCAATTTGCACCAATAGCAAATACAGAAATAATGACTAAGACAAAAAAGCTCCAAAACCCTAAAGGTTTATTCCAAAGTGCTCTCGAAATACCAATGATCCATGGTCGCTCGCTATCACTGCGAACAACCATGGTTCCGCCATCGANGGTAGTTTGATTCGGTTCTTGTGAATTAGTCATCGAATCATCTTCCTTACTTNGAGTANGATATTCTTGGATCTAACCATGCATATGAGAGATCTGTCAGCAGATTAATCATTAGCGTTGCGAATCCAAATATCATGATTAATGCCTGAACCATGGGGTAGTCTCGACGGTTAATAGTGTCGATAACTAAGCGTCCCATACCTGGCAGGCTAAAAATACTTTCAGTAATAACAGTTCCACCAATAACAACACCTGCCATAAGACCAAATAATGTAACAACAGGAATCAATGAATTTCTTAACATGTGACGTAAAACTACTTTTCGCTCTACTAATCCTTTTGCCCTTGCAGTTCGGATATAATCCTCACGCATCACTTCAAGCATAGAAGAGCGCATCATNCGCATGAGAGAAGCAGCTAAGGATGTCCCAAGTACTATTGCAGGGATCGTAAATTGTTGTAGGTTATACCATGGGTTCGAAAAGATACTTTCATATCCTACAGGAGGTACCCAGCCGTACCATCTTGAACCTAAAACAAGCACCATAGTAGACAACCAAAAATTTGGTAAAGCTAAAAACAGGATACTTATAAAACGCAAGACTTGATCTGAGAAACCATCTTGTTGTAATGCCGCTAAAATTCCTAAAGGAGCTGCTATCAGGACTGCAAATAACATTGCCATTAGACCTAATTCAACTGATACAGGTAGACGGGGCCAAATCAAAGAAAGGACAGGTTGAGATGTAAATAAGGAAATTCCCCAATCTCCCTGAACAACACCACCACCCCATCTCACATATTGCACGACAAGAGGATCATTCAATCCCATTTCCGTACGGATTTCATCGATATCCGCTTCTGTCATTGCACTTTCATCACCAGCCAAAATAACTGCTGCGTCACCTGGGACNGCACGGAGTAGGATAAATACTAAAATACTTAAACCCACTAGGCTGACAAATGTGTAGAGCAGTCTTTGGATTAAGTATCTTTGCATATTGAACCTTTGCTACCTAAATAGAAATTAGTCAACGTATCTCAAACCAGTCTGCGTGCAGCAGTATAGCTGGGATTACCAAACTATTCCATAATGTAAGAAAATTAATTTCCAGTAAACTCTGGCATTCGTTTCTCAGCGAATGCTCGAGGGCCTTCTTTTGCATCTTCTGTAGTGTGAAGTTTGGCACTGATTGCTTGTTCCAAACGAATTCCATCATATAGAGGGATGTCTTGNCCACGAACAGATAATTCTTTAATTGCACGAACTGCCAATGGTGGCATATCACGCAATACAGCAGCACGATCTTGAGCAACTTCCATTACTTTGTCATGAGGAACTACTTCATTTATTAATCCAAACTGTGCTGCACGATCTGCAGACAAACGTCCACCCATCAGCAAAACTTCCATTGCTATCGGATAAGGAAGTTGGCGAATTGTTCGTTGCGTTCCACCGTTNCCTGGAAGAATTCCACGCTTAACTTCAGAGAGGTCATATGCAGAGTGCTCTGAACCTATTCGTATGTCTGTAGCAAGCAACAAAGTCATACCTCCAGCAAGGCACAATCCATTAACAGCTGCTACCACTGGCTTCCAAACCTCCAAACCTCTATTGAGGATTTGGTCTTCCTGTGTTTGCCAAAAAGTATAATTTTCACTCTTACGAGTGATGGTTCGCTTTAAATCTGCTCCAGCACAGAAAACCTGCTTTTCAGGAGGACGATTTGGCTGGCCCGCCCCCGCTATGACAGCGACCCAGATATCTGGATTATCTCTAACCTCAACCCAGCTTTCTGACAATTTTTTGTACATCTCTGGTGTCATAGCATTCAAAGATTCNGGACGATTAAGCGTAATCGTCGCAATCTTATTATTTACTTCAAAATCAACTGTCATAATCAATCCATCCTATTCAANAGNGCTTATAATTNTAGCTTCCACTTCGAACATTAAGTATATCTCGTGCCATAACGATTCTTTGAATTTCATTAGGGCCTTCACCAACGCGACGGATACGTAATTCTCTGTACCATCGTTCCATGGGTAAGTCTTTGCTCATTCCCAAACCACCCATGATCTGCATTGATCGGTCAACAGTACGTCCAGCACCTTCCGAACAGGTTACCTTTGCCATTGAAGATTCAAATCGGAATGGTTCTCCACGGTCCGCGAGATCTGCTGCATGCAATGCTGTCCAACGACCAGCACGGATGTCAATCTCATTATCTACCAATGCCCATTGAATCGCTTGTCTGCTTGCAAGAGGTTCTCCAAATGTTACTCGCTGTTTTGCCCAGTCGATTGCAATTTCATTTGCATTTACTGCTGGNCCTAAACAAGCAGAAGCATAAGGNACTCGNGCATGAGAAAGGTGATCATTTGCTAAAGCAAATCCTCCACCTTCTTCACCAAGGAGATTTTCATGAGGAACACGCATGTCAGTAAACGTAAGTTCAGTCGTGTAGTGTGATCGTAATACTTGGACTAATCTTCGTACTTCGAAACCAGGGGTATCCGTATCAATTACAAATGCACTNATTCCTTGGCGTCCTTTTGTTGGNTCTGTTCTTACATAAACAATTCCATAATCGGCTGTATCAGCGCCTGAATTCCAAAGCTTACCGCCATTGATTACCCATGAATCTCCATCGCGGATAGCACGTGTTTGAATTGCTCTTGCAGGATCTGCTCCNCCACTAGGTTCACTTAGCCCAAAGAAACCATGTTTTTCATCACGAATTGTTGGGTAAAGATATTTTTCTTTGAGGTAGTCCGACGCACTATATAACTGNCCNTGAGGACCAGAACCAAAAACACCGTATGCTGGCGAATATAGGCCCGCACGGTGTTGTGTTTTTTCTTCCGCTACCATTGTTTGGGTGACCAGATCTACACCAGGTCCACCGTACTCAGTCGGGATATCCATTTGGTAAAGTCCCATGTCCCTGACCATTTGACGTAAACGGGCATCATCCTCAGGTTTTAGTGTGTAACCATCAGGATCGATCTCTTCTTCTAACGGACGTATTTCTTCACGAATGAGTCTACGTACGTTATCGATAATAAATTGTTGTTCTTCAGAGCGCTTTAGATCCATTATTTTGCATCCTCACTTTTCCAGTTATATTTACCCAATTTGGGTGGTTGTTCAATTTCATCTAAATTATTAATCTGTGGTAGNNCACCNAAATCTTCTTGATAACGNGTTAAAGANTCTATCCAACGACTATAATATTGATGATTNACTTCATANCTATANTATNTCGCTTGATCACGAAGTTCCGAAGGTATTTCTTCAGCTTGTGGATGTGTCCAGTTCCAATTNTCAGAACCTGGAGGAAACCCAAATACTCNGTACAATTCTCCTCGGATGCCAAAAGGTGAATCTCCACCNGCATGNCCTATATAGATAGTTTTTTTACTATCGTCTGCAATTTCAAAAANTCCCATTGCACCATGAATTTTTTTGAAATTNATTTCAGGATCCCANTGNATCCANTCTCCTTTTACTCTCATATATTATGCCTTTTCAAAGAATAATGCATATCTNCCATCTCCAGCTGGTTGCGGAGNTACTTTGACACGCATACCTATTTTNACNTNATCNGTATCNATGTTGATTANATTNGAAACAATTCGNATACCTTCNTCTAACTCTATCACAGACACNTTATANGGAAGTATATCTGCNAAAGCAGCNTGGTATCTTTGATGAACNGTAACNAAAGTGTGTACTTCNCCTTCACCACTNGCATCNCGCCAGCTAACATCATCTGACCCNCATTTAAANCAAAAAGTTTCGAATGGNTATTGANANCCACTNCAACAATATTGNAGTCTTAGTTTTCCTTCNGCTAAACCATCCCAAAATGGNTGATCAAGTTCNGTTGGTTCAGCCAATANTTTTGCACGATCTTCACTTACGCTAAACGACATANTCTNCTCCTAACCTTGGTTTGAAAGAATCATAGCTCCATGTGTGGTCATGATTCCTCCCTGTTGAGATACNAAACCGACTTCAGCACCTTCTACNTGTCGTTCAGTACCAGCATATTGATGNCGTAGTTGTCTNGTNGCNTCAACAATTAATTGTGGNCCTGGCATTCCAGTCTCAGANAGCAACCCTCCAGATGTATTNATAGGNAATTCTCCACCTATCCAAGTNCGCTTATCTTCAAANAATGCTGCACCTTCNCCTTTNTTNACNAANCCGTANTCTTCTAANGTGACNATAGGNACNATNGTGAAGCAGTCATAGAANTGACAAAANTCCATATCNCTNGGGNTCATCTGAGCNGTTCGAAAAACTCCTTCTGAAGCTATCTTTGCNCCACTTACCGTCATGTCATCTCTCGTNGCAAANTCCCATGANGGATTACCTTGNCCTAANCCTTCTATGTAAATTGGCTTCTGTTTNAGTTGCTTNGCNCTTTCTTCAGTAGTGATTATCCAAGCTGCTCCACTATCAGAAACTGGAGTACAATCGAGCAAATGGAAAGGTTCAGCAATCCACCTTGAATTATGATAATCGTCCAATGTAATCGACTCTTGATAATGGGCATTAGAGTTCATACTTGCATGATGTCTGTGTGCTACAGCAACATTCCCTAACTGTTCTGGCGTCGTACCGTAGAGTTCCATATGCCTTCTTGCTATGTTGGCATACCCGAGAGGGGCTCCAAATAATCCTGCAAAAGCATTAGCACCTCGTGGCTGTTTGTAGTTATCTCTATATCCTGTCCTTGGATTGTCTCCATATACACAAGCAATAACATCAGCTTGTCCTAGTTCAATAGCAATCATCGCGTACATCACAAGCGAGATATTACTCGCACCTGCCTGATCAATAGTGGCTGTAACTTTAGGTACGATTCCTAAAGCCTCTGATACTCTTGGTCCCCACAGCATTGGGAATGTAGAAGAAGGAGCTTTAGTAAGGACACCATTAACCTCACTCATTTCAAGTCCTGCATCTTCTGCAGCAGCACGAATTGCTTTAACGTTATGACCTACTTGAGAGAGCCCAGGGTTAGTTCCGTAGTTTGTATTACCTACCCCAACGATACAATATTTGTTTTTAAATGGTTCCAATTATCACCTCGATTGATAAAAATAATCCTCTGGATAAAGTTTGTACTTGATTATCCAAGAAGACAATTATAATTATGATGTGCGAAATCTCAAGTTACTGTTTATAATTTACAGTCAGTTGGGAGTCAAAAATATGCAGGGGATACCTTTAGAAGGATTAAAAGTACTTGATATGACAACAAGTACTTTTAATTATGCAGGAAAACTGCTCGCTGGTTTTGGTGCAGATGTTGTGAAAGTTGAGCCACCTGATGGTGACCCTATTCGATATCAACCACCATTTGTTAATGATCAAGTCGATCCTGAACTAAGTGGTCGACATCTTCATATGAATACTGGTAAGCGAAGTATTGTTTTGGATCTCGACATACATTCAGATGTTGAAAAAATTAAAGATTTAGTCAAAAGCTTTGATATTTTGATAGAAAGCTATAGCCCTGGATATATGGAATCATTGGGCTTGGGGTATGAGCAATTAAATGCCATTCAACCCGAATTGATTATGGCCTCTATTACATATTTTGGACAAGATGGCCCTTACGCAGATTATGAAGGTAGTGAACTTGTTGCTGATGCACTATCTGGATATTTATATTTGACTGGTGATTCTGATAAAGAGCCTGTGAAATGCTTTGATAATTTAATTGAACAACAATCATCTCTTCAAGCTGCTGTCGCTATTATGACAGCTGTAACAGCAAGAGAGCTTCAAGGTGGCGGTGATTATTTAGATATTTCTGCCACTGAAGCGGCACTATTCTTACTCGGTGGACCAGCTCAAATGTATCATTGGACGGATAGAATTGCTGGCCGTGTGGGAACGCGCTTAATGAATTCTGCTCCACAAATGTTTTATCCATCATGTATTCGGCCATGTAAAGACGGATATGTTCATGTGCATTCAAATACCCGATATGTTGATTTGTTAGGAATTTTAATGGAACAACCTCGTTTGAATGAGCCTGAAATTCTTGAAACTCCGATGGGGCATGCAGACGAAATTGACGAAATTATGAGTCGATGGTTGATGAAACACGATAAATTTGAAGTCGTACGTATGGCTCAAGAGATGCGCTTACCTTTTACTGAAGTTTTTACTCCTGAAGAAATTGTTAATGACGACCATCTCAATGAGCGAAATTTTTTCGTTGAAGTAGATCATCCACTTGCAGGTAGAGTTAAGCAACCAGGCGCTCCTGGGATGATGACGGGGACTCCATGGGAAACAAGGAGAGCACCCTTGCTAGGTGAACATCAAGATGAAGTACTAGGCAATCAGTAAATTATTGCGAGGTAGGTAATTATGAGAAAAGCACTAGAAGGTATCCGTGTTCTTGAGATGACTACAGCAGTAGCAGGACCTGTCTGTGGTCATATTTTAGGAGACATGGGAGCTGAAATGATAAAAGTTGAAGAGCCCCGTTCTCGAGCACGTGTTCCTGGGGGAGTTCCACCATCTATCGCTGGTGCTCCAGACCGACCTTACAATCGTCAAACTAACTATGTTGAATTGAATCGAAGTAAACGATCTTTGTCTTTAAATGTTGCTGCTGACGAGGGGCGTGAAATTTATCTTAGTCTTGCTGAAAAATGCGACGTTATGATTGAAAATTTTGCACCTCGTGTAGTTGGGAATTTAGGAATAGATTACGAAAGTATAAAACAACGTAATCCATCTATTATTTATGTTTCAATGCCTGCTTTTGGAAAAACTGGTCCATACCGAGATCGAGGATCATATGGACCAGGAATAGATGCTATGAGTGGAATTAGTCATTTAACCGGTTACCCAGACAGAGAACCAGGTAAACCTGCTAATTTCTTTTGTGATCAAAATGCAGGTTTACATGCTGCATTTATTATCATGACNGCATTGCGTCATAGGCGACGAACCGGTGAAGGTCAATATATAGAAATGTCTATGCTGGAAGGTGAATTACAGTCCGTTGCACCAGCATTAATGGATGTAACATTAAATGGCCGNAATAGAGTACGTACTGGTAATAAACATGAATGGTTTGCGCCCCATGGTGTATATAAATGTGANGGTGAAGAAGCATGGATAGCTTTAGCTATTACATCCGAAAATGCCTGGAATCAATTATGCAAAATAATGGATCGAAATGACCTAAAGGAAAATGCGAAATTTAGCTCTATGGAAGACCGAGTTAATAATAGTGATGAATTAGATGAAATTTTATCAAAATGGACTGCTGATAAAGATAAACATTCTTTACAAAAACTTTTGCAATCTAATGGAATTTCTGCAGGTGTCGCACTAAGACCGAATGAATTNTTTGAAGATCCACAAATGTTACATCGCTCTAGCTTCGCATGGTCGGATCACCCTGAAATGGGACCATTTCCACATACGCGTACTGCTTGGAAGTCAACTCGCGGTAATACTGGGATCTCTCGACATGGACCACTCTTTGGTGGAGCTAATGACTTCGTTTTCAGAGATCTTTTGGGACTGACTGACGACGACATCCAAAGCCTCATTGATGCGAAGATTACTTCCTATTCCCCTGTTACTGACTAGATCGCCTGACTGATCTTGTGAAAATTTTCCAGGGAAGCCTTCTGGGAGTAATTCCAGAAGTGAAATTTCTAAAAAAGTAGATATGGCTATTAACACCGATAGTGGAGTTTCAGATCTGCCGTTCTCGTAGTTGGATATTGATGCTTGGGTAATGTCTACTGCGAATGCTAACTCTTCTTGTGAGATCCCATTACTTTCACGATAATATTTTAGCTTNTCTGCTATGCCAAGACGTAGTTGATGTGATATTGATTTTCTGCCCATTATGTTCCCCGCTTTACAAAAGATATTATAAAAAAAATTTGATATGGCAAGGAATTATTGCTCTGATTTGATTATTGCATTTGGTGCAGGTTTAAATTGAGGCAATTTGACGCCATTAACTTCTTCAAAAAATACTTCGACAGGCATATCCATATACACATCAGTAAGTTCGCAGCCTTTTATATTAGTTGTAATTCGAACATCATCATGTTCTGCTTCAATTGGATTTATCTGAGCTACCACATAAGGCTCATCAAAGCCTGTAGTCATTAATCTTCTATCAATAATGAAACTGTAGACTATTCCTTTGCCACTAATGGAACGCCATTCAATTTTTTTACTCTCACATCTTTCACAGGCTGGTAGTGGGGGNTGTTGATATTGATTGCAATCAGTACAGAATTGAATTTTTAATTGATCATCCATCGCTGCATCCCAATAAGGTTGGGTTGTTGCATCAGGATCAGGCAACGGTTTAATACCGAGAGCCTTCATTTGTTCTTGTCCTTCACGAGTTTGTACATTAGGTTTTTCGTTTGTCATAGTTACTCCAAAATGAAATATGTTTTGTTTTATTCGACACTCAGTATTCCAGCAGCACCTGTCCAAGGGAAAACTGACGAGATGATAGCTGTGTTTGCTGTGTTTGCTTGCCGTATTCCAGCGTTACCNCGAAGTTGTTGGACGGCTTCTAATACATGGCCGTGACCATGTAATCTACCTTCTGAAAGTTGCCCGCCATGAGTGTTGATAGGGTGCTCACCACCTGCACGTATATTATCGCCACCCTCAACGTAATTACCTGCTTCACCTCTAGGGACTAATCCTAAATTTTCCATCCACATTGGTACAAAGTAACTAAATCCATCGTACATATACCATAAATCCATATCTTTTGGCCCTAATTGTGCATCTTTATAAATTTCCAAAGCCAAAGGGGTAGGTCCATCTAAATATTCGGCATTTAATTGGTCTCTTTTTGTGACTTCTGATCCTGCCCAAGATTTTAGATATACAGGTTTATGGTTTAATTCTTTGGCTCGATCTTCCCGTGTCATTAAAAATGCGAATGCTCCATTGACGGGCATGTCACAATCAAATAGTCGCACAGGATCAGAGATAATTCTTGAGTTCATATAATCATCAAGAGTCATAGGACTATCCATGACCGCCCAAGGATTCATCAATGCATGTTCACGTTGAACTATGGGTATCCAGGCAAGTTGCTCTTGTTTAATGTTGTACCGATGCATATATTTTCGTGCCATTAAACCTACACGTTGCATGCTAAATCCCAATCCATATGGAACTTCAAATTGCTGCCAATCACCTACACGTCCTGTGCTTGGGTCAATTTGCGGAGTTGATATTGGTGCTATTGTATTCATNATTTTNACNACCAANACAGAATTACATTCNCCNGNATCTATNGCTTGNGCNGCNANNCCAGCNGGNANNATNCCCAANCCTCCNTCNTGATTCCAACGTAAATTTGTAATGCCNATTCCTTGAGCAATAGTTTGAGTTTCNGGAGGAGGATAATGGTGNACTTGCACATTGATGCCATCTATTTCNGAGGGATCCATNCCTGCATCTTGTGCTGCCATTAAACANGCTTCAATTGCAATTTCAGTTTCTGGTTTTTCTAACTTGCGAGTAGCCTTTGTATATCCACAGCCCACGATCGCAACTTTCATATGATCTGTTTTCATACGCTCTCGCTTTCTTTGATTTGTATACGGATAGCATACATGATTATGAAATTTCGTGAATGTCTAGTAATCTNCAATTNATGCGAAATATGATTAANGATGCTNCTACGTTTGAATCTTTCCGTGAACATGACTTTCGCTGGTACTACATTGCAATGATCAATCAAAATTCAGCGATGAACATATCTATGGTCGCTAGAAGTTTTGTTGCTTATGAACTCACNGGTTCTTTTACTGCATTGGGGTTGATGGCACTGTCAAATGCCATACCTATGATTTTCTTTTCGCCGGTTGGTGGAGTTTTTGCTGACCGATTCCCGAAACGGTTAGTTTTACAAGGCGGTCAACTTTTTGACGGTATAGCTGTGACGATTATTGCAGTACTGCTTACTGCAGGAATATTGACTTTCACTCATTTGTTATTGATGGGACTCGCTCATGGAGCTGCAGTTGCCTTTATGATGCCTGCACGTAATTCAATGATTCCAGAACTTGTTGGAGAAGANCGTATGATGAATGCCGTCGCTTTGGGTACGGCATCTATGAATGGGACTCGAATGATCGCCCCTGCGATAGCTGGTTTTATGCTAGCCTTTCTTGANTGGTCATGGGTTTTTTACCTAATGGGATTTCTATATTTTGCAGCAATGTTTTCTATGATTCCCATCCCAATAAATACAAAAACGTACGTACGCGAAGAGAATTTTGTATCTACAGATTCAAAGTTGAATACAATTATTGCTAACGCAAAAAGTGGAATGAATGATATTCGTGAAGCTGTTAAATATGTTCGTGCAACACCAGTAGTCGGTATGATTTTGTTAATTCATTTGTTTGTTTCAACGTTATCTATGCCGTATCAGCATTTATTACCCGGATTCGTAAAAGATGTTCTACTTAAGGGGCCTGAGTGGCTTGGTACTTTGACGGCTATAACAGCTTTAGGNTCATTTATCTGTGCACTTATTGTAGCATCAATGCCCAATCGCCAAAGAGGAATGCTATTTATTGTGGGATTGATAATTTTGGGATCGTCAATGTTGGCATTTTCAGTATCTTCTATTCTATGGATAGCTATTGTCACTTCATTTGTGATTGGAATTGGTCAGACTTCAAGATATTCATTAACGAGTGTTTTGTTAATGTCCTATACGGAAGATATTTTTCGTGGAAGGGTCATGAGTATTTATATGATGGAATTTGGATTAGTTTCTTTTGGAACCTTTGCTATTGCAATGATGGCAGATGTGATGGGCATCCAGTGGGCATTTATCATTACCTCTCTTGGTCTATTATTTATTTCTTTGTATTTATTAGTTGCTGTTCCAAAATTAAGAAATCTTGATTAAATTATTCGTTCGAAAATACTTTCTCTGGAATGAACTTAATAACAACCCTATTAGCTGCATCGAGTTTTTGTGAATATTCTTCCTTGTCATATCCTTCCGGTAAAGGTGGCATCCATCGTGCTCTAATTCGTGCAATGATTTCATCACGTTCCGGAGGTGACGTTATACCTGATGCAATTCCGTACATGATCAATTGCTTTCTTCCGTCAGGAATTAAGATGGCAATGTTAGGATTGCGGATTGCATTTTTCCATTTTGCACGGTCACTAGTTACAGAGATGTATAAGAATTCTCCATCCCAGTCGTAATACACTAATGAAATTTGAGGTGAGCCATCATTTTTTCCGGTTCCGAGTATGCATAACTTGTTGGATTCAATGAAAAGTAGCTGTTCTTTCGAAAGTAGCATTCTTATTCCTCACATAACTTGGATATCGAAAATGTTATGCTTTACTTTGTAACAAATTTTTAGAGATTTGTAATTGGAGGTAGATTTTGTTTATAGCTATGAACCATTTTCAAGTTAAACTTGACAAAGGTGAATCCTTTGAAGAAATGTGGAAGTCGAGAGAAACGTACTTAAGTGATGTTCCTGGTTTTATAGAATTTGCTTTATTGCGTGGTGTAGACGGAGCATATATTAGTCATTCTGTATGGCAGTCACGTGAAGATTTTGAAGAATGGACTAAAAGTGAGAATTTTACTCGTGGACATCGAGGAGGTGGATCGGTCGGCGATATTCTTGACGGTCACCCTGAAGTTGATCTCTGGGATGCAGTAATTGTTGAAAGATCAAAANCTTGAATAATTTTCCTCGACGGATAGCACATTTTGATCTTGATACTTTCTTTGTTGCTGTTGAACGAACACTTGATGCCAACCTGATAGGTAAGCCTGTACTTGTTGGTGGTAAAGGTAGACGGAGCGTGGTTGCTGCTGCATCTTACGAATCACGAAATTATGGTTGTCATTCGGCACAACCTATGTCACAAGCTTTAAGATTATGCCCTAATGCGATAGTAGTCAGCCCCAAATTTGATGAATATCGGCGAGTGTCAAAATTATTTCATTCGATATTAAGTGAGACTTCTCCAGTAGTTGAATCAGTTGGAATTGATGAAGCGTATGTTGATCTGACAGGCATTCCAATCAATAATAAATTCCCCCATTCAAAGCAATTCAGTACTGCTGGATTGATAGCTGATAATGTCAGAAAACGAGTTAAATCAGAACTTGAAATTACAGTATCTGTCTGTATCGCTGAAACAAAAACAACAGCAAAAGTTGGATCTGATCAAGCTAAACCAGATGGATTGATTGAAATTTCCATCGGTAACGATAAAGAATTTCTCTCTTCACTACCGATACGTGAATTACCTATGGTTGGCCCTAAACTTGCCGAAGCTCTGTCAGTCGCTGGTGTAAAAACTATTGGTGATATTGCATTATTAAACGAGCAATGGCTTGAACAAAGATTTGGGCGCCTTGGGCAATTATTATTTCGTCGTGCTAATGGCATTGATCAAAGTGAAGTTCGCTCAAGTGCCAGACCAGCACGATCTATTTCTAAAGAAACAACTTTCCGAAATGACGTTACAGACATAGACCTTTTATTTGCAACTTTAATGACCCATTCGCAAAAAGTGACTCGTACATTAAGAGATTCAAATAAAAGAGCGAAGACAGTAAGTATTAAACTTCGATGGGATAATTTTGAGACTGTCACTCGTAATTACACGTTGGACAGACCAACACAGTCAAGCAGGACTGTTTTTTCTATAGGCAAAGAAATAGTAACNAAACTATGTGGTAAAAATTCTAAAAGCATACGCCCCGTAAGATTGATTGGAATTGCTGTTACGAATTTGATCCATGATGAAATTCAATTAGAGCTGAATGATCTAATGGGTATGCCGAACGGTAAAATTATTGGTGGAGAATTGCTTGAAACTCGAATTGATTCAGTTCTGGATCAAATAAATTCTCGTTTTGGAGAATTAACTATTCACCGTGGTATTTAAGTTTTCAATATAGATTGTGATAACATCCTCCCGAAGAACAGATTTTGATTGAATAGTTGAGATAGATTACATGTCCAATTCAAAGACAAAAATCAATGTTATAGGCACGGGTGGAAGTATTTCCGGCATAGGTCCACATAGGCTTGACTACACTCAATATGCAGAAATAGGGAATAAGCTAACTATTGAAGAATCTTTACAAAGAATTCCTGAAATTAATGAAATAGCAAATATTGAGAGTGAAAATCTGATAAGCGTTGGTAGCACAGCTATTGGACCTAAAGAATGGCTACAACTAGGTCAACGTATCAATGACATCTTGAAAGACGATGACACCGATGGTGTTGTAGTCACACATGGAACAGCCACACTTGAAGAGACTGCATACTTCCTTCATCTTACTATCAAATCAGTAAAACCAGTGGTCGTCACTGGTTCGATGCGACCACCTACTGCAGTGAGTACAGATGCTGATTTAAATCTAATAGATGCGATTAGAGTTGCTGCTAGCCCAGATGCGGTAGGCAAAGGTGTCTTAACCGTACTTAATAATGAAATTCATTGTGCTAGAGATGTTTATAAAGCCAATACACTGAGAGTTGAGACATTTCGAGCAAATGAGTTGGGATTTTTAGGTTACTCTGATTCTGATGGGAAGGTGATGTTTTACAGATCACCTACGCGTAGACATACTTCTTTGTCTGAATTTGATATCGATGGATTAACGGATCTTCCAAGAGTAGATATCGTCTACGCATATAGTGGATCCGATAGCTTGCTTATTGACGCTGTTCGTCATAACCATTCTGATGGGATGGTTATGACTGGTTTTGGTGCTGGAACTTTTCCTCCTGCAATGATAGATGCAGGTGCTCAGACTGTTGAGGAAGGTATTCCAGTAGTGGTAGCTTCAAGATCTACTGCAGGAAGAACCGTCATTACTCCACGCTCAACTAAACTAGGCTTCATAATTGCTGATAATCTCCATCCACAAAAAGCACGAGTACTTTTAACACTGGGTTTAACAATCACTAGCGACCGAGACATNTTGCAACAAATGTATCTGGAGTATTGATATGGATTTAGGGCTAATTGTGCTGATCCTGATTTTTAATAAAATCGATACAAAGNATAGAATATTATGATTGATTTCACTCAACTCACATCTAATTCCATNCCACCTAAGATTGAAATGCCTGCAAGTTTAAGTGCTGATGCAAAATATATTTTTTCAGTTACATATACAGATCCTGATGCTATGCAATTAGAAGATTTTTCTCGTGCTCTGGACACAGTTATTGCTCGTGAAGGTGTTTCATTAGGACCTTATCCACCTGCTTTAGGACATGAAGGCTTACGTTCCTTTATTGCTGATGATTTAGAGTCCAATCGCGGAATAAAAATATCTAGCGAAAATATATTTTTATCTAGCGGTGCTAGTGGTGCGACTCAGACTTTAGTAGCTGCTTTTATTAATCCAGGTGATGTAGTCCTAATGGATGAATATTGCTATCACGGAAGCCTTAATACTTTTATGCGTAATGGTGCTCATGCTATTCATATTGAAATGGATGCAGAAGGAATGATACCTAGTGTTTTGGAAGATGTGATTAAACAAAAAGTGGAACAAGGAATTAANCCAAAATTTATTCATACAATTTCTGTTTATCATAATCCTACAGGGGTGACATTAAGTTTTGATCGTCGAAATGAAATTATCGAAATTTCAAGACGATATGGTATTCCTATTATTGAAAATGAATCATATGCTGATTTCCGACTTGATGGACCTGAACTCCCGCCTGCAATGATGGGTTTGGCGAATAATGAAGGTGTGATTTATTTATCTGCATTTACAAAATTATTGGGCTGTGGTTTGCGAGTGGGGTTTGGAGTTTTCCCTGAAAGTGCACGAACACCTTTGGAAAATGTATTTTTTGGAACTGGTCCCAGTCATTTAGCTTCGATGGCAATTTTTGAATACCTTTCAAATCAGAAACAAGAATATGTGAACGGTGTAGCTATTTCATTAAAGATGAAACGTGATGCTATGCTTCGTGCTCTAAGTGAATATTTCCCTCCTTCTTGTTCATGGACTGAGCCACACGGAGGTATGATGATTTGGGTTGAGCTTCCTGAACATGCCAATACTTGGGATGTGCTTGATGCAGCGGTTGAGCGCGGTGTGAAATACAATCCAGGTCCTATATTTCGTGCAGATCGAACTTCTTCTAATAAATTGAGACTTACATATAGTCAAAATACCACAACAGAAATTGAAGAAGGAATAGCAATTCTTGCGGATGTTTTTGAAAATGAAGGTCTTTTTGATTAACTGATGCAACACCAAAATGGCTCAGATGCCTCAACGATCGCAATTGACTCAGTAGTTGGAAACAAAGAGTAAATCGTCGCAATTAAGATGCCNATAGTGATAATGATGTAATAAGTTCGCATTCGTGTTTACTGTCCGGCTAATAGAATTATAATTTCTAACACANAGAATATTNTGTTTGATTGATATAAATAATGCAACGAAATAGTTTATTTTCAGAAACTTAGGAGGTAGAAGTGACTCAGGAAACTCTAAATTTTAATGCTGAAGTCAGTCGTTTACTTGAATTAGTAGCTCGTTCATTATACGCCGATAGACAAATATTTTTGCGTGAATTGATTTCTAATGCTTCTGATGCATGTGAGCGTTTGAAATTTCTCTCATTGACAGATCAAAAATTATTAGGTGATGATACTGAACTTGCTGTAACTATTTCCTTAGACAAACGAACACGATCTATAAGTATTGCTGATAACGGTATAGGAATGAATCGTGAGGATCTGATAGACAATTTAGGCACTATTGCTCGTTCTGGCACTGCAGCTTTTGCTGAGTCTCTTGAGAAAAATTCTGATGCAGATACTTCTCTGATAGGACAATTCGGAGTTGGATTCTACTCAGTATTCATGGTTGCTGATCATGTGGAAGTATTAACTCGGAAAGCAGGAGAAAAAACAGGGTGGAGATGGATTTCAGAAGGTGGTGGAGGTTTTTCTATTGAAGAAGACATGAATGCCCCAGAGCGGGGCACAAAAATATCATTGCATTTACGTGAGGATGCACGAGAATTTCGTGAACCATTACGTGTGAGGACTATTGTTCGCGAGTATGCAGATCATATTGCATTACCAATAATGTTAGATACTGATGATCAACCGGAACAGCTGAATGAAGCTTCAGCAATTTGGACACGTCCAACAAAAGAAATAGACGACTCTCAATATGAAGAATTTTATCGGTATGTGAGTCATTCATTTGATCAACCTGCATACACTATGCATTTCAGCACTGAAGGTCGATTGGCTTATACAGCGCTGTTGTTTATTCCAACCATGCGCCCATTAGATATTATGGACCCTAATGGCAGACGTGGAGTGCGATTGTACGTTCGCCGCGTATTTATTACAGACGAATACGAAGATTTACTTCCCAGTTACTTACGATTTTTACGTGGGGTAGTAGATTCTGAAGATCTTCCACTTAATATTAGTCGTGATACTTTGCAAGACAGTCCTTTAGTTGCCCGAATACAACGAGGTTTAGTGCGCCATGTGGTACGGACATTGCAAAGGCAATTACAAAACGAACCTTCTAAATACGCAGAATTCTGGTCTAATTTTGGCGCTGTACTTAAAGAAGGTATCTACCATGATCCTGAACGTCGTGATGATTTACTTAACCTCTCTTTTTTTCATTCAACGCATGAACCAGATTCTCAAACTACACTTAAACAATACGTTGAACGTATGCAAGAAAATCAAGAGGTAATTTATTACCTTTCTGCTGAAGAACTCGAATTTGCACGAAGTAGTCCACACCTTGAAAATTTCAAGGCTAAAGCTATCGAAGTTTTACTTCTGACCGATCCGATAGATGAATTTTGGATTCAGGAAATTGGATCTTTCGATGAAAAAGATTTCAGATCGATTACTCGTGGGCAAGTAAATTTAAACAATGAAAATTCTGATGACTCTAAAGACAATGAAGAGATCCAAATTTCTGACGAAATGAAAGGATTATTGGAATCAATTAATAACCAATTAGGGGAATCAGTAAAAGATGTGAGAGTGTCAGGAAGACTTACAGATAGTATTTCATGTTTAGTAGCAGACGATCTTGATATTGATGTCCGTTTGGCGCAAATGCTCAGTGCACATGGATCACTTAATGCTGAACCTCCACGTATATTGGAAATCAATCCTGATCATGTAGTTGTAAAAAATCTAATAAATACTTCTAAAAGTATGTCACAAGACCACTTTAATGCTGTGGCTAATCTTTTCTTGGATCAAGCTCGAATAGCTGCTGGTGAATCATTACCTGATCCTGCAGGTTTTGCTTCACGCTTAGCNCAAGTCTTAGAAAAAAGTTTAGATAGNAATGAATAGCGATGTAAAATTACTGTATGAAAAGAGTTTTAATTGTTCTTTCACTCTTGTTTATACTTAACATCTCATGTTCNGGTGAAAATTCTGAATCAACTAATTCGATGTCTTCTTCGAACGAAATCGCGATTGCTGAAATGGCTAATCAAAATCAATCTTTAGGCAGTAATGATATAGAAAATGCATTAGTGCGTGACCAATCCGTAAGTGAATATTTTGCGTCACTTTGTGCTGCTTGTCACGGTCCAAATCGAGAAGGTCTGATAGGGCCAGCATTACTCCCNAGCACACTGCTTGAACCTGATGAAGTATACTTAAAAGTCTTACATAATGGTCGGTACGGCACTCTAATGATGCCATATGGTGGTGGCCCTAAATTGAGTGATCAAGAAGTTCAAACAGTTGTTACGTGGCTAAAAACAGTTGATCCCTAGTATGCTTTCTATGTGATTGCTTTCGAAATTTTTTTTTGNTGGAGAAAGGCATATTCTAGTGTCTGAATTGGGTTTTAAATTACCTGAAGTACTTGTCGATATTGATGACGGAGTTATTGATTTGGGTTGGGGACATCCTTCCCCAAAGCTTCATCCTTTGGAAAAAATGCAACATGCATCAGAAAAACTTTTTAATGCAAAAAGTTCTGTACCCTTGCAATATGGTGCCGCACAAGGATACGGTCCTTTTCTAGAAAATCTGGCGATATTTTTATCTAGACAATCGCCGTATATGGATAGTGTCAGTCCATTAAATTTGTTCCTAACGGCTGGAGCCTCTCAAGGNATTGATTTAGCTTGTACACTTTTTGCTAAAACTGGGGATATAGTTTGTGTTGAAGAGCCGACCTATTTCGTCATTGAAAAAATATTACAAGATCATCATTTGAATATTTCAGGGATTCCCATTGATTCTGAAGGGATTATCATCTCTGATTTACGAAAGAAACTTGAATCAGGGTTGCGGCCAAAATTCATTTATACTATCCCAACATTTCAAAACCCTACTGGAATTTCTTTAAGTACTGAACGGCGAAAACAATTACTTTCATTGGCTGAGGAATATNATTTTTACATATTTGCTGACGAAGTGTATCAGTTACTTAATTTTGATATAGAGCCACCATCTTCGCTATTGAACTTTGATGAATCTAAACGGGTAATTGAATTTGGTTCATTCTCAAAAATTTTGGCTCCAGGGTTGCGAACAGGGTGGATTCAAGCATCACAAGANATCATTTCTCGATTTACCGATGCAGCTTTGACATTTAGTGGTGGAGGCTTCAATCATTACACATCAGTCTTGATCAATAACTTCATTGAATTGGGTTATTTAGATGAAAACATTGATTTTCTGAAACAAACCTATTCAAAACGATCAGAAATAGTTGGTAATGCGCTTTTGAAAAATTTTCATGATGACATCTCATTTACTCATCCTCAAGGTGGATTTTATTTTTGGCTTCAATTTACTGAAAATTTTGATGCGGAAAAATTTCTTCCTGTCGCTGAAAAACATGGTGTTTCGTTCCGTCCNGGGAATGCTTTTTCTGCATCTGGTTTTTTCAGTAATAATTTACGGCTGACGTATACTCTATATGATTCAAATAGCCTTACCGAAGGTGTGAAGAGATTAGCTAAGGCATATAATGAATATAGTAGTTAAAAAAATAATAGGTAGGTAGCATATGGCAAAAGGGTACATCATTTCGCTTTATCGTAAGATTAATAATCCTCAGCAATTAACTGAATACAGTGTATTGGCAGGTCCAGCTATAGAAGCTGCAGGCGGAAAATTTCTTGCTCGTGGTGGAAATGTTGTAGCTTATGAACATGGCTTAACNGAACGCTCTGTAATTATTGAATTTGAAAGTTATGACGCTGCGAAGCAGTTGTATGATAGTGATCTTTATCAAGAAGCTTTGGCTAAATTGGGCGATGCGGTCATAAGAGATTTTCGAGTTGTTGAGGGAATTGATTAATTCATTATTTCTCAATTATGGCGAGCGAATCTCCTTTAGAGATGATGCGTGAATAGAGCCAAAAACTCAAAAATAAACCAGACTAGGAGTAACTATGACCATATTGATCAAGAATGCCACGATTGTGACCATGGGCCCTAAAGGCATCATTTATGATGGGTTACTTACTGTCGATGGTACGAGAATTGTTTCACTTGAGTCTCAAAATGAAAATACTTTCGATCTCGAAAACAACGCCGATGAAGTGATTGATGCGGCAGGAAAAATTGTCATGCCGGGGCTGATTGATTCTCACTTTCATACATGTCAACATCTGATGCGTGGAATGGGTGCAGCCATTGCTCGACGTGGAACAAAGTACCCCTTTTGGAAGAATTATCTTATTCCTTTTGAATCNCAGTTAACTCCGGAAGATGTCTATTTAAGTGGTATGGCTGCCTATACCAATCTTATTCGTGTGGGTACGACTTGTTTTGCAGAGCACGGTGCTCGCCATCCGGAACAGCTAGTAAAGGCAGCAGAAGATATTGGTATTCGTGGACTTATGGCTATCTCTACCATGGATATGGATACTGGTTTGCCTGCATTATCTGAAAATATGCTGTTTTCAACGGAAGAAGCAATTGAGAAAAATCTCGATGTAGTACAACGATGGCCATTTAAAAATGATAGTGATGATAGCCTCTTGCGGGGTGTTTTTTCCCTACGACAAATCACGGTTTGTACACCGCAGTTAATTCAGAAAACTGCTCAACTCGCGATGGAGTATGAAACTATGGTGCAAACACATGCCAATGAAGGTCATTATGAGCTATATCATGCTCTAGANCATCATGGGATGAGACCTGCGAATTATCTGGCAAGTTTGGATTTCTTAAATTCGAATGTTATTGCTGCCCATTCAGTGTTACTAAGCGATCAAGAGGTCGAACTTTATGCCAAACATCAAGTAGGAGTGGCACACTGCCCAACTCCGAACTTTACCTCCCTAGGTATGGCTAAATTAGCGCAGATGCGGAAATTAGATATCAAAATAGGGATTGGTACAGACGGAGCCAATAGAGGTTCCTTGGATTTATTTGAGGCAATGAAATTATCTAGTATTGGTCAGTCTTTGCATTANGGTGCACCTTATTTAGATACAACTGTAGTTAGTCCGTTTGAAATCGTGACAATGGCTACACTTGGAGGTGCACAAGTTTGTGGCCTTGACGAAGAAGTTGGTTCACTGGAAATTGGCAAACGTGCTGACATTCTTATCCTTACTCCTGGACTTAACTCTCTGCCGATCGACGATCCNTACTTTGCTATTGTGAATTCCTTACGTGGAAGTGACGTTGGAGACGTGATTGTCAACGGTCAAATTGTGATGCGTAATAGTAAAATTCTAAACGTGGACGAAGAGGAGATTGCCCGACAAGTATCTGTTCGGGCACCTCAGTTACGGCAGACAGTTTTGGATAGTCTCAATTGATCCAGTAAAAGAATGAACTTATTAATGGTAGCAGAGGGTGGTTTTGAACCGCCAATCTGCGGGTTATGAATTATGGAANCACCATTTGTAGAGGTTTTTAATCGTCTTTACCAATACCGAATATTCCCATTTATTAANCTTTGCTATTCGTACCAGTACATAACAATGCGTACCCGCCTGTCCCTATTTCCATCAAAATGCCGTTAGAAATTAAGGAATACAGGTTTGATGTCTAGGTGCTTCCTTATATGTAAGGAAAGAGAAGTCAGCGATCGAGTCCCGTGAGTTTGTTTGTATATACTCATGGTGTGAGGAATTGCGATGAAAGTATTAACTGTTGTTCTAACAATATGCATACTGAATATCACCGGCTGCTCAAATGATAATGGTGCAGATAAAAATCAGATACAAGAAGTTCAACAAACTCAATCTGTTCCTCAAACTGCAATACCTGTAGCAACTGCTACTTCACCATCAACAATATCATCTGCAGCGACAGTAGTAGCTTCACTGGAACGAGTTTCGTCACCAATAGCAGATTTGGTAGACATTTCCACACTTGATAGGTATCAAAGCTGCTCAGCTTTAACAGGCAAAATAAAAACTCTGAACATCTCTTCAGAAAATATTATTTCGCCCCAAAATACTGAGTTTCCAGAAAGTTCTAAAATTATAGATATCTACGAAGCTGTACCACTTGGTCAGGGGAATCCTTTAATGTGTTGGGCAAAA
>PANZ01000018.1 GCA_002707835.1 Chloroflexota bacterium
CCCTTAGATATAGTTAGCTACTTAGGAGTTTAGTTTGATTTTTGGTGGAGAGATTCTGAGAGTTCGTTTATTTTTTTTTCAATTAGCTGTATTGGCTATTTTGTTGATTTCTTGTTCCAGCGAAGAATCGAATTCTGTTAATTCTTTGAAAGAAAAAGCTACAACACCTATAGCAACTGCAACGTCTGCAACGTCTGTAACTCCTGCAGCACCTGTAACTCCTGCAGCACCTGTAACTCCTGCAGCACCTGCAACTCCTGCAGCACCTGCAACTCCTGCAGCACCTGTAACTCCTGCAGCACCTGCAACACCTGCAACACCTGCAACACCTGCAACGCCTGCAACACCTGCAACGCCTGTAACTCCTGCAGCACCTGNNACNCCTGCAACNCCTGCAACNCCTGCANCACCTGNAACNCCTGNNACACCTGCAACACCTGCAANACCTGCAANACCTNCANCANCTGCAATACCTGCAGCACCTGTAGCAACACCTCTAATACAAGTAGCATCACCTATCTTTTCTCAATTAAATGGCTATTCCGAATTCAATTCAGATCTGCGATATGCTTTTTCAACAGCATTAACGAATGAATTTAACTCTGTTTCCGGAGATAAGATGGGCATATCTGTTGCGGTGTATCAAAATGGGAAACTTTGGTCTATGACACAAGGAATGGCCACCATAGAGAGACCGCTTTATGTTGAAACTCCGTTTGCAGTAATGAGTACATCAAAAACTTTTCTTTCTGCATTAATTCTTTCTCAAATTGAAAAAGGTCTATATCAGTTAGATGACAGATCATCAGAATTACTCTCTGGTNTTNCTGGTTTTGAATCACTTGATAAGNATATTTTCCCTGATAGAAGTGTTGAGGAATTACTTTTGCATCGTTCTGGNCTTGCTGGAAGAGTAAGTAAGGCTCCAGGTTCTAAAGAGGTGATGGCAATGCCGAACTGGCATCCAATGGATACACTGAATTTAGTAACTGATTCTGCCGGTCCNACTGGTTCTTTTGCTTACCGTAATACTAATTCATGGTTGTTAGGACTGATTGCTGAGAATCAAACAGGTAAGGATTTGAATACTCTCTATCAGAATGAATTACTTAATCCATTATCGATCCAAGCAGGGCTTCGTCCACATATTANAACNCCTGAAGGGTTCGCTAATCCCCATGCCATACAATCACAATACTCAAATATTGAAGGTGGATTTGGTGATCTAACCTTGAATTCAGAATATGTAGATGCTGGGTTGGATTTTATACAAGCTGATGCTCGTCTTTCCTGGTCTGGTTCGGGGATGGTATCTACAGCAGAAAGCATGGCAGTATGGGGGTATGAACTTTATAGCGAAAATGGTCGGGCTATTTCAGATTCTGTACGCTCTCAATTATTAAATTCTTTCAATGGTGAACTTGTGGATTTTGCAGGAACACTAGATGAATATCAATATGGATATCATATTTCTAAAAAGGAGCATACTCTTCGTGATGGATCAATTGTCCTTACATATGGGCACCCAGGTGGAGGTGCAGGCTCTGCATCTCGTTTGTATTACGCACCGTCTTTAGATTTAGCTGTATCGGTTCTAGCTAACTCAGAGATCGATAAAACAAGTATTGGTACATGTGGTAATCCACGAGCTGGTGATTATACAAATCCTATGGAGTGTTTCGCACGGGATATTTTTGAAGAANTTTCTCGCTAGATTACCTAAAAAATGACATTACTATTAGATAAATTCCAAACACACTCCATATAAGAGGCCTCCAACGGTTTCTTCGTCTATTTGGCCAGCGTGATTTTTTTGGCTCAGCTTGTTCTTCATTTATATTTTCTGGTTGTTTAGAATTTCGCCAGCCTGTAAAAATTCCCCAAGCTAGTGCAGTTAGTCCTAAAAAAAATTGTAATGAGCTTTCTTCCATGATGAAGGAACCTTCTTAAGGTAATAATAGTGAGCAGTATGATGAATTTTGTATTATACAATACTACTTTGATCGTATGCTTTTATTAGGAAGATTTTGCTAGGAAATAGTATGAGAGAACAACCTTCTTTTACAGTTGCCGCACTATATCATTTTACGCAGTTGGGCGATCTCGATAATAAAAAAAGTAGGTTAGAATTTTTATGTGAAAAAATGCAAATTCGTGGGACGATTTTGCTTGCTGATGAAGGCATTAATGGGACAATTGCTGGCAATTTAAGCGCAATTAAAGACATTGTTGCGCATATCAAAACCTGGAATGAGATCGATCACATCGAATTAAAATTTTCAACCAGTCAGAAGATGAATTTCAATCGTATGAAAGTCAAGATAAAAAAAGAGATAGTTACTATGGGGCAAGAAATAAATGTCGGAAAAGACTCTGGGCAGTATGTTAAACCACAAGATTGGAATTCATTGATTAGTCGTGATGATGTTCTCCTTATAGATACACGTAACCAGTATGAAACTCGAATAGGTAATTTCCAAAAAGCGATAGATCCACGAACAGATAATTTCCAGCAATTTCCAAAATGGGCTGATGATCTGAAGGAGGAAACAGATCTGAATACAAAAATTGCGATGTACTGTACTGGTGGGATACGTTGTGAAAAGGCTACCGCATATATGCGGCAACTTGGGTTTCAGGAAATTTATCATTTGCAAGGTGGAATTTTGAAGTATTTAGAAGAAATTCCTGAAGAAGAAAGTCTTTGGGAAGGTGAATGTTTTGTTTTTGATGATAGAGTCTCACTCCAACATGGACTTCAAGAAGGTGAATACGCTTTATGTTATGCCTGTCAAGAACCGATTTCAGCAGAAGATCGCAACTCTTCAAAATATGAAGAAGGTGTGAGCTGTGAATTTTGTTATGAAACAATTACTGATGAGCAGCGTAATAATTTTAGAGAACGCCAACGGCAAATATACTTAGCATACTCTAGGGGTGAGAATCATTTAGGTATGGAAGCGCGCCGCAAACAAGAAAAGTACTAATTTATTCTGGGATAGCAACTATAGCATGTCCAGGAGTTGTACCTTCTCCTGCCTGATTGATTACGTTCATCTCAAGGAAAATTAGGAGTTCCCCATCTTGGCTTTGTTTA
Organism: Chloroflexota bacterium; assembly: GCA_002707835.1. GTDB lineage: Bacteria > Chloroflexota > Dehalococcoidia > UBA2979 > UBA2979 > UBA6955. The sequence goes on from PANZ01000018.1 coordinate 3,098, forward strand.
TCGGTTATTTTACCGGTCACAGTTAGGATGTCATTTTTTTGGTTAATAGCACGAAATTGTAATCCACATTCTTTGATAATCGCTTCATCACCAGCCCAGTCTCTGAGAGCATTTAACATGTATGTATAGCGTAAATTACCCATCCCGAAAGCGCCTTGTTCATTTAGGGCAGCCTTACCTACTTCATCATCCATATGAATGTATACAAATTCATCATTTACTGCAGCGTATCTATTCCAATTCATAAAATCAGTTTTTCTTGACCACGCTGGCAATTCATCACCAATTTGTATTTGATCGAATGCTATATTGACTGTCATTCTATTCTCCTAATTATAATTTATTTAATAACGTATGCTTGTGGAAATTCTTGTTTTAACATGCTCATTGTTTTGATTGCGCCATTCAATTTCAGTTTCTGAAAATAAAGTTAGTCCGAGTCGTGTTTCTCTTTCGTTCCACCCTTTTAATCTGTTTTTTGAAGTTATGACATCACCTGGTCTCATAACGACACCAAATGATTCAACTTGTCCTCCATTCATACCCCTCGTTCCAGGTTCACGATTTCCACCCTCTGCTCTGGGTGGTCCTGGTGCTTGTGGTGGCCTTTCGATCGGCCATGCAAAAGGATTGAAATCAGTAGGTGCAATAATGCCATTCCATTTAGTGTTTATTGCATATTCTTCATCCCAAAAAATACGTGGAGGTTTTTCTGGCCAATAAGAGGCAATAGCCCATTTACGGATATCCGAGATAGAGATTGGATAAGCGACTCGTTCTTCCCCCCAGACACCTTTTAAGTCTTCCATATCTTGAGTGACTAGGGTAGGGATTTCACTATCAGACATTAGGGCATCCTAACTTACAGAGCTATATCATAACGAATTCTGAAATTTTTCACATCAATTTTCAGGTGCTCTATTTGTGCTAGATGCCTATAATGATTTTCTAAACAAGAAAGTGATATATGAAATTTGCAGCTTTTGCGTTAGCAGGATCGTCGGCACTTGAAGATCCATCAGTAATCTATAAAAGAATGGTTGAATTCGCTCAAGAAGCTGAGCTCCTTGGTTATGATTCGGTGTGGTTTGCTGAACACCATTTTTCTAATTATGGGTATATCCCTAATCCGTTATTGATGGCAACGCACGTTGCTGCAGAGACATCAAAGATACGTGTTGGGACAGCTGTATTAGTTCTTCCTTTCTGGGATCCCTTACGTGTTGCTGAAGATATTGCAATGACTGATCAACTCACAGATGGTCGTCTTGAGATTGGTGTTGCACGTGGATACCAACCTTTTGAATTTCGACGTTTTGGTCTCGATCAAAATGAAGCACGTGAGCGTACTAATGAATCACTGGCTATAATTACAAAAGCATTAAGTGGAGGGACGTTTGAATATCATGGGAAATTCCATGATATTCCTGAAACCACACTTTACCCTAAGCCACGACAAAAGCCTTACCCTCCAATTTGGTTAGCTGCCAGTACTCAAGAATCCTTCGATATAAGCGCACGATATGGACTTCGCGCCTTGACTACACAATCAGGAAGACCGATTAGTATTTTAGATGAGAGCTGGAAAAATTTTAGACGTTCACGTGAAAATTATCCTGCATCTCCTGATGAATTTGGTGTACAAGCACAAGTCATAGTTGCATCCAGTGAAGAACAAGCACGCGATCAGATGGAGCATTTTTTGTATCAATCAAGACAAGCAACAAATTTAAGACATGGTCGTGAACATATTGTTTCAGGAGTTTCAGAACCTTTACCTTACGAGAATGAGCCTGATTTACAAGAAATGTTTGATAACCGAACATTATCTGGTACTCCACCTGATGTTATAGAAAAACTTGATCGTTATCAGAAGACAGCAGATATCAGTACGCTGAGTGCTGTCTTGCACGGTGGTGGAATGTCGCCACAGACTGTAATGGAATCAATGCGTTTATTTGCTAATGAAGTTATTCCCGTCTTTAGGTAATAAGTAGTGACACAATCAGTCAAATTATTGAACCATACCTCTAATGTTCGAATGTATGATCTGGATGCTTTACGAGCATTTGCAATGTTGTTAGGGATAGTTTTACATGCCGCTTTCCCATTCCTTCCTTGGAGGTCAAGTGGAGATCCAGATCACCACATATTTGATTTGTTAATTCTCTTTATACATGGATTTCGGATGCCATTATTTTTTCTATTAAGTGGATTTTTTACTGCAATGTTATGGGATCGTAGAGGTTTTGAAGGAGTTATAATACATCGGCTAAAAAGAATTGGANTTCCTTTACTTGTAAGTGTTGTAACTGTCCTACCATTGATAATTCTTTGTTTCATCATAGGTGCTGCATTAGCTACTCAAGAGAATTGGTCAAATTATAATTTTGCTCAAGATCAATCTCAAAACACCGATAATGAAGGTTTTGATTTTGCCCATTTATGGTTTCTTTGGCATTTACTTTGGTTAAATGTTGCCTACTTATCCTTAAGAAAATTATTATCACCGATTGCTCTATTAAGAGGTTATAAGGAACAAATTTGTAAGGTAATGTTAATTCTTTTACCTTTTATGACATTAATTCCTCAATTATTTATGCAGGAACATAGTTTTGGACCAGATACTTCGACAGGGTTAATTCCGGACTGGTATGTATTGCTTTATTATTTTATTTTTTTCCTATTTGGCAGCACCTTATTTGATCTAAAATCTCATCGCGGTACTCCAATAGTTAGGACTATAGGAGTACGTTGTAGTTTTCTTACTATTNTTGGATTGATCATCTTTCCGTTTGGAATTTTTTATACTTTTNTAGAAAGTTCTTCATGGTTTTTAATATCTATAATTCAGTTAATATTTACATGGACAATGGCGATTGGCTTGATTGGCTTGTTTAAATTTCTACTTTCACGAGAAAAATTTAGTATTCGTTACTATTCAGATGCTTCATATTGGATGTATTTGATACATCTGCCACTAGTAATTTTAGCTCAAGGATTGATTACAGATTGGTCCATTCATGAATCTTTAAAATTCTTCATAATTTGTCTAAGCGTAACAGTAGTCCTCTTAATCAGTTATAGATTTTTTGTAAGGTACACATTTATCGGGACACTGTTAAATGATGTCAGAACAAAAAATGATGACCAAAAGACAAAATCCAAACTAGGGAGTTTTCCTACAGAACTTTAGCTGACTTTTGTTACTATTTGGCAGAGAAATTGTAGATTATCTCTCCATCATTCCAAACAGGCTCACTATCGAGGCATGCCATGAATTTTTCATATCTTGCAGCCTGATCAGGGCTTTCTGCATTAGCGAGATATGCTTCTTTGGATTCAAAACAAACTGCCATAATCCATTCATTTGAATTACTGTCCATCTGGTAAATCATGCTTGATAGTGCGCCAGAGACATTAAGTGTTTCGTACTCTCTGAACCCTTCAATTAATTGTTCTTGCATTCCTTCTTTGACCTTGAGTTGTGCGATTGTTCCGTACATCGTATCTCCTAATTTATTATGAAGTTTGAAGCTATGGTACCAATATTCTTAGTGTAATTTTACATGATTANTATGANTCTCATACATGTTCTTAATATGAATACAATTTGTTTTTCTTATTAATTTATATCTAGGCCCACTCATTTTTTTCTCTATCTATATAATCAACAAATGTGATGGGGTGAATTATTTCTAAAAAAATTTTTTTGCGTGCAATCCTTGCAGCTTTTGTCGTTGGAACTATTCTGACATTATTGAATCAAGGGGATTTGTTAATTTCCGGAGATTTGAACTCTTCGTTGTATTGGAAAATTCCACTGACTTATGTGGTTCCTTTTCTCGTTACAATATGGGGAGCTCTTGGGAGAGATTAATTAATAATGATCTAAACTAGCAAAAATAGAAGGTGGTGACATGTCAGTAGATTTAGCAACTAATATCAATACCGTTGATACTCCAGTGTTATGGCTAGATTTGGATGCCTTTGAATCCAATGTGGAGAGAATGTATGCATTATGTAAAAAGCATAATGTATTGTGGCGACCTCATGTAAAAGCAAGTAAATCTCCTCAACTCGCACATAAACTTTTGACNGGAGGTGCGCATGGTATTACTTGTGCAAAAGTTTCAGAAGCTGAGGCAATGGTTGAAGGTGGAATAAAAGATATTCTCATTGCTAATGAAATTATTGGATCAAAGAAAATTTCTCGATTAATGACTGTAGCTAAACAAGCTCATGTGTGTGTCGCATGTGATGACGCTACTAATATTCAGGAAATATCAGCCGCAGCAGAAAATGCTGGCGTTGAAATTGATATTCTTGTTGACATCAATGTAGGAGCCAACCGTTGTGGTGTGACTCCAGAACAAGCTGTCAATTTAGCTCAATTAGTCGAAGATTTACCTTCAGTACGTTTACGAGGACTTATGGGTTATGAAGGGCATGTCATGGGTATGCAGTCCGAAGATAAAGAAGCCGAATCGAAAGCAGCAGCAGATATTCTGAAAGAAGCTCGTACACAATTGGATGCTGTTGGCCTAGCCCCGGAGATTTGTTCGGGTGGTGGTAGTGGTAACTACTGGCATGCCGCCTCATTAGGATCAATTAATGAACTTCAAGCTGGTGGTGGTGCATTGATGGATATTTCTTATCAAGAGTTAATGAANGTACCAGACCATCGATATGCACTATTTATTAATGCACAAGTTATTTCAAAAGCAGTAAGTGGGCGTGTCATTCTTGATGCAGGATGGAAAACTACAGGAAGACATACGGGTTTACCTAGCATAGTCTCGCATGAGGGTATGGAAGTTATTTCATTAAATGCTGAACATACTATTGTTGCCGTGGATGATGATGTTAACTTGAACCATGGTGATCGTGTTACTTTGGTTCCGCACTACAGCGATTCAACTGTACTTTTGCATAGAGAAATGTATGCTGTTAGNAATAATTTCGTTGAGGAAATTTGGCCTATTACTGGTGCTGGTGCATTGCAATAAGCATGNTNAAAATTTTTTGGAGGATCAATAATGACAAAATCAATAACATTGGAACAGGCTCAATCAATTGCTAATGGTGCTTTTGCACACGCAAGATCTGAATCGATGCAACCTTTAGCAGTGTTAGTTCTTGATGATGGTGGACACCCCATATTTTTTGCTCGTGAAGATGGAGCATCAAATTTAAGATTTCAAATTGCAGATGGTAAAGCTTATGGTGCTTTGGGTTTAGGAATGGGCTCCCGTGCTTTGTTTAATCGTGCTCAGGAACAGCCATATTTTGTAGAAGCAGTGAATGGTGCATTTGGAGGCAGACTTATTCCAGTTCCTGGCGGTGTGCTTATTCGCAATGCAAGTTCAGATATTTTGGGTGTAGTTGGTGTTAGTGGTGATAATTCNGATAATGATGAGGCGGCTGCTATAGCTGGTATACAATCTNTCGATTTGGTAGCTGATGCAGGCTAATTCATAGAAGTTAACACTTACATGGATTACAAGTGCAGTTTGTGCACTTGCAATTTTTATTCGCACACTTTTTTAGCTCGTTCTTAGCCATTTAGATGCCTTCCAAGGAATGCAATTGTAGCAGCTAATGCTTCTGGAGAAGTGTCTATATGTAATCCAGGAAATGTGTGTAACTCTTTTTCTTGCGAACCTATTAGATCAAAAAGAAACACTGAACTATAACGATCGAATCTTTCATCATCCCATTGAACGTGAAAATATATCGGACAATTAATTTTGGGTGCTGCATTTCGAAAATGNGGAGCGATATTACTTCGATCGACACTGCTACCTGTCAGGCCTGCTTTTCCCAGAACTGCAGCGCGAATACGTGGTTCCGATGATACAAATGGTATGCCAAACATGGTACCCATAGACATCCCCCAGTATCCGACTCGTTTTTCATCAAAATGCCCTAAATTCAGTAGAGCATCTAAAGTAATTTTCCAGTCAAATATCATGTTTGGGACGGTGTTATTATTTTGCCACATAGCTTGGTAATNAGGATCATGAGTATCTGATAGGGCACCTCGATCTCCGTGTATTGGGCCATCAATTGCTACAGCNGCGAATGATCGATCNCGTGCNAATCGAGTTCCTAAATGGAGCATACGTGAATTTCTTTTATGACCATTACCGCCATGTCCTAGTAACACAAGCGGCGTTTTGGTGTTTATATTTTCAGGTAACCACAAAACTCCCGGGATTTTGCGATCATTATGTATAATTTCGAAACATTGTTCAGAAACACCATCTTTATGTACAGGTTGTTCTAAAAAATTGATTGGTTTATTTTTTGTTGTCATAGGATCACCTCGCCAAAGAGCGTTAAAACAGTATATGGTGCTTGAGTCGATGTCAAAATAAGGTAGTAGCATAGAACCATGAAAAAAACTCATTCGGTAATTTTAGGTGTTGATGTTGGAGGAACTTTTACTGATTTTTTGTTGTGGGAAAATGGAACTGTAAAAACATATAAACGCCCTTCATCTTCTGAAGATCCGTCACAATCAGTTCTTGACGGGATACTTGAACTTGCTGTAACTCCTGATTTAATTGTACACGGTACAACGGTGGCAACTAATGCAGTATTAGAGCATCGAGGAGTGAAAACTGCCCTTATTTCTACGGTTGGTACAAGGGATTTATTAATTATAGGCAGGCAGACACGGTCAAATATTTATGAACTAGAACCAGTCACACGCGAACCATTNGTATCTGATGAATTACGACTGGAAACATCAGCACGGTTAGATATTAATGGTGAAATTGTTGAGTCTCTTGATGTTGAGGACACTTTGCGATTAATTAAATTTGCCAAGGAAAAAGGTTCTGAGTCAATTGCCATTTCGTTGTTGTATTCATACATTAACCCAATATTAGAAGAACAAATCGCACAATTATTTCGTCAATATTCTGACATGTATCTTTCTACGTCTAATCAAATTTCTCCAGAATATCGAGAAGTGGAGCGTACTCAAACCACAGTTCTCAATTCATATATCGGTCCAGTAATGTCTCGATATATCGAAAAATTATCTCTTGGACTTGAAGATCTAAATGCTGGTCCATTAAGAATTGTCCAATCTGATGGTGGATCAGCCGATGGTGAACGTGCATCAAAACTGCCAGTAGCAACTTTACTTTCAGGTCCTGCAGCAGGTGTAGCTGGNGCTTTTCAAATTGCAAAAAAATCAGGATTTGAAAAAATTATTACTTTTGATATGGGAGGTACTTCGACAGATGTTTCACTTTGTGATGGTGAAATTCCCACGCGTTCAGATTTAACTATAGACGGACTTTCTGCACGGACACCTGTTGTGGATGTGCATACTGTGGGTGCTGGTGGCGGTTCAATTGCGAGGATTGATAAAGGAGGTGCATTGAGAGTTGGGCCAGAATCTGCAGGAGCAATTCCTGGTCCAGCGAGTTATGGATCGGGCAATTCGTTCACAGTCACTGATGCTCAAGTTGTACTAGGACGCTTGGGTGAAACAGGTTTGTTAGATGGGGCGATGTTGCTAGATCGAAGTCGTGCTGAAAAAGCAGGAAATGATTTGCAAAAAAATATGGGTTCAATAGAACAATTAGCAGAGTCAGTTATTGCAGTTGCTTTGGCAAATATGGAAGCAGCAGTCAGAGTTGTATCTATTCAGAGAGGCTATGATCCTCGAGAGTTTGCACTTGTTGCATTTGGTGGAGCTGGTCCTTTACATGCGTGTGAACTTGCAGAAGCTCTTAAATTGCCTCGAATATTAATTCCTTTAGCTCCAGGAGTATTAGCTGCACAAGGAGCTGTTTATAGTGATTTAACGGCGACTCGTAAGCGTTCTGTCCTTCAAATTTTTGAATNTTCNAATCATATTAAATTGCATGATTCATTAAAACAGGTAGGCGATGAAGTGACCCAAGAACCTGGATTGGCGAATGCTGACTTAATTTATGCCTTTGATATGCGATACGTCGGACAGTCGTATGAACTTTCTATTAATGTCAGTTTGGATAAAATTAGTGACGTGGAAAGTAAATTTCATAAACTACATCAACAAAGATTCGCGCATAGTGATGTGAATGCTGCCATCGAGATTGTGAATGTAGTTGCTACAGCGATTGTTCAAGGTAAGGATAGTGATGTAAATGAATATCGAGACAACAGTTTGTATTCACAAAAATCTGTATCTTCTGGGTCTGTTTGGTTTTCTGGTAAGGAAATTGAGACAGCTATGTATCATAGGTCATCGTTATCTGTCGGCCAAAAAATTAATGGTCCTGCGCTGATCAATCAGCTGGATACTACCAGTTTGGTGGCTCCAGGTTGGGTAGCTACTGTTGATGATTTTGGCAATTTAATTTTGGAGAGGGAATAGTGTCTAATCATTTTGTAGAAGAACCATCAATAATTATTAGTGCTGCCGATTTAGCTATTACAGATGCACTTTTAGGTTCTATTGCTGAAGAAATGGGTGAAGCACTGGGTAGGACTGCGTATTCACCAAATATCAAAGAAAGGCGTGATTTTTCTTGTGGTGTTTTTGATGCAGAAGGACAGATGGTTGCTCAAGCTGCCCATATGCCAGTTCATTTAGGTGCAATGCCTGCTGCAGTTCGACAAATTATGGAACTTGCACCCTTTTACGAAGGGGATGTNTTAGTATTAAACGACCCATTTTTGGGGGGGACTCATTTGCCAGATATCACCACGATTAGTCCAGTTTTCGTCAGTGATCAAATTATAGGATTTGTAGCAACTCGTGCGCACCATGCTGATATTGGTGGCATGGCTCCTGGATCAATGCCAGTAGCAAAAGAATTGCTCCAAGAAGGTTTAGTGATACCTCCTATCCGTTTAGTTGATGCCGGTAAAAGGAATGATTCAGTTTTTGCATTAATCATTCGAAATTCTAGAGCTCCTGAAGAAAGAAAAGGAGATCTGCGTGCGCAAATTGCAGCAACAGAAGTGGGCGTTCAACGTCTAAAAGCTGTTGCCAATCGTTTTGGGACACCATCACTTTTAGCTCGATTCGATGCATTGTTGCAACATGGCGATAGAGTTATTCGAGAAATTATTTCTGAAATTCCAGATGGAGATTATGCCTTTCAAGATCGATTAGAAGTNGGTGATCACGGTCTCCAAATTCAGTTAATGTTATCTATAACTGGAGACGAGGTTATNTTTGATTTTTCTGGGACAGATCCAGAAACAGAAGAATCTTCACTTAATGCTGTTGCTGCTGTGACACGATCAGCATGCTATTACACTATTAGATGTCTAGCTGGTGATGAAGCTCCTAATAATGAAGGTTGTTATCGTCCTATCCATTTTATTCTACCTGAACGTAGTGTTGTTTCGGCAGGCACACCTCGTGCAGTTTCAGCAGGAAACGTAGAAACCAGTCAGCGTATTACAGATACAGCAATGGGTGCATTGGCGTTGGCTTTACCAGATCGAATTCCTGCTGCATCAAGTGGCACAATGAACAACATTACTATTGGTGGTTTTGATAAAAATCGTGATCAACCGTATGCGTATTACGAAACTATAGCTGGTGGTGCAGGTGCAGGTCCTTTACGTTCAGGTAGATCTGGGGTTCATACACATATGACAAATACTATGAATACTCCAATTGAAGCTTTACCGTTGGCCTATCCTTTTTCTGTGGAACGTTATGCATTACGAACAGGGACTGGNGGTAATGGATTAAACAGAGGNGGTGAGGGGATAGTTCGTGAATATTTATTTTANGATAAAGCCACTGTTTCATTGATTACAGAGAGACGAATATTTGCTCCATGGGGTTTGTCTGGTGGATCAGCAGGTGGCCTAGGGAAAAATACACTTATCCGAAAAAATGGTAAAGAGATTGATCTTGGATCTAGAGCAGAAATTAGCGTTGATATAGGGGATCGTGTACGTGTTGAAACTCCTGGTGGTGGTGGTTGGGGTAAAGAAAAATAATATTCTTATATTCAATTTGATAATTCAAATACATAGTAAATAGATAACTTATAGACATAAGCCATGAATAATTTTGCTGGTATACATTTTTTAAATTCATTAGGACTAGCAAAAAATATCTAGATAGTTAGAATCTCTACATGTTGTAAAGATGTTTNNGGACAGCTGAAAACTAAAATGATTAGAGGTATACGTGAATGCTCCNCTATCTGGTGTNAAAGTTCTCGATTTGAGTAATTATATTGCTGGACCCTTCTGTACACGTTTACTTGCAGGGTTTGGTGCAGATGTAATTAAGATCGAGAGACCAAGTGGAGATCCTATTCGCCATTGGGGGCCTTTCCCAGATCAATCAAAAAATCCTGAGACTGGCGCNATTCATCTATATGTAAATCAAGGAAAACGCTCTCTTGTACTTGATCTCGAAACTGATGACGGTCGAGAGCATTTAAATAGCTTATTAGATTGGGCTGATGTTTTAGTTGAAAGTTATCGTCCAGGTACTATGGAGAAGTGGGGATTTTCCTATGAAAAAATATCCATTGATCATCCTGGTCTGATTTATTTGTCCGTTACTGATTTTGGTCAAGATGGACCATATTCCAATTTTGTTGCTTGGGAAATTACTACTTATGCACTTAGTGGGTTGATGATGATGACTGGTGATCCAGAGAAGGAACCCCTGAAAAATGGNGGGTATTTAGGGCAATATGGTACAGGACATAATGCTTTTAATGCCCTGCTAGTTGCTTTATGGGAACGTAACGAATCAGGATTGGGACAACATGTCGATGTTTCGATTTTTGAATGTGTGGGTTCNTTGCTTGAGTATGGCGATATGTATTGGATATATAAAGGTGAGATACATCCACGTTTCGCTGGTGGCCTTCGAGCNGCATGGGGAGTTTATCCTGCTAGTGATGGATATGTTGGTGTTGTTTCCGGCCCAGAAAGAAGGTGGCGTCAGATTACGCAAGTAATTGATAGTGAAGAATTAGCTGATGAAAAATTTTTTCAACCTGGTGCGACATCCTTGCTGCGAGATGAAATTGATGCTTTGCTAATTACCGCTACAGTTCAACAAAAAAAAGAAGAACTGTACCATCGTGCACAATCTTTAGGGATGCCATTTGGTTTCGTAGCAACTCCTTCCGATTTCTTAAAATCTGAACAGTTGGCCTTTCGGAATTTCTTTGAACGAATAGAACATCCTGTAGTTGGTTGGGCTCATTATCCCACTATTGCAGCAAGATTTAATGATCAGCTTTGGCATTCAGTTCGTGCNCCTTTGATTGGTGANCATAATAATGAAATCGCATCTCAAATTTTACAAAATAAAGACTTGTCATCTACTGATAATTCTGGTGATCAAACTTTACCTTCTGAAGTATACGAGAACAGTTTTGAATCAATTACGTTGACGGGCCCCCGTAGGGGAGTGTTCCCCAATATCATAGAAAATCATGGTGATTTTGTAGAAGACCTTAATCGAACAGGCCCACTTAAGGATATCGTTATTTTGGATCTTTCAATGGTTTGGGCAGGNCCTTATGCAATTAANCTCATGACAGATCTAGGTGCGATGGTTATCAAAATTGAAGTTAACAGCCATTTAGATTCTGTACGTGGCCAAGTTCCTGCAGTTGATGGCGTGGGAGTGTTTGCCAATGATAGATTTGCTGAAGATTCATGGAATCGGGCAGGTTATTTTAATAAATTAAACAGGGGTAAATTCGGAATATGTCTTAATATTGTTGAACCTGAAGGTCGCAAAATTATGCATGAACTAATCGCAAAAGCTGATATTGTCATCGAAAATTTTGGCGGTGGAGTTTTTGAGCGTATGGGCTACGGGTACCAAGTACTCAAAAACATTAAAGACGACATTATTTTTGTTTCTATGCCCCCAAGTGGCAACGGTGGTCCAGAAGGTAATTATGTTGGTTANGGGGTCGCTATAGAGCAATTAGGAGGAATTGTAGCACGAACTGGTTATGCTGGAGAGCCACCTATGAAAAGCGGAATCAATCATGGNGATCCAATTGCAGGTATTCATACAATGGGCTATATCATGACCGCACTACATCATCACCGTAATACAGGGCGAGGTTCTTATGTTGATTTGTCACAACGTGAAGCTGCAATTTGTTGGTTAGGAGATGAAATTGTTGAGTATGAATTGACAGGCAATGAGCCAATTCGNATAGGGAATAGAGATGAATTTATGGCTCCATCAGGAGTATATCGTTGTACNGGTGAAGATGCTTGGATNGCACTGGCTTGTGGTTCATTAAGTGAATGGCAAGCATTGGCAAAGATTATNAGCCCAGACAATCTATTTTTAGATGATGATCTTTCTACCTTTGAAGGTCGTTCTCGTAGACATGATGAAATTGATCAGTTGATTTCTTCATGGACTGTTGGATATACCCCAGATGAAGCGATGATACTTTTGCAGTCCGTGGGAGTAGCTGCAGGTACGTGTTCGAATAGTCAAAGATTTGTAGAAGACCCCCATTTAGATGATCGTGATTTTTTCAAATTAGTCCACCATAAATCTGTGGGACAACACATTGTCCCAGGTATTCCCTGGAAATTTAGTAGAACCCCTGGTGAAATCCATCGTGCCGCACCTCAACTTGGGCAGCATACTAACTATATTTTGAAGGAAATATTAGGCAAATCTGAAGAAGAGATTTCGTCGCTTTGGTCTACAGGTGTTTTAGAAAATATCCCTTTGAAATTGTTAGAGAATGAGAATGATGCTAAGTGAGGATGTAACATTAAAATGTATTTCATTATTTTATGTGTTGGGATTTCCAAATGAAACACCTTAATAATGTGATTGAAAAATATGTAGAACTAACTCCAAGAAGTAGAGAAATTTGGGAGTCTGCAAAACAGTACTTACCCGGTGGTGATAGCAGAAATTCTATTTTCTGGGATCCATATCCTATATATATTAAGTCTGCACGTGGTCCCATCGTGACTGATGTAGATGATATGCAACGAGTTGACTTTATTAATACTATGACCACTATGATTTTCGGACATGCATTTTCACCTGTAATGGATGCTGTGAGTAGTCAGTTGAAAAATGGTGTTGCATATAATGCCCCGAATAGTCATCAAATTCAATTAGCAAAAATATTGTGTGAACGTGTGCCAAGTTTTGATCGTGTTAGATTTACTAATTCAGGAACAGAAGCAACGATGAATACAATTCGTGCGGCTCGAGCATTTACTGGGCGTACTTTATTTGCCAAAGCTGAAGGTGGTTATCATGGTACACATGATGCTGTTTCAGTGAGTGTCAAAGTCAAAGTCGAACATGCTGGAGGGTCTGATAGTCCTGTCGCATTACCCAGCACCGAAGGTCTTCCTGATGAAGTATTAGATCAAGTGATCGTATTCCCTTTCAATGATGTTGAAGGTGCTCGTAAGATTTTAGAACAACATAAGGATCAACTTGCTGCAGTAATAATAGAACCAGTTTTGGGATCCGTTGGCATGGTGCCTGCGACCTATGAATTCCTTGAGATGCTTAGAAATTTTACTTGGCAGCATTCTATAGTGTTAATTTTCGATGAAGTTATTAGTTACAGAGTTACTGATGGTGGTAGTCAAAAATTCTTTGGTGTTACTCCTGATATGACTTCATTAGGAAAGATTATCGGTGGTGGATTTCCCATAGGTGCTTTTGGTGGGCGAAAGGATATTATGGATCTATATGATCCTACAGGGGGATTAGAGATGGGAACGGAACCATCTGTTGGTCCACATGTATCACATGCGGGGACATTTAATGCGAATCCTGTCACTATGTTGGCAGGTTCAGTAACTTTGGACCACCTTACGGATGATATCTATGAGTCACTCGCATTCAATACAGAAATTCTTCGTCAAGGGATTCGTGATGTTTGTGCAGAATTAGAAATTCCTGTTCAAGTTACAGGAATTGGTTCTTTATTTGGTATCCATTTTAATGATGTTCCCATTAATAATTATCGTGATATTGCTTCTTCTGATACTAATATTCGGCGGAAAGTTTTCTTAGGCCTTATGAATGAAGGTATTCTTATTGCACCAAACCTTGTTGGAGCATTATCAACTGAGATAGGGAGTAATGAAATCAAAATGTTTGTAGAAAAATTTAAGTTGGTATTGTCAAAATCTGGGATTTGAATTTGATATCTCTAGGAGTTTTATGCTTAATGGAATGAAAAACCTGTCTATTTATGGTGCAAAAGTCTGGGTAGGTGACAGCGAACCACCAAAAGAGAAAATTCTCCATGTCAGTGATGGCATTTTTACCGAAAACCCGACTGATGATGCGATTGAGGTAAATGCATCTGGCCTTGTTATTATTCCAGGTCTAATCGAAGCACACGCTCATTTATGTCTAAATGCTGGTGATGACTGGGAAAAAGTACAAAATAATGATTCTTCTAGAAGTATGTCTCTTAGGATGATTGAAAATGCACAAAAGATGTTGCGTGCTGGTATTACAACAATACGTGACTTAGGTGCACCAACTGAACTTGCTGTTTCTTTAAGAAATGCAATAAATGAAGGAATTGTCACCGGGCCTGAACTGTTTGTTGCTGGTGCTCCTATTACTACTACAGCTGGACATGGTAATTTTTGGAATGGAGAAGCTGATGGTGAACTTGGAGTAAGAGTTGCAGTTCGTGAAAGAATAAAAGCGGGTGTCGACTGGATTAAAGTGATGGCATCTGGTGGTAATATGACTCCAGGTTCTAATACAGCTCGTGCTCAATATTCTATTGATGAAATGAAAGCTATTGTAGAAGAAGCTCATCGCCTTGGTACTTCTGTGACAGCTCATGCACATGGTGTTGAAGGTATTCGACATGCGCTCGCTGGTGGTGTTGATATGATTGAGCACTGTACTTTCCAGACAGAAAACGGCAGTGAACCAATTCCCGAAGTGATTGCAGAAATAATTTCAAGTCAAACTATTGTATCTCCGACACTTACAGGCTCATTGGCTTTACAAAAAGGAACAGAATTGTACAAAAAACGAACCGAACTTACTCGACAACTAGTTGAAGGCGGAGCACAAATAGTCATGTCTACTGATTGTGGAATACCAGGAACCCCACATACATATTTAAGTTACGCATTGGAAACAATGCATGACATGTCAAATTTAAGTGCTACTGAAACTCTTCGTCTCGCTACAAGCACAAGTGCTCATCTCCTTTCTTTAGAGGATCGAGGTAAAATTAAAAATGGTTTAAGGGCTGATTTGGTAGCTCTCAATGAGGATCCGACAGTTAATCTTGCAGCTTTGCGCGACATCAACTTTGTGATGTCAGGTGGAAGTTTTGTCCATCGCTAATGCCTTAGTGTTCTTTCAGGTTAATACTGTTATGCATCCTTTGTTACTGTGCGGTACAGTATACAGATGAGTACAGCTATCCAAATTCATCGTGACGAATACGGTATTCCACATATTGATGCGTCATCTGAAAGCGATGTTTGGTTTGCTATGGGATATGCTTCTGCAGAAGATCGACTGTGGCAGATGGAATGGTACAGACGCAGAGGTACTGGAC
>PANZ01000019.1 GCA_002707835.1 Chloroflexota bacterium
CTGGTGCTGTTGTTACTATGACCATCGATGGTGATGGTACTTGGGACAACACTGGTACCAAGGAAGTTGTTGTTGTAACTGACGCTAACGGTGACATTACCGCTCAAGGTCTAACTGTACCTGCTGGTGGTAAGTCCGCTACTATTACAACCGCGACAAGTGGTTCATTCGGTGTATCTTCGATTACTACGAAGTTGAAGCAGAATGGTGTTTACGCTACTGCTGAACTAACAGGTAATTCTTCAACAACTGCGATTATTGACAAGTTGTCGGACAACGAAGGTGCCACTGCGATTCTTCGAATTCTGACCAAGGACTCTGGTGGTAACAAGGTTGACTCAACCAGTACCCCAACAGTTACTTGTGCAGGTTCAACTTCAACTGGTAAGGCTCTGATTGCATCAGCATCTGTTGCTGACGCTACAGCGTCTGACGGTTACCGCGAAGTAAGTGTTGACCCAGCAAACGCTAGTGCTACACCAGCTGTTTGTACATGGAAGATCGCTGCTTCTGGTACTGAGCCAGCAAGTACAGGTACATTCAATGTTACTGTTGCGGATAACGCAATTAAGACAGTAACTGTTGTAGCTGGTGATGGATCAGACATTACCCCAGGTGTGCCAGTAACTGTTACTGCAACTCTGTTGGACAAGAACGGCGTAGCAATACGTACCGGTGCTCCAGCTGAAACAGTAACACTTGCTGTAAATGGTACTTCTGGTGGTAACCAGTTAATCAACGCTACTACACGTACTCACAAGAATGGTGTTGTGACTGCCACATTTATCCCTGGTGATAAACTTGGTAACTTCACAATCACTGCGACTCCTTCGGCAGCAACCACAAAGGTTGGTTACGCAGTAGTCAAGATTGTTAGTGCTACAGCTGCAGAACCAGCAGTTACAATTACTGGTGATATTTCGGCAAGTGGATCAAGCCTCGTTGTCGTCAACGGTGATGCTTCTGGTTCCAAGATTGTTGAACTGACAGATGCTAAGTCTGTTTGGATAACCCAGAATGGTGTTTACAAGGGATACGTTGCAGGCGCACCAGCGTTTGTTAATGCGGACTTCCCTGTATCCAATACTGGTGGAGTTATCGTTGTAAAGTAATTGAATTGTAAAAGGCGATTCGTCGTCTAATACATAGTATTAAAGTGGTCAAGATCATCTGGTCTTGGCCACTTTTCTTTTAACCTCTTCCGAGTATTACTACTTTATAGTAGTGCGTTGAAAGGCTTATTGTTAATGTAGGTATATTCAGGAGGTTATACGTGCAAACGCGGATAGCAATAATAGCAATTGCAGGTATTTTAGTTGGTTTAGGGATTGGGTTCTTTTTTGTTAATCAATCTTCTGATTCAACAAATGAACAATCTTCGAATATTTCAACACAAGTTAATACAATTGCTATGCCAACGAGTGTTGTTGTTAATCCTCCAGTAGTGGCCACAGCTCAAATTACGCCTACTCCGAATACTCCTATACTAGTTACCCCTACAGTTGCTGCTCCTGTTGCGACACCTACTGTAACTGCTACTCCAGAACCAACCGCCACTCCTGATCAAGCATCGAAGCTAGTAACGAACATTGCAGATTTAGTGGATGAATTTGGTTACCCACCAAATACTGATTTTGCAGTATTACGTATTCCAAGTTTGGATGTTAGTGCTCGTGTCGGTGAGAAAATTGTGAGTCGTAGCAGTGCTACGATGCCAACTCCTCAAGGACCTGCTGATGTTGTTTGGTATAACATGAGTGAATGGCCTGGTCTTGGTGGTCGTCCTGGTGAAGGCGGCAATGCTATTTTTGCAGGTCATGTTGATTATGCTGCATATGTGAAACATGCCCAGGTTAATTATTTTGGTATGGCTGTATTTGGATCTGTTTCGCGACTCACTATTGGCGATATTATTGAAGTGGATTATGAAGGTAATACGTATACATATCGAGTGCGTTGGACTAGGCAATATGATGCAGATTATAACCAGTGGGGATCAGTTTGGAGTGATGAGGTCTCTGTTGATTCAATAACACTGTATACATGTGGTGGCGAATTTGACAGAACTACTCGATCGTATTCTGATCGTTTCGTTGTACGTGCAGAACGAATCTGAGTTGTAAATATATGGCGGAGAGGGTGGGATTCGAACCCACGAACGAGTTGCCCCGTTACACGCTTTCCAGGCGAGCCTGATCAACCACTCCAGCACCTCTCCATGGTGTACAGTTTTCTAATGGCGGAGAGGGTGGGATTCGAACCCACGAGACTTGCGTCAACCTGTTTTCGAGGCAGGCACCATAGGCCACTCGGACACCTCTCCACTTGCTACGATACCNCAGAAACACGGTGTTTTCGAGAGGTTGCCTTAGTTTCATATAGCTAAGTTAGTTAACAAATGCTGTCAGTTTGCTGCCATGTTGTTTAAAAACTTATGCCTCAACCACAAACTCCAAACCATTTAGTACTGGAATATGTTACTGCAGTTGTATTGTTGTTGCACCACTTGTTGATCTAACTATTCTACTNTCGCAATATGTTCTCTTTTGACTAAATCCCAATCAATTTCATAACCTAAACCAGGTTTTGTCGGGGCATATACCATTCCATTTGAGTCAACTTCAATATCTTGTATGAGCCCATATTGATTTGCTCCTGTACATGGGAAAACTTCGTAAAATTCGCAATTTGGTAATGCCATTGTGACGTGTAAATTGGCAACATTATTTAATGAATTACCGCCATGGTGGATTTCACATTGCATGTTAAATCCTTCAGCCAAATGTCCGAGGCGTATTAGAGGTGTTATGCCACCAGTAACAGCAACATCACCACGTAGGATATCTGTCGCATACTGAGTAATCCAAGATGTCATTCCATAATATCTGCCAGGTGCATATTCTGTAGACATTATGGGAATATCTAATTTGTCATGAAGTTTAACGTAGTTATATATATCCTCTTCAACCAATGGATCTTCATACCAATAATAGTTGAGTTCTTCTATCGCCCTTCCAACCCTTAATGCATCTTCNTAGCGGTACGCCCACATCGAATCTAACATGAGCTTTGTCTCATCACCTACAGCCTCTCGAACAGCCTTGCTAATTTCTACATCGTATTGCGGATTACCGTGTGGATGTATTTTATGTGCTTTCCATCCTAAGTTTTTAAAATGTAATGCTTCCTCTGCATATTCTTCCTTGGTTTCATGGTAGGCAGTACTTGAATATGCGGGGACAGAATCTTTGCATGTTCCGAGTAGTCGATGGATCGGTTGACCGGTAATTTTTCCATTGATATCCCATAGACATATATCTATGGCNCCAATGGAATATGTCGAAACAGATCGATTTTGTTTCCACATGTCCCACCATATTTTCCCTATATCTTGTGGGTTCTGTCCTATTAATCTTGGTTTGAGAAATTCAATGATGCCTTTAGTAAAATGATCAGCACCCATACGTGATGATCCCAAAAAAGCATTGCCAGAAATACCCTCATCGGTACTAATAGTGACAATGCCTAATTGTTGGTCATTACCGAATGCTGTACCAACACCTGTTTTCCATGCCTCAGTTCTCCAGTGAAATAAATCAATTTTGAGATCTGTAATAATCATGATATTTTACTCTTTCTTGCCTGAATGAAGATCAGTAATATTTGAATANCGACTTTTTTCGAATTCATCAGACAATTTGTCTTCTTTTTCTTGCTTCGCAAGTGCATAATCTTTTTTCATCTGTGCATATCGATTTTGTAAAAGAGGAAAACTATTCCCAAATTTTTCATTAAGCATCGAGGTTTTTTCTTTATTTTGCCATGTATATCGAGCTAAGGAATAAATTCCGCTGAGCATAATAATAATTTTTGAAGTACTGAGCAGTCGATGCTTAAAGATTTTAAAAATCAACTTAAGAGGAAAACTGATTATTTTTGTCGCAATTCGAAATGGGAATAACATTCTGACCCCATAATTTTAATCTTGATTATTTCGTTCCTGAGAACCAAATAGCCCTGACAATGCTTTTTTAAGCCCGCGTCCTGTGGAGATTGCTCTTATTATTGGATGTACAGCATTATCAGTTATGAATTCAGTTGTTCCGCGAACAGTTTCAGCTGTACGTCTTGCTTCATTAAGTGTTGGCCGAACACTTTCATCAACAATGTTTCCAACAGCACGTGTAGCATTACGAATTTGCCATACTATGAATATTAAAATCAGTATGACTAATAGCATTGCAATGATTCCTAAGAATCCATAAATAACTATGATCCAGTCACGTAAGTCTGTAAGTCCAAAAAGTAAATCAGGTTGCATAATGGCATACACCCTTAATTGAAAGTTGCATCCGTTTTATGGTACGCAAGTTTATTCAGCGCTGACAACTAAATCAAAACTATTAGCTGGATCTTTCGATCGTGCCTCCACCTATAACTTCAGTGCCTCGATAAAGGACTACTGCTTGTCCAGGTGTGATTGCTCGTGCTGGAGACTCAAAAGACAAACTAAACTGTGAAGAATTAAGCGCTGTAATAGAGGCTGTTAATTCGTCTGAGTGGTATCGAATTCGCGCAGATAATGTTTCTCCAACTGTTGGTGGTTGATAGATCCAATGAGGATCGCTTGCAGAAAGTGATTTGCTTAGTAAATCTTCGTCACTACCTATAACTACAATATTACGTTCGGCATCAATTTTGTTTACATACTGCGGTTGAGAGAATTGAACACCAAGACCACGTCTTTGGCCTACAGTATAGTTTGTTATTCCTTCATGTGTTCCTACAGTTTCACCCATAGTGTTCTGTATGATTCCGGGGATGGATTGTACTCCTTTTGTATGGAGTACCTCTCTATAATCTCCACCTGGTACGAAACATATATCGACACTATCTGGCTTTTCAGATAAAGGTAATTTATATTCCCGTGCTATTTTTCGTGTATCAGTTTTTTCGATAGCACCTAAAGGAAATAATGTGAAATCCAGAGCATTTTGATCGAGTGTATAGAGTACATACGATTGGTCTTTTTCGTCGTCATGAGCTCGATGTAAGTGGTGATGNTTTAATTCGTCTTGTTCTATCCGTGCGTAATGTCCAGTTGCTAGTCGATCAGCACCAATAGCAATTGCACGATCAAGCAACGTTGAAAATTTTACATATTGATTACAATTCAAACAGGGATTTGGAGTACGTCCATCTACATATGATTCTACGAATGGTGTAAGTACATGTTTTTCGAACTCTTGTTCCATATTTAACACATAATGNGGGATACCAATTTGTTGTGCTGCAGCTTTTGCGTCACCAATATCTTCGATACCACAGCATGTGCGGCCAGATCTTANGGCGGTGTCATCAGGTTCAGTATAAAGGCGTAGTGTTACACCAATTACTTCATATCCCTGTTGGACAAGTAATGCAGCAGCCACAGCAGAGTCTACTCCACCAGACATTGCGACGAGCACACGTTCTTTCATCNATATATTGTAACGAGTAGTTAACTGTAGTTGGAGTAATTTGTTGATTGATTTTCTTCGATGACCAATTCATAATTCACGTACTATATACATAAAGGGGATTTCAAATATATGAGTACAAGTTCTGAGTTAAGTAATTCAGATTTACTATTTAATGCGGATGTAGATCTTGCGCATAATGCAGTAGATATTTTGGCTGACAGACAAGTGAGTGACATAGTGTTACTTGACCTGACTGAACTTTCTGCCTTTGCTGACTATTTTGTTATTGGGACTGTAGACAATATTCGTCAAGCACGAGCAGTAATTGATTCAATACAAAAAAACTTGCAGATAAGTGGTTCACGTATCCGACCGGAAGGAGACCCTGAGAGTGGATGGGTATTGATGGATACACAAGAAGGACTAATCATCCATTTATTTTCAATGGATGCACGTCATCATTATGATTTGGAAAATTTATGGGGTCATGCAAAAGAAATTGTGCGTGTGCAATAAATTCTTAATTTCTGACCTAGTACTCTTTATTATCTATTCAAAGACCCATTTATCGGTATCTTTTTCCCATTGAATAACAGGTTGTCCTTCAAAGAAAATTGCAATTTCTCGAGTTGCACTTTCTACGCTGTCTGAACCATGTATTAAATTTCTACCAATTTCCAAACCAAAATCACCTCTTATAGTTCCTGGAGAAGATTCTGTTGGATTTGTCGAGCCAATCGTTTGCCTTGCTGCATTGACAGCGCTTGTGCCTTCAAAAACAGCAGCAATTATTGGGCTGCTAGTTATATAGGTGACCAGTCCAGTAAAAAAAGGTTTGCCTTCATGTTCTGCATAGTGTTTTTCTGCCATAGATCGCTCTACTTGAAGTAATCGTAGTCCAGCTAGACGTAATCCTCGCCTTTCTAATCTTGAAAGTATTTCAAAAGCGAGCCCACGTTGCATCGCATCAGGTTTTATCAGTATTAATGTTTGTTCCATAGGTCCTCCAGAAATGTATCAATTAAATGATTAACGGTTAATACGGGGGGGTTGTAAATACAGAGCCTCTATCCCTGATGGATCTTGATACGATTGTTGCACAGATGCAAGCTCTAGCATCGATTTTGCTCGAGTATTCATGTATTTTAAAGGCTCAATCTTAGAAGAATACCCTAAATGTAGAAGAGTCTTTATAGATTCATCTGATAATTCACCACACCAAAGTGAATTTGGTGGTGCAGATTTTGCACATTCTTCGAGATCAGTGATGGACGGAGGGACTACTACTCTTGGTGGTTCATTTTTGTTATTTTGGTTATAGGCCCCCCAAGCTAACCCCAATCTCCCAGCATCATGTACTGAAATCACAGGCTGTTGATTCTGTGCGCTTTGTATAAATGGCCATGCATCAGCCTCAAGTCTATTGATGGGCGCAATGGGTAAATTGCGCGCGAGGGCTAAACCTTGCGTGATGGATAGACCTGCTCGGAGAGGTCCATAATTTCCTGGACCTATGCAAACCGCTAAGCCAGTGATGTCATGTAGTTCAACTTGGTTTGATTTTAAAAAGTTATCAATGATATTGATGAGTTCATGCGAGACAGTATCAGTGACAGTAAAACTTTTTTCTATAATTAAGCGGCCATCATCTTCTATTGCAAGGGAGATGTTATCTGAAACTGTGTCGATTCCTAAATTATATGACATTCTTTAGCCTTCATAATTGTGATTGTAATCCATCAACAATTTCTCTTGCCCTCTCTCCTGCAGATACAAAAGTAAATGTTCGGGCATTATGGTCAATTTTTTGAAGAGCAATTGATATGAGTAAATGATCTTTTGGCAACATTTCGGGAGCCCTATCTGGCCATTCTACAATCAGGACGCCGTCACTTGCCTGTTCTTCTAAATGGAGTTCCATGACTTCCATGGGATCAGTTAATCGATACAGATCTGCATGAAACAAAGCTAAATTATTGGAACTGGGTTCATGCTGGGCAAGTAGTATAAAAGTGGGACTTGTTACTTCAGATTTGATATTCATTCCTTTTGCAAGGCCTTGTGTAAATGTTGTTTTTCCAGCACCCAAGGGTCCTTGTAGAAGTAGAACATCACCAGGTAGCAATAATTTGGCTATTTTTTTGGCAAGAGATTGAGTTTGTCGAACATTTGTAGTGTGAAAATTAAAGCGATTGGCTGTGCTCATAGATTAATCGTTCCTTAAGTGATCCCATCCTCGTTGAGGAGGCTCATATTCTTTTCCTGAACTGTCATATACTTTTACCTGTCCTGGATGGTGTGAAACTGTTTTCCCAATGAGCGTGACGGGTAACTCCGTAGTGTTTAAAGATCGTAAGATTTCATCTTTTCCTATCAAAATCAATTCAAAATCTTCACCTCCTTGCCCTAATGCTAAATCGAGTATTTTTTCCCTACCTAATAAAGTATACGCAGTGTTGTGGAGTGGAATTTTTTCAGTATCTATTTCAATTCCAATATTGGACGCTTTTGCTATATGTTCAAGATCTTGTACCAGGCCATCTGATAGATCTATTGCGCATTTAATTCC
Organism: Chloroflexota bacterium; assembly: GCA_002707835.1. Lineage (GTDB taxonomy): Bacteria > Chloroflexota > Dehalococcoidia > UBA2979 > UBA2979 > UBA6955. The sequence goes on from PANZ01000019.1 coordinate 8,032, forward strand.
AGCTTTGGCAGCATTAGTGCCCAATTGTATTCTGGCTACAGGTTGTCGATGTCGTTTAATCAGTTCTATACCTAATTCATCTTCATTTTGGCTGTCTTCAATAATTACCAATCCCGCACCTGATGTTCCTGGGTAGCCGGAAATCGCAATTAACTCATCAGGTTCTGCTGTATTTCGACGCATTATTGGATAATGATTGTCTTGTAAAATTTGCCCAATTGCTGTTACAGAAATCATATTTGTATGTGCACGGGTAATGTCNCCACCAGCGATCTTTACATTATGTANTGCGGAAGATTGTGCGATTCCTTCGGTAAGCATACTAATATTTTGCTCTGTNATATTTGAATCTAAAGTTATTGCGATTAGTAAATAAGTAGGTGTCGCACCCATTGCTGCTAGATCCGAAACGCTAGCAGTTACTGCTCTCCATCCTACGTCATAGAAATCCATTGTATCGGGGCGCCAATGGACACCTTCTGTTAACGTATCTACCGTAGCAACAGTTAAGCTATCTTTTGAATTTATCCAAGCTGCTGCATCGTCACCTGGTGGTACTAAAATATCTTTTGCTACATGTGAACCTAGCTGCTCAATTATTCTATTGATCAGTGTAAATTCACCAACATTTGAAAAAGAATTTTGATCTTTCACAGAAACAGTATAAGTAGCTATTCCGAAGTTGTCGGCTCATTTGTCAGACTTGAATCAAGATCTATTTTTGCCAAGGCAGCAATATAATCACTCTGATCAGGTTTTACCACCTGAACACCTTGAGTGGCACGTCCCTGTTGGCTAATAGTATCGATGCGTTGTCTGTTCATGACACCTTCGATAGTGATAAGAAGCAGCTCTTCTGAATCTTTTACATTTGCAGCAACTGCAACCTCACCTGTGCGATCTGTGATACGGAATGTTTGAACACCCATACCTCCACGTCCTTTTGTTGGATATTCATCGATGGCAGTTCTTTTGCCTAATCCATTTTTAGTAACTACTAGGATATCACTGCCATCTGCATCAACTGCCAATGCTACGACATGTGCATTTCCTCTTAGTTTCATCCCTCGTACTCCTCCTGATGATCTAGAGGCAACTCTTAGTCGACCAACATTGAAGCGTATTGCTTGTCCATCGGAACTGAACATTAATGCATCATTGGATTCACTTGCAGCTCCAGCTGCACACAAAGAATCACCAGTTTTTAATTTCATCGCAATCAAACCTGCTCGTCGGACAGATTCAAATTGCTCTAGTGGCGTTCTCTTAACTTCTCCCTGTGTGGTAACAAGCAACATTGAATCAAGATTGCTGTTTTTGAATTGATTGTCTTTTACAACAACAACGGCGGTTACACTATCTTNCGTATTTAATTCAATGAGATTAACTACGGGCAGACCACGTGCCTGTCGAGATGATTCGGGAACCTCATAACCTTTTAATGAGTAAACTTTTCCAGTCTTAGTGAACATAAGCAGTGCATCATGTGTGTCACACACTATTAGGTGATTTACTGCGTCCTCTTCACGTGTTGCCATACCAGTGATTCCACGACCACCTCTTCTTTGCGCACGGTATGTTTCGAGCGGGACACGTTTCATATATCCGGTTTTTGTAATTGAGACTACAACCTGTTGATGAGGTATAAGATCTTCTTCTGAAAAATCCTCAACAGGTGAACTAATAACCGCAGTTCTTCTTGCACCACCATATTCTTTACGCAAGTGAGAACAATCTTCTTTGATTAATTCATCAATTTTTTCCGGGTGTGCAAGCAGATCATTGAGTTGATTAATTAGCTCCATGAGCTCAGCATGTTCCTGTTCAATTTTTTGATTTTCTAATTGTGCAAGTCTGCGTAATTGCATATCAAGTACAGCTTGAGCCTGTCTTTCACTTAAGTTAAAAGGTTTTTTTTGAAGTTCAGATTTAGCTTTATCTGCTGATTCAGATGCTCGGATTGCAGCTATAATTGCGTCGAGGTGCTCTAGTGCCTGAAGTAANCCTTCTAAAATATGAGCTCTCTCTTGCGCTTTCTCTAGATCAAATTGACTACGACGTGTAATAACTTCACGTCGATGATTAATAAAAGCAACTAANGCNTCTTTTAGNGTNAGAGTTTTTGGCTGGCCATCNTCAAGNGCTAACATGTTTACTGCGAAATTGGATTGTAGAGCAGTGTGTTTNAATAATAAATTTTTGACAGTAGCATATGATGCTCCACGCGAAAGCTCGACTACCATTCTCATTCCGTGACGATCAGATTCATCACGTAAATCTGAGATACCTTCAATTCGTTTTGCACGTACAAGATCTGCTATTCGCTCTAAGAGATTCGCTTTATTAACTTGATAGGGAAGTTCAGTGACTATGAGTTGTGTTTTACCTTGTGCTGATTCCTCCATGGACATAACAGCGCGCATTGTTACACGTCCACGTCCAGTTGCATATGCTTGTCGAATTTCAGCTTGATTGAAAATGGTCCCACCCGTTGGAAAATCAGGACCCTTTACTATATTCATAAGATTTTCAATTGAACATTCAGGACTATCGATTATTAAGGTAATTGCCTCACAAATTTCATTGAGATTATGTGGTGGGATGTTTGTTGCCATTCCTACGGCGATACCACTTCCACCATTAAGTAGTAAGTTTGGTAATCGTGCAGGTAAAACAATCGGTTCACTGATTGAATCATCAAAATTTGGTTGAAAGTCTACTGTATTTCGATCCAGATCAACGAGTAGTTCAGTTGCTATGGGTTCTAATCGTGCTTCTGTATATCTCATTTGTGCGGGAGGGTCGCCGTCTATGGATCCAAAATTACCCTGCCCAGTAATCAATGGATATCTCATTGTAAAATCTTGAGCCATACGTACTAAAGCATCATAGATAGCTGAATCACCATGCGGATGGAATTTCCCCATTACTTCACCAGTGACACGTGCTGTTTTTTTGAAGCCAGAATTTGGCGAAAGCCCTAATTCCTGCATTCCAAACAATATTCTTCTTTGAACAGGTTTTAATCCATCTCGAACATCTGGTAGAGCACGAGAAACTATTACTGACATTGCGTAGTCTAGATATGACTCACGCATTTCATCTTCAATGCGAACAAATTCTGTTGTTTCAGGATTATCCGTTTGGACCATATGTATTCCAATATGAGCTAAAGTTCACTATTTATATGATGGGGAAAATTACTTGGGGAACACCGAAATTATAACATTTTCTTGCTTAGAGATCGGCTAAAAATATAAAATTTGTTGATTTATATTGAATTAAGAGAATATTTTTTGGCTGCAGTTACAAAAGCATCAAATAGTGCCGTAGAAGCATTTTGTAAATCAGGATTATTAGTCATTTCATTTCGTTCTGGGTGCCATTGAACGGACAATCCCCAGGTCATGGAAGGATCTTCTAACGCCTCTATGACATCCTGTTCTGAATACGCACTGGCTATTAATCCAGGTGCGATATCATTAGAAAGCACAGCCTGATGATGACGTGAATTGGTGTAAATTTGTGTTGAATTTGTAATGTTATAGAGGAGAGTGTTTTTTGTTATTTCAACATTATGCCACCCGGAATCAATGTCACTACTAGTTTTTCCCCTTCTGGCACGATGAGGTTCTCTATTGTCTAGATGTTGGAGTAACGATCCTCCAGAACCAACGTTAAATATTTGATGGCCTCGACAAATAGCAAGGACGGGTGCATCTAGCTGACGTGCTTTTTCTAATAAAGCAATTTCAAATTGGTCACGTTCGATATTTGTTTCGTTGACGTAATCACTTTTGGAGGCGCCATAAATTCTGGGATCAATATCTACACCAGCTGTAATTAAGAGTCCGTCGAACTTTTCGAGTGTATCGATATCTGTGCCAAGATCTATTCGAATCGGCACACCATTGGAATTACTAATGCATGTCGAATAATCGTTCCAACACTCTCCAATTACATCTTCAGCTGCTGTTATGATTATTCTGGGATGCGAGATAGCTTCATTACTCATGATGATGAATTCTTACAGGTTAATAGTCGTCTTCAGCTTCTTTTTCGTCTTCATTCTCAGATTCCTCTTCCTCTTCCTCTTCCTCTTCCTCTTCTCTAGCATCTTCATCTGAAACTCCAAGCATAGCCGCATCAGCAGTTTCATCTACTTCGATATCATCATCATCCAATTCAATATCTGATTCTGTATTAGTATTTACCTGCCGTAATTCCGCAAGTGAATCATCTTGATCATCTGTTTCTTCATAAAGATCTGGCTCATTATCGTCTATTACTGCTGATCTCCGTGTGTAAGCACGAGGAGCTTTATTACGACTATCTGTACTTGCTAAAAATGAAGACTGATTAATCAATGTTGGCGCTCTATAAGTTTCACTAATAAAAACGATTACATTTCCAGTATTGCTTACACTTCTTATCGTTACTGAATATTCATTTCCACCTTCGATAAGCCTTCTTAACCTCAGCCCTGCCCGTGGTTCAATAGAGCCAAGGCGTACACCATCCTCAGAAGTAATTATCACTCCCCGGTTATCTGGTATTACGTTAGCATTATCTCCAGGTTTTAGATCTTGAGTGGCATCCACATCGATATGTTGTAATGAAAAGTCAGCAGCCTTTGAAGAAGATACCAATCCTGATGATGAGACGGATTTTTTTGTATTACTTTTTTTAGCTTTAGTGGTGGTTTTTTTCGCTTTTAACTTTTTACCTTTTCCAGAAGTTACAGGGGTATTTTGTAAGCGTTCAAGATTTCTACGTGCTATTTGATTAAATTTATCAATTTCTAATGCAAGTTCATATGCCTTAATCGCTTTTCTTGCCCTATTTAATTCACTGTATGCTTTTCCTAATCTATTTGCTGCGTCGACATCTTGTGAAAAGTCTTTTAAGATACTTTCGTTTGTAGCTGCGGCAGCTTTCCAATTACCTTCTACTGCTAAGCGTATTGCTTCAGCAGTGCGGTACTTGTACGTGCCTGTAGCTGAACTACTTGACTGGACCATATTGCTATCCTGTCCCCGATTTCCTCTTTCAAAAAGATTAGTAAAATATCATAACTTGAAAACACAACGCTCAAATGACAAAAAGGTTTCCATTCTTTTTTAATTTTTTCTAAAAATACTCTTATTACTAATAGTTTACCAACCGTCATTAACAAACAATAAAATAATTAGGGAGATATGTTTGGGGTATTCAAATGCGAATTAGGGACCTTGTCACCGCATATGATGTGTCCAATCACGATGAGCTTATCTCGGTGTAACAAAATTCTCAATTCTACAAGTGCAGATTAGCATTGTATCCATTGTGCTACCACTATCAACCGGATAGAGGTACATTAAATATCAACGGCAGTAACAGGGTATTGCTAGGTTTGAATGTCATAATATTGGGCGGGGCATGGGAAGACACCATAATGGTGAACGCGTTGCGTTCCTTACTCGTGCCGAAAAGCTATCGAACGATAGTTTTATTTGTAATTTTTTCTATTTTATTGTTTGTATCGGATAGTAGTTTTTCGCGGCTTAATGCTGAAACAATGCTATTACCTGTAGAAAACTCCTGGATAAGAATTCAAAACGTGGGAACAGATCCTGCAGAAATTCAGATTGAATTTTATGAAGATGACGGCGATGTAGTCGCGAATGATCAATGCCCTGAGAGAGCAAAATGTACTGCATTGCAGCCTGGTTTCGGATGGTCATTTTTCCAGCAAACACTAGGTGATTTAGCCCCGGGCTATCAAGGCTCTGCTTTTGTCACTTCTGATCAACCCTTTGTTGCGATGCTTGCCCGCGATTCTTTTTTGGATAATGGTCGTTTTCAAATAGGTGGAGACTCATTATATCTTGGCAGTTCAGGTGGTAATTTATATCTTCCACTTGTACAGAATACAGCGGACTTTGTTTCGAGAATTGCCGTTCAAAACAGTAGTGATTTGCGCGCTGCGTGTGTTCAATTAATTTTTTATGAGGATGGTATGCTTTCTCCAGTGGCGGTTGAACCTCTAGAGCCAACTTCTGGTTGTACTTTTGGCGGTGTGCGACTTGAACCCCGTGCAACGATGTTTGTGGATGAAGAAACAATGCCTGTCAGATTTGGATTCGATGGTTCGGTTGTAGTGAAAACTTATCGAACTGATGAAGGGATTGCTGCAGAATCACAAGTGATTTCAGCTATGGTTGACTCCAGATCGCGTAATGATGCAGGCTTGGCTAGTTATAGAGGATTTGGTGAAAATGAAATGAGTAATACGCTTGTACTTCCACTTGTAGACAGAAATGCAACAGAACGTTATAGCCAGTGGAGTACTAGGTTTAGAATTCTTTCGAGTATTCCAAATGTGCCGAACGAGGTTACATTATTATTTGATGGAATGAATGAAAATGGCGAACATGTCGAGATAGAACATACGGTAAATGTTTTAGGCTCGTTGACTTGTGATCAAAGATTAACAGGTGAAGATGCATGCCTTCCTCCTGATTTTGATTTACCCTCAACATTTTTAGGTACAGTCCGAATGGATTCTACAAATCCTGTAGCTGTAGTGGTTCAAAGGATTTCACCAAATGGTTCGATAGCAGATTATCGTGGTTTTTCTGCTGAGGAGGCAGCAAGGCAAGTTGTATTACCTGTTGTAAACAAAAATTTTGGCCCTTGGGGTGATCGTGTCGGTTGGAATTCATGGTTTCGTGTACAGACCTTTGATGATTCCGTTGCTCATGTAACGATTATTTATTATTCGAAGGAATTTCCGAATGGATTATTTCATACGATTGGTAGTGTTCGAGTAAATGGTGACAAAACATTTAGGCAATGGGAAGTTACATCTTTACCAGATGGATGGGTTGGCAGTGCTGTGATAATCGCTGATCGTCCAATTGTTGTACTCGCTAATTTAGAAAGTGACGTGTTTGAGGGTGATCCTGTGATGCTTTATAACGCGATTACTTTAGATTGATTTAAGTAGGTATTGATGACGAATCTTCTAATTGATCCGATTTTGTATACTCTTTACGAAGACGATATTTTGGCAATAGAGCAACGTAATTCACATACAATAAAAACTATCTTTGTACCTGAGCCTGGCGAGAGACTTTCTCCTGATATTCTTGAACAGATAGATATAGCAACGCCTCCAAATCCAGATTATGAAAGAGCAGCTGTACGAAGATTTTATGGTAGTGCTCTCCGTGCTCCTAATTTGAAATGGATTCATTTGCCGCACGCAGGTATAGATGATCCAGTATTTGGAGATCTTCTTAAAAAAGGTGTACGACTGACAAATGCATCTGGTGCAATGGCTGAACCAATTGCCTCTACAGCGATTGCAGCACTTTTGTATTTTTCGCGAGGGTTCCCGCGTTGGGTACGTTCACAGAAATCTCATATGTGGGATCAGTATCCATTCCAAGAATTGCCGAAGGATATTAGGCAACAACGCATTTTGATTTTTGGACTTGGCGCCATTGGATCAGAGATTGCTCGGTTAAGTGAGGCCTTAGGTTTTCAAGTGACTGGAGTAAGAAGGAGTGCGAGGCGGACAGAAGATAGTATCGAGCAATTGATCACACCAGACCAAGTTAAAGACATATTGACTGAAATGGATTGGCTTATCGTTTCTTCACCACTGACAGAGACGACGTATAATTTTTTTTCTGATGAACTTTTGGACTTACTTCCTAGCAACGCAGGTGTAATAAATATTGCGCGAGGTGAGATTATCGATGAAGAATCTTTGATCAGTAGATTAAGTGATGGCCGTCTAAGTTATGCCTACCTTGATGTCTTCGAAAAAGAGCCATTAAGTGGAGAATCACTATTATGGGATTTAGAAAATGTTATTATTTCACCACATGATTCCGGTGCAACTAGCGCAGTTGATGAAAGACTTAAGGGATATTTTTTACGTAATTTAGAGTTCTGGATTAAAGGTGAGCCTCTGGAAAATGAAGTTTTTGAAAGGTAGCACTAGAGCTTTTCTTCAACGCTATCTATAAATTTCCTTACATGACTGTTCCATGTTTGTGGATGTTCAAAATAAGCTGAATGTCCTGCGTTGGGTACTATTTTTATTATCGATTCAGGGGTAAGTGTATGTGAGATATGTATAAGTTCAGGTGGAACAATTCTGTCTTGCTCTCCTACGATCCATAATATTGGCCATCCTCCATCACGAAGACGGTCAGCAGTGGTGCCTTTATAATTTCTTTGACTTGGTCTAGGTGCTAGAAAGTCTTTAGGTCGTGGTGGATTAATGCTGCGGATTCTTCTATACAGGTAATACATTTCTGGATTTTTTTGTTCATAATTTTGACCAACTGCTCGTTGTAGTAATGATCCTTGGAGTGTCCCATTTTCTTCAAGTGCAATTCGTCGATTACGATATTCATCACTCACACATCCTCCATTTGTCCCAGAATATGTAATTGAAAGTAATCTTTCTGGATCTTGTGATAAAACTCCAAATGCAGTTCTCCCTCCCATAGAATGTGCGACAAAATGTACTTTATGCAATCCAAGATGGTCGAGTAAAGCGCGAGTATCTGTTCCAAATGCTGTTCTTCCCGGGCCATTTTCTATGTCCGGAGAACGACCGAATGCTCTGTGGTCGAATGTAATGACTGTATATTGATCTGAGAATGCAGGTACTTGCTGCCACCAAGAAAGACCGTTACCTCCTGCACCATGGGCAAAGATAATCGCTGGTGCAGAACCTATTGCAGGTCCATGTACTTCATAATGTAGTTGAAATTCATTTTCTAATTTTAATTTTGGCACTTAGAGGTCCTTTATTCTTTTTGCCATGGTTGACCTGTGGCTGCAGCGACAACATCAAGCATATCTTCAATATCACCAATGAGCTGGGGATCAGATGTTAATTCCAAAGCCTTAAGAAAATGCAACCTTGCCACAGTGTAAAGTTCTTTTGAATTTTCAGGTACGGCTTGATGTTTGAGTCTGGGCTTTTCAAGAGCATTGGCAATATACTCTTCACACCAACCTGTTGTGTATAAGATAGTTGCGTCTTCAGGTGATAATTTAATTGCATGACGAAGTGATTGTAGGCCTTCGTCGAATTGCCGTGTACGAGTTACTAGTGTATTACCCAAATATGCGTATGCTTCGGCAAAACTTGGGTCAATATCTATGGCTTTGTGGGCCATTTCGATAGCAGATCTTATTGAACTTTTTGCATGGTACTGCATGGCTGATTTTAAGTATTTTTGTGCATTACTTCTGTTCGCAGTTTTATCCATACGTTGATATTACCTGTGTTTTATAGGGGGCGATAAGACTTTTGCATCTTTATTTTACAAATAGTTACGAACTGATTTGCATTTGTTTAGATTATGCCCAAAAATACATAATGCAGTTGGTCAAGAAATTTTTTTAAATATTCTTTTCTTGAATTTTATTAGCGTGCGTCGGTAGCTCAGTGGATAGAGCATCTGACTTCGGATCAGAGGGTCGAGGGTTCGAATCCTTCCCGGCGTACCATTACTATTACAATCCTATTTGATGGTATTTCAAATTACTGTTTGGAGTTCCAATTGTGAAAACGAGTTGATTCAGGGTCGAATCTTCGTTCCATTATTTCAAGCGCTTCAACATTACTATCAATTAAGATTGCATTTCTACCAAAGTTCAATGCGGCCATTCCTGTGGTTCCACTACCTGCAAAATAATCTAGTATTAGATCTTCTGGATTCGAATGCACTTTTATAATTCTATTAATAATCCCTAGTGGTTTTTGTGTGGGGTATCCAGTTTTTTCTTTGCTGTTCGGGCTAACAATAGTGTGCCACCAAGAATCAGTTGGTATTTTCCCTTTTGCAGCTTTCTCTGGACCAACTAAACTTGGAGCCATATATGGAATTCTATCGATATCGTTGTATCTGAAAGTAAAGTTGTTGGGATCTTTTGCATACCAAAGAATGTTATCGTGCTTTGCTGACCATTTCGTTTTACTTTTGGCTCCATAATCGTATGACCAAACAATTTCATTTATAAAAGAATCTCTACCAAATATTTCATCACACATTACCTTCGCGTAGTGGATCTCTCGATAATCAAGGTGAAGAAAAAAACTTCCATTAGGCGCAAGAATTCTTTTAGTTTCCTCCACTCTTGGTCTTAAAAAATCAATATAATTATCAAAAATATCAGGATAACTCTTTTTTCCCAGTATCTCTGTTTTATAGGTATTACCTTTGAATCCTTTACGATCACCTTTTTCAGAACGAGTTGTTTTTATACGAGTACGTGATTGGATTTTTCCAGTATTAAATGGTGGATCAACATAAACTAAATTAACGGATTCAGATTGGATTTTTTTCAGGATATCTAAATTGTCACCAAAATAGATATCTGCTGTTGTCTTCATGAAAGTATCGTAGCAACAAATTTGAACTTAGTGTTTTTATTTTATTCATGCTAATGGTGCAAAATTAACAGTTGGCCATTATTTTTAGGTTATGACACTCGAACAATTAGTAATTGCACTTATACGTCTAACAGGATCATTGTTAGTTCTGAGATGGGCTTTTCTAGGTGCTATTTTAGCAATTTTGATAGATTTTTCTGATCTGTTTTGGATGGGCTTTCTTGACTTAGGTGGTATTCCAAATTATCAAACCTTTGATAAATGGCTTGATCTGATATACATGTTTGCATTTTTCACTGTGGCAATAAAGTGGTCAGGTTATGATAAATCTATAGCGATAGCTTTATTTTTCTTTAGGATGATTGGCTTTGTTGTGTTCGAGCTGACACATATTAGATTTTTCTTATTTTTCTTCCCTAACGTCTTTGAATTTTGGTTCTTGTTTGTCGTTGCACGAAAATATTATCGACCTCAACAAGTAATGTCTTTGAAAAATATATGTCTGGTTTTATTAATTTGTTTAATATTAAAACTTGGTCAAGAATGGATACTTCATGGTGGCAAATATCTAGATAGTTTTACATTTTTTGAGGCATTAGAAAACATTTATAATTTTTTGTATTTTTGGGAATAGTTCTTAACTGATTATAGTTGTGCCTCCATAAGATAATTTCTGACAGTCTTGATAGTCCCCTCAGAGTTTGTATTATGCTTAGAACAATTGATCTAAGTAAGTGTGCTAGCTGGCAATAATTGAAGTTGGATAGGTGGAAATCAAATATGCGTATCATTTCAACGCTCAGATCTGTACTTCGGTTTAAGAAATTTGAATGGGATCCTGTGTTACGTCGTCTTGAATCTGCGGCAAATGTTTCAGACCTTCGCAAGATTTCAAAAAGGCGACTTCCAGGTGGTGTATTTGATTATATTGATGGTGCAGCTGAGGATGAGCTGACATTGCACCGTAACAGTGCGGCATTTCAAAATGTTGAATTTAAACCTCGTGTATTTAGAGATGTCAGTTCTATTTCTCTAAAATCGACACTTTTTGGAAAAGAATTAGATTTTCCTCTTGTGATGGCACCTACAGGATTTGGCCGAATAGCAAATTCACAAGGTGAACTAGCAGTAGCACGCGCGGCCGATCGTGCTGGAATCCCGTATACACTTTCGACTCTAGGGACTCGATCGATAGAAGAAGTTGCTGCAGTTTCGAAGGGAAGAAAATGGTTTCAGGTTTATGTATGGCGTGATCGTGAATTAGTTCGTGAAATGCTTGAACGTGCTATAGCAGCTGATTTCGAGGCAATACAAATAACAGTAGATACTGCTATTACTGGTCGACGCGAACGAGATGTAAAGCATGGTTTCACACTTCCTCCTAAAATTGGTTTAGGCACCATAATTGATGGAGCTTTGCATCCAGGTTGGACTTGGGATTTTATAAAGGCAGAGCCTATTTCATTTGCTAATGTAAATGGAAAAATTGTTGGCGATGGATCAGATCCAATAACACTCGCAGATTATATTAATTCACAATTTGACCCTAGTTTGTCATGGAACGATTTGGAATGGTTCAGATCTATATGGAAAGGTCCAATTATAATAAAAGGAATTCAAACGGTTGAAGATGCCAAAATAGCAGCTGATATGGGTATTGAAGGAATAGCACTATCAAATCATGGAGGGCGCCAATTGGATGGGGCACCAGCTCCGTTTGAACTATTGGAATCAGTAGTCCAGTCTGTAGGTGGTGATATTGAAATTATTTGTGATGGCGGAGTTCGAAGAGGAAGCGACATAGCAAAAGCACTTGCACTTGGAGCTAATGCATGCATGATTGGTAGGGCATATTTATATGGTTTGGGAGCAGGTGGTGAACGAGGAGTCGATTTTGTCATTGATCACTTACGTGAAGGGTTAAAACGTACGATGATGCTATGTGGTACAGCTTCACTCTCTGAATTGAAACCTGAATTACTTCGTATGCGATCCAAGTAATTGTTACTGGGAGATTATAATGACGAAGCTTCGCACGAGTGAGCCATGGCTGCCCGCATCGGAATATGCAAAAAAACTTTCTGGTCTTGGGATTAACTTATTGGTTAGTGATATTCAGAAGGCTATTTTGTTTCATGAAAAAGTTCTCAATATTGAAGTTATCTATTCAGACGAAGATTTTGCTGTATTGAAAGGATACGGATCAGAATGGATGTTGCATGCAGATCACACTTATGATGATCATCCATTTTTGACACAAATTTCTTTAAATCAGGAACGTGGTAAAGGGATAGAATTACGTTTACATGGTTGTGATCCAGATAAAGCACGAGAAAATGCAAAAAGACTAGGTTTTAGTATTTTAGCTGAAGTAAATGACAAAAATCATGGTCTACGTGAAGTATATATTTTGGATCAAGATGGGTACGTTTGGGTACCTGATATACCTATTTCCAAAAAAAATTCTAATGTAGGGGGTATTTGATGTCAGAAAGAATGACAGGCAAAAAAGCAGTATTAGAAATGCTTTTAGCTGAGGGTGTGGAATACATTTTCGGTAATCCTGGGACAAGTGAAGGACCGCTTGTCGATATGCTAGACGATTACCCAGAATTAAAATACATAATGTCTTTGCAAGAAAGCGTCGCTGTTGGAATGGCTGAGGCATATGCAAGATCAGCAAAGACAACAGCATTTGTAAGTCTCCATGTTGATAGTGGACTTGCGAATGGTATTGCTTTAATGCTTGATGCTCTCAATACAGGTACACCGATGGTCGTAACATCAGCGAATTATGATGCACGTAAAATTAATGAAACTAAAACCGATTTAGCTGAGCTTGTTAAACCAGTTACTAAATGGGCAGTTGAGCTCGATCTACCTGATCAAATTCCTAGCGTAATGCGTAGAGCTTTTAATGAGGCAAATAGTCATCCTAAAGGACCTGTATATGTAGGTTTTACAGCGAATGCACTTGAAGGTATTGCTGAAATGAATATTGTCCCTTCAACTAAGATTCATAATGACGTGCTTCCTAATCCAGTGGGAATTAGTGAGGCTGTAGAATTGCTCAGTCAGGCAAAAAATCCTGTATTAATGGTTGGAGATCGAGTTTCTGATGATGCTGCTATAAAAGAAGCTATTGAGATTGCAGAATTATTAGGTATGGCAGTATTTCAATCACGTGGGGCAGAAGTTTCATTTCCGACAAACCACCCACAATACTATGGGATTCATTCATTACGTGTACAAAAATCTAGAGACCTGTTGAAAGAATTTGATGTTGTTTTATCTGTCGGCATGGATGCATTTGATGAATTGTTTTATTGGGGCGATGTAATATTAAGTGATACTCAAAAACTGATTCATATTGACCCTATACCTGGGCGAGTCGGCAGATCAGAACCTACAGATATAGGCATTATATCTAACTGTAAGACTGGTTTACGTGCATTAATTACAGAGTTACCAGAAAAAATTGATAAAAAATTGATGAGTGCTAGAAAGACTCAAGTCCTAGAAGACGTGAAATCTTCTAAGTCTGCATATGAGTCATCTGTTGCAGCAAAGTGGGAAAGTATTCCCATGTCTCCAGCTAGAATGATGTTTGAATTAGCAAAAGCTGTCCCAGAAAACTCGATTGTCATTGATGATTCTCTCAGCAACAGAGCTGCTATGCGTTATTATTTTGCAGCTATCGAGAGAGATGATTTGAGAGGAGTTAGAGGTCAATCTATAGGCGGTGGAATTGGCGCAACAATGGGAGCAAAATGTGCATTTCCTGACAAATCGGTCTTCGGTATTATTGGTGATGGTAGTGCCATGATGACTGTTCAAGGTCTTTGGACAGCTGTCAATGATAATATTCCATGTGTTTTTGTAATTTGTAATAATGGTATGTATCGAGTATTGAAGGTTAATTTCAATATTTATCAAAAAGAAATACTTCATGAGTTAGAACCTTCAGGAGAAAATCTTCTTTATTCAAATTTCGATGCTCCCTTTAATCTTGCAACTATCGCTGAAGGGATGGGTCTTTATAGTGAAAGAGTCAGTGATCCTAATGAAATTACTTATGCAGTAAATCGAGCGCTGGAATCAGGTAAACCAGCACTTCTCGATATCATNATTGACGGAGAAATATAGTAGAAGTNATGGAAAATATTGAAGAATTGCGTTTGGCTATTGAAGTGAACAGAGAATATTTTACTAATGCTCTCAAAAATAGTGAAGCCGAATGGAATAGTGGCAATGGAGATCGATGGGGACCTAAAGCTATTTTTGCACATGTTTTAGATACTGAAATATGGTATAGCAATCGTATTTCGGAAGTGCTTACAAATACTACACATACTTGGGAAACTGGATCTTTGTCTAACTTAGATCATGCTATGCAATTACAACAGGAAGTTATTACTCTTGTGAACAGTGTATTTTCATCAATTGAGCAAGGAGACTTAAAGAAGTATGTAGAAATGTATCGTGAATATTCCCATGATATTGCAGGCGTTTTGCATGCCTCAGCGGATCATTTTATAGATCATATGCAGCAAATAAACTCTCTTAATTCTGCAGTTTGTGACTGACCCAGAATATAAATTTCATGAGTTCTATTAAACAATTGAAGACTGATGAATTGCCTATCCTTGCAAGGATTGTGCCACATACCTTTTTCTATGGCTGGGTTATAGCTATAGCAATAGGTGTGCAGATGATATTTGTTCAGGGGATAGGATATTATGCTCTTTCTGTTTTCTTGGGACCGTTGCAAGATGAGCATGATTGGTCTAATGCTCTCGTTAGTGGATCGATTGGTATGTATTTTGTTGTAACTGGTATTGCAGCAGGTATCGTGGGGCCATTTGTAGATCGTCAGGGTCCTATTAAGTTTATGGCTGTTGGATTTACCTTAGTAGGACTATCTGCGATTGCTATTGGCTTTATCAAAGAACCTTGGCAGTTGTATGTTGTATTTCTCATACTTGCTGTTGGTTTAGGGATGTCAGCTAATGTTGCAACTAACGCTATTATTACACGATGGTTTGTACATAAACGTGCACGTGCTATTACGATTTCTTCTACAGGAATCTCTCTAGGTGGCGTTTTATTTGCACCATTTGGTGCGTGGCTTGTTACTCAAGGCGGTCTTCAATTAGCTGCTCCCGTGATGGGCATTATGGTTCTCATAATTGCCTTACCAGTACTTTGGCTTGCAATTATTTTTGATCCTAGACAGTTAGGTTCTACTCCCGATGGTTTGGATATCGATCAAATTCCAACATCCAAAAATACTCAGCTAAACTTTGAGTCTCAGAATCGAATTTGGACACGTAATGAAGCCTTACATACCTTTTCATTTTGGGCCATCCTTATATCGTTTACCCTTGTTCTAATCTCTCAGACAGGATTTGTTATCCATGAAGTTGTTTTTCTGGAAGATCGTTTTGAGTCAAAAACAATGGCTGCTGCAGCACTTAGTCTTACAGCTTTTGCGAGTATTTTGGCAAGATTATTTGTTGGAATGATTGCTGACATGATGGATAAAAGGCTTTTGACCTCTGCTTTATTTATTCTGCAGGCCTCTGTGTTGTTATTAATTACACGTCTTGATGGTACGGTCTCAATTTATCTATTGACGTTTTTGTTCGGGTGTACGATTGGGAATATTTATATGATGCAAACTCTTCTTGTTGGAGAAATTTTCGGGATGCTTTCATTCGGTTCTGTTTTTGGCATTATTGCTATGTCTGGCCAAATTGGTAGTGCTATGGGCCCATTAGTGATTGGATTCCTTGAGGAATATACAGGTGGGTACGATATTCCATTTACCTGCGTAGCTATAACTACTTATTTAGCAGCATTTGTCATATTGGCAGTTCGTCCTACAGCAACTATCCATCGAGTGTCGTGAGTGTTATTCGATCGATTACTCCCAAAATTGAATGAATTTGCACTTGGTCTCCAATCTCAATATCCCCATCGATCATGTCTGAAGATAGTCTTGCTTGGATAGGCGAATCATCTTCTACAGATGTCAGCAAGATTTGATAATAGCGTGTTCCATGTAATTCATAAGGTTGTAATTGTTTTACTATTGCTAGCACTTGGTCCTCTTTAAATTAGAAGCAGTAATCCACAGATTGAAACGCAAGCGTACAGTATTTGCGAAAAATGTGCGCTTTTTATGTATGTTGATAAATATTTTCCCATTAGTAATGAAATAATTCCGAAAGGGAGAAATATTAGGTAGTAAAGGATAACTTGGTAATTCCACATTCCAACGATACCGTGTCCTGCCCAAATAAATATGGCTGAAGGTACAAAATACGCTTGTAAAGTTGCGCGGAAGACTTCTGGAGGCCAGCGACGTAATGCTCCATATATTACTATTGGTGGTGCATTTGTATTGTATGCACCACCAAGTATCCCACTAAAGAAACCCATGCAAATACCGAGTAGGTTATTATTTGTTTGAAATAAAGTAGGTTTTAACAAACTGTACAGTCCGAAGAGTAGGAAAAGTGTTCCAAAGATTTTTTCGAGTAATGCACCGGGTACATAACTTAAAATAAAGAGTCCTATGATTATTCCTGGTNTCGANCCTATGAGTAGTANTACTGCCTCACGTAGGTATAAAGAACGCCATTCTTTTAGTAACAAAAANATTGCATTAGTGACTATTACAAAACCTACTAATGCTGTTGCATCTTTCATACCTAGTGCCAAAGTTAAAGGTGGCATCGCAACGAGAGCTGCACCAAACCCTAATGACCCATAAACGAAAGTTGCACATACCAGGATAATAATTACTACAAAAAATTCCATAGTCTTAGACTAAAGTATGTTGGCAGAATATAGAAAAAAAAAGTATCACGTTAGTGTATGCTGAGGTGCAGGAGAATTTGATGGCAGAAGTATTAGTAAAAAGTGACGTAGATCNAATNGCANANAATCTAAGTAATTGGGGNAGATGGGGNGNTGATGATGAACGTGGNGCNCTCAATTTTATNACNNNAGAANTTAGAAGTGCNGCGTTANATCTCATTANNGATGCANTNGTTGTGAGTTGTNCNCTNCCANTACCTGTNGANCCTCAACCNGGNAATCCACGNCCTGTCGANCATCANGTTNTTCGTGGNGGTGACGCAGCTTCTCGAGAAGGACTTTCATTTTCTCTNGATTACTTTTCNATTGCATCGCATGGGATGGCAACNACNCATCTTGATGCANTATGTCANGCCTTTTCTAATGGAAAAATGTATAACGGTTTTGATCAGAATGAAGTNCGTAGTGATGGTGCGATGAAAAATAGTATTATGGCTGGACAAGATGGNATTGTTAGTCGTGGGGTNTTNTTAGATATNGCAGGTCTTAAAAATGTNGATTGGCTTGANCCNGGNACNCCAATNTANCGNNCAGATNTGGAAGAAGCTGAACTTAGACAGGGCATTTCTGTCCGTGAAGGAGATATATTACTGATCGGGACTGGTCGTGATTTACGACGTACATCAGTTGGCCATTGGGATTCTCGTACTGGTGGTGGTCTTGCTGGATTATATGCTGACTGTTTACCTTGGTTGCACGATCGTGGTGTTGCTGTACTAGGATGTGATGGTGTTTCTGATGTTATGCCTAGTGGTATTGAAGGTTCACATCAACCGATACATGAGGTGGCAATTGCTCACTTTGGGATTCACATTATTGATAATATGGCACTTGATAGGTTAACTGTGTCGTGTCGTCAAAGATCACAATATGAATTTGCTTTCTTTTTATCACCGTTACGTCTGGAACGTGGAACTGCATCTCCTGTCAATCCGTTAGCAATTTTTTAAATAGTCAGGGGAGTGTGTTGTATAAGTCTGATAGTCACTTGCCATATCAACATAAAATGAAAAATGTGATTCATACTCGTAGCGAACAACATTGGATGTCTGCAGTTCACGATTTGCCACCTGAACATCACTATTGTTTACATAAAGAATTTTTTCGTACTGTCGCTGGTGATAAGTTCATTCAATATATAATGTGCTCTAAATGTCTTTCACCTTTCGGGAGATTGCGCACAAGAAATTCTCTGCATATCTACCGCTGATTGTGGATATGAAACTTAATTAAGTAGTCATCAAACGTTGTACAAGAGGTAACTATGGTAAATAAACGAGGAATTATTGAACTCGATGACATTGAAATTCGAAAACTGTTAAAAACAGAACGTGTATTGCAAGTAGCAAGTATCAATAAAAACGGGACACCCCATCTTGTTCCAATGTGGTTTGTAGTAGAACAGGATGGTTCTCTTGTATTTACGACATATGGTCGATCACAAAAAGTGAAAAATTTAGAACGCGATCCACGTGTAACGTTACTAGTTGAATCTGGAGAAAGGTATGATGAATTGAAGGGAGTTGTGATTGATGGTATTGCTGAAATAATCCGTGATCCTTCTCAAACAGCAAATGTTATGGAATTGACACGTCTTAAAGATCGAAGTCTTGGATTTGAAAGAGAATCTCCACATACGGTAGATAATGAATTGCCTCCTGCAGCGTATAAACGTGTTGTTGTGAAGGTACTACCAAAACGATACCGCTCATGGGATCATAGTAAAATATAGATAGTCATTGTGAGATTTTTGTAGAAGATTGATAGTTCTTTGCTTCAGCTTTTTTGACCAAAATCTTTGTAATTCCGTTAAAAATTCTTGGGTGTAGTGGGAGCAAAATATACCAGTATATCAGCCCTAAAATTCCTCTTGGATGGAAACGTGCGACCGTTCTCAGGCGAGTTGATTGAGAGTCTATAGGTTCTAGCTGGAACTCAAGTATCGCTCGACCAGGTAATTTCATTTCTGCAAGTAGTGTCAATCTAGATTCAGGCTCAACTCGCACCACTCTCCAAAAATCTAAGACATCACCTACTCGTAATTCTTCAGCATGTCTTCTTCTTCGACGCATTCCAGGTCCTCCAAGGATTCGATCGAGAATACCTCTTACTCTCCATAGCCATGAATAGGCATACCATCCATTGAGTCCTCCAATACGAATTACCTCATCCCATAAATTGTTTACAGATACTTTTGCTACACCTTGTGCATGCTGTTGTTTACTAAAAAATGATTCCTCACTACCAAATCCGGGATATGGTAATGCAGCACTAGCCCAGTGTACGCTGAGACTTGCATTACGCTCTGCTTCCATTGCTGCTCTTAATGACTCCCTATAGTTGTGTAATTTTCGAGGTAATAATTCTTGTATGGAGGTGGTATCTGCTAATAAGTCCCATTTTAAGCCATCAATTAATGGGCGAGCGATGCTACTGGGTACTGCAGTAACAAATCCTAACCAGTAAGACGATAATTTTGTTGTCAAGACAGGCACACGAATTACATTCAGTGGCCTTCCTATTTCTTTGGCATAAATGCGCATCATTTCTTCATAGGTAAGGATTTCTGGTCCTCCAACATCATAAATTTCCCCAAGAGTTTCTTGGGTATCGATCACATGGATTAGGTAGTGTAAGAGATCGTCGAGGGCAATTGGTTGAGTACTTGATTGTACCCATCTTGGCGTAATCATGATGCGTAAGTGGTTGACTAAATCACGAATTACTTCGAAACCAGCAGAACCTGGACCTACAATAATTCCTGCACGTAATTCAGTAACAGGAATATTACCTTCCCGAAGTGTATCGCCAGTTTCTGCTCTGGAAGAGAGGTGTTCAGATGCAGTACCTGCAGGCTGTAGGCCTCCTAAATAAACTATCCTTTGTACTTTATTTCGACTTGCTGCCTCTCTGACGTTTGTAGCGGCTTGTCGATCTTTTTCTGCATAATCTTTTCCGCTCGCCATAGAATGTACAAGATAATAAATGATATCGATGTCTTGCACTGCCTCATCTAAACCATTTCCAGACAGTATGTCAGTTTCTGAGATCTCGACATTTTCCCAATTACGCCCTATTAATACTTCACGATTTCTAGATGCAGCTCTTACAGAGTGACCTGCTTGGACTAGTCCGGGGACAAGGTGTGTCCCTATGTAACCACTTGAACCGAGAACGAGGATTTTTGCCATGACTTAACGGTATCAAAGATCGTCAAATTCGTTATCGATATATTTACTAAATAATAAGAAAAAATTGAGGTAATGTTGTCAGTGGATAATTAATAAGGAGGAGAAAAATATGATTAGTCTTACTACTTCAGTTTTGATTGCAGCTTTTCTTTCATTTGTACTTTCAGTATCACTTTGGTTTTTTGCTAATGAAAAAGATGCTGGTCTGTTTGTTGGTATCTGGGTACCATCCATTCTTGCGTTAGGCGCGTTATTGGAGGCACGTAGATGAGTGGCTTAGAATACGTAATATTTGCATTTGGATCCGTAATCAGCATCACCGTTGCTGTAGGTTTATACACATATTATGACTTGGAAAAACAAGTTAAAAATGACAATAAATGAGAGTATAATTTTTTATTTCTCCATTGATTATTAACAATAATTCGGCCACAAGTAAAATACGCTTACTAGTTATAACTTGGAACAGTGTATTTTGTTTAAGGAACAATTTAACACGCTACCTTTGGGTGATGCTGGCAAAATTGGATCATATTTAATAATTTTTAATTCCGACTCCGATATATTGGTAGAGTTAGAGATAGCTGAGACATCTTCAATCAGATAAACTGGTTGAAGCCTTTAAACTTCTACTCCCCGAGTTTGGAACTGATGTGAGTATCCAGCACCGATCGCTCGTCTTGAATCAGAACTATGAACCTCTAAATGTTTGTTCGGTTAAGAGAGCTTTTTTGCTTGTTTTTAGTGGCAAGGCAGAAGTTCTGGAGATAGGTGAAGAGCCTATTTATGGAGTAGGTAACGCAGAATATGAAACTCCATCCGTTATTCGGTTACAGTATTTTGTTCGTCGTCCTGTACCTCAACGACGTTTATCACGGCGAGAAGTTTTTGTCCGCGATGCTCACACCTGTCAATATTGCGGACGTCATAGTAATTTAACTTTGGATCATGTTATTCCTAGACATAAAGGTGGCCCACATACTTGGGATAATCTCACAACTGCGTGCCAGAAATGTAATCACCAAAAAGGTGGAAGAACTCCACAAGAAGCTAAAATGCCATTGATAACTAAACCTCGCCGCCCATCGGTGAATCCTGCTGAACTTTTCCTTATGCACTTGAAAAATTATAGTGAATGGGAGCCTTTTCTGACTGGATGGATAAAAAAAGAAGATCGAGAAATGAAATATGCATCTTAGTGATTGGTAGAAGGAAATATGAGTTTTACAGAGGCTATTGGTTCAGGTTTTCAGAATGCATTTGATTTTAGAGGGCGCGCAGGTGTCGGTGAAATTTGGAAATGGATCCTTTTTGTAATTTTGGTTGGGTTAGCTGTCGATATCGTTGTGTTAAGCCAATGGGGTGAGGCCTCACCGTATCGGTTACTTGATGAATTGATTCTATTGATTCCGAATACTTCGATAGGTGTACGTAGGCTTCATGATACAGAGAAAAGTGGGTGGAGATTATTGTGGCTGCTGACTATAATTGGCTTCCTCTATGTTATTTATCTCTATGTTCAACCAAGTGATAAAACACCAAATAAGTATGGAGATCCTCCAGTTAGCTCAAAGAAAAATGACTTTGCTGAAGGTGCCCGTTTTACCCGTGAGAAATAGTCATCAATTCAGATGTTTACTTAGATTAGGGATATTTTATGGTAATGAATGATACGCAAATTCAAGGAACAGTTGATCCAAAATTTGAAAGCGTTCGTGAGGCTTTTCTTCAGAATTTTCAAGAAAACTCTGAAGTGGGTGCTGCAATTGGTGTCACAATAAATGGTGAATCTGTAATTGATCTCTGGGGAGGAATTGCACAAAAAGATAGCCAAAAACTTTGGATGGAAGACACAATGGTCAATGTGTTTTCGATGACTAAAGGGATGGTAGCAATTTGTGCACACATTCTCGCAGATCGTGGTTTACTTGACTACGATGCACCAGTCGCTCAATATTGGCCTGAATTTGCTCAAAACGGTAAAGAAAATATACCAGTGAGATGGCTGCTTTCACACCAAGCAGGTCTTGTTGCTGTTGATGCACGACTTGGCCCTGGTGATGGGCTCAATTGGGATCGTATGATACATGCTTTAGAGGAAACAACCCCACAATGGGAACCAGGAACTAAAAATGGTTATCACATGGTTACTTTTGGTTGGTTAGTAGGTGAGGTGATTCGCCGTATTTCAGGATCAGCGAGTGTAGGAACTTTTTTTAAGAATGAAGTAGTAGACCCGCTGGGTGTTGATTTTTTTATTGGAACCCCTGAATCTGAAGATTATCGTATCGCAGATATTATTCCTCCCTCTCCTGGTTCATTAGTACGCACACAAGTTGAGCCTTCCAAGTTAA
The DNA here is from genome assembly GCA_002707835.1 of Chloroflexota bacterium. Lineage (GTDB taxonomy): Bacteria > Chloroflexota > Dehalococcoidia > UBA2979 > UBA2979 > UBA6955. Next base: position 30,867 of record PANZ01000019.1, read on the forward strand.
CGAAACGTTCACTTGTTCCTGCATCTGAAGAAGTGGCTGGTAATCCTAATAGTCGTGGTTGGCGTGGAGCTGAAATTCCAGGGGCAAACGGTCATGCGACAGCGCGTGCAGTAGCTAAAATTTATGGTGCTGTTGCTTGTGGTGGTGCACTAGATGATGTTTATTTATTCAGCCCTGAACGTGTCGATATTATGCGTGAGGTCCAAGTGCAATCAATGGACGAAGTTTTAGAACTTGAGACACGACGTTCATTAGGATTTATGCACCCTATTCCCGGTTCTGGAGATGCTTTAGGTTCTAATGCATTTGGACATAATGGTGCTGGGGGTTCTATGGGATTTGCAGATCCTGAATATCGCATAGGATTTGGGTATGTAATGTCACAAATGTGGGCTGGTGATCTGATGGACCCTGATCCACGTGCTCAACTATTAGCCCGCACTGTATATCAATGCCTTAGCTAAATGTTAGTTCCATGGAAATATCTTTCATAATTGATAATGCAGATCGTATTGGAATTGTTTCATTTGCCATTTCTGGAGTTGCTGTAGGTGTTCGAAAAAAAATGGACTTATATGGTTTGTTGATATTAGGTTTAGTGACTGCTGTGGGTGGAGGGATTTTACGTGATGTTGTGATTGATGATGTTCCACGAATATTTTTAATGCGTGACTATCTTATATTGGCCGTTTTGAGCTCATGTTTAGCAATTGGTTCAGAATGGATACGTTGGCGAATTCCAAATATAGTGATGCATATAGCTGATGCTGTAGGTACTGGTTCGTTTGCTGTCACAGGAGCATTAATTGCTTGGGAAGAAGGACTAGCTTGGCCTGCCGGAATTATTCTGGCAGTATTGACTGCCACCGGCGGTGGTGTCATTCGTGATGTACTTGCTGCTCGGGTCCCTCGTGTTTTACGTAGTGAACTTAATGCAACCGGGGCAGCTTTTGGTGGGGTGGCAATTTTATTGATTGCTGATTCATCTATTGAATTTGCTACTATTGTCGGGTTTAGTATTACTGCGGTGATAAGCATTCTTGGTCATGTGGGTTGGATACAGATACCACAGCTAAAAAGATAAACGATATATATTATAAAGAACTTGGAGAAAATTATGTCAGTAGTATCAGTAGATATTCATAATAAACGTACTTATTCCGCAGGTGAATCTTTTGGTGATGTGGGTACGTATGATCGGATAGAAGGTGTAATAGAATTTGCCGTAGATCCTGAACATGATATTAACAACAAAATTGTTGATTTACACCTTGCACCACGTGATACAGATTCGAAAGTCCATTTTAAATCAGATTTCATTTTACTTACTCCTACAAATGCGAGTTCTTCGAATGGCAGAGTGATTGTTGATGTTGTGAACCGAGGTCGACCGCGTGTAGTGAATACTTTTAATATGGTCGCTGGAGACGCTCAAGTAGATGATCCGGTAGGTGATGGTTTTCTTATGCGTCACGGTTATTCAATTGTTTCGATTGGATGGCAATGGGATGTTCCAGTAGATCCAACATTGCTCCGACTAGAAGCTCCGTTTGCTACAGATAACGGACTTCCAATTAGAGGACAGACTATTGTTGAAATCAGACCCAGTATCCCATTGAATACTGCGTTGTTGGCTAATCGATTACATACTGTTTATCGTGCAGCAGATGTCAATCAAAGCGATGCCCGGCTATTAGTTCGAGACTGGGAAGATGGTCCTGATGAAGAGATTGAAAGATCACGGTGGAGTTTTGCTCGTGATGTTGATGGTAATGTTGAATTAAGTAGTGAACATGTGTATATGCAAGATGGTTTTGTTCCGGGGAAAATTTATCAAGTTGTGTATGAAACTGAAGACACCCCTGTTGTGGGAACTGGCTTATTGTCACTTAGAGAGATAGCTTCTTTCTTGCGAGTATCATCTGATCTTAATCCCACATCAGGTTTTGAATATGTTTATGGATATGGTGTTTCACAGACTGGTCGAATATTACGACATCTTTTATATCTCGGCCTTAATGTTGATGAATCAGGTAATAAAGCTTTTGATGGATTGCTGCCACATGTTGCAGGTGCACGTCGGGGGGAATTTAACCATCGATTCGGGCAACCATCACAGCAATCTTTACCAGGTTTTGGTCATTTATTTCCATTCGCAGATTTACCAACGATAGATCCTTATAGTGAACAATCTGAAGGTTTACTGGATTATATTATTGATATCGAAGCACTTCCAAAAGTGATGTATACAAATTCAGGAGCCGAATATTGGCGTAGTGATGGATCAATGCTTCATATTGATCCATCTGGTTCCAAGGATTTATCTACTTCAGAAGAAGTCAGAATTTACTATTATGCAGGGACGCAGCATGTCGCTGGTACGATGCCACCTAATACTGCCACAGGAGGTGATGGTGCTCGACCACGTTATGGAACGAATGTAGTTGATTATCGACCTTTATTGAGAGCAGCGTTAGTTAATTTAGATAAATGGATTACTAATAATGTAGAACCTCCTGAGAGTAAGTATCCAAAACTCGAAGATAATACAGCAATGTTCCGTAATGAAGTTCTAGATGCACTGCCTGATATCCCTGATCTTGATTTACCCGATCCTGATCGGTTATGGGTTTTACGGGTTACGGATCTTGGCCCAGCTGCATCAGAAGGTATTGGCCGTTATCCGGTAATTGAATCTGAACGATATCCTACGTTTGTTTCTGCAGTAGATGAAGATGGTAATGAAACCTCAGGTATACGGTTACCAGATTTAACGGTACCTGTTGCCACTCATTTCCCATGGAATTTACGAAATCCAGATAGCGGTGCTCCTGAACAAATAGTTCCCATGATAGGGTCTTCGCATTTCTTTGCATTTTCTGAAGATGAACGATTATCGAATGATGATCCACGTCCATCTATTCAATCAAGATATTCAAGTCGTGAAGAATATTTAAGACAAGTTGAAGATGCAGTTACGATATTAATTCGCGATAGATATTTACTAGAAGAAGATTTGCACGTGGTGTTGGAACAAGCTGCAGAGCGGTATGACTTTGCTGCTAATTAATAATTATATTTTAGAGAGAGGTGTTTGATGAAAGGTATAGGTGTAGTTAATTTTGGTGATCCGGATGTCCTAGAAATTGTGGAACTTCCTGAAGTTCATGCAGCTCAAGATGAAGTTCGAATACGTGTACACGCTGTTACCGTTAATCCAACAGATACAATGTTGCGCAATGGTTCTCGTGCTGAAGCATTAAAAAAAGATCCTCCACCATATATTCCCGGCATGGATATAGCTGGTGTTATTGATGAAATTGGCCCAAACAGTACGAGTGAATTATCAGTCGGAGATCAGGTAATGGCTATGGTAGTTCCTGTCCGTGATCATGGAGCATATCGTGAAAGTATTGTTTTGCAGACAGACTCTGTTGTGAAAATTCCTCAAGGTTCAACATTAATTGAGGCCTCCACTTTACCTATGAATGGTCTTACAGCTCGTTTGTCTTTAGATGAATTAGCATTACAACCCGGTCAAACATTAGCAGTGACAGGTGCCGCGGGATGTTATGGGGGATATGTCGTTCAATTAGCGAAAGCTGAAGGTCTACGTGTGATCGCTGATTCTTCAGAAGCTGATCAGCAACTTGTATATGATTTAGGAGCTGATGTAGTTGTGCCACGTGGAAACGATATTTCAGAGCAAATACGGAAAGTTCTGCCCGAAGGCGTGGATGGACTTGCCGATGGTGCAGTCCAAAGAGAGTTTGCTGTTGGTGCCGTCCGTGATGGAGGAGGTTTTGCTTCAGTACGTGGATGGGAAGGCACTGGTGAACGTGGTATACATTTTTACCAGACTATGGTCCGTAACTATGATCATCGTGCAGATTTGCTGGAAGCACTTAGAATTCATGTTGAAGAAAAAAAGATAACACTTCGAGTAGCTGCAACTTATTCTTCGTTACAAGCAGCAGATGCTCATCGTCGACTTGAAGCAGGTGGGACAAGAGGTCGTTGTGTTATTGTGTTTGATGACTAGGAGTATTTAAATGGTTGATCAAACAGATGGTATCACTTCGTTAATACCACAATCTGGATGGCCTCGTATTGGTGTAATTTTCCTACTGGTTATTCTTTGTTCATGGATCGTTATGGGGTTAATTGCTGCTAGAGTTTCCTTTGATCATGATGTACTGTTTGATATTTTTTGGAGTGAAATCCTTATTGTTTTTTGGGTAGTGCTTACTGTAATGAGTTTACAAATTTCTCAATCTGCTCGCGATAATCCTCACCGTGCTCCATTTGCGCAATATCTTCCATTGCTATGTGCTGCTGTTACGTTGCCAGGGATTGTTTTGTTGGTTGTTTTTTTGTGGTTAGGTTTTGATGACGCAAGTCAAACGTTGCTACGAGTCACTTTTAGTTGTTTATCTTTAGGTTTAGCAGGTGCATATTGTTCTGTTATTGGCATTGGGCGTATTTCAAATAAATGGCGTCCCTTACGATGGGTTTTGTATTTAGTTACATTGGTTGCAGCAATTGAGTCACTTGAAGCTTTGTGGTTACACGGTGATATAAGCAGTGAAACGACATTATCTGAAGGGTTTGGTCCTATTCTAGTAGCATTTTTTGTTGCCTTACTTGCCTATTGTATATTTGCTGGAATTTTATTCAGTATCTTAAGAGAAACAGCTTCTGTTAATCACGTCTATGTTGTTCTTGTATATTTGGTTGCAAGTATGGTTGGTTTTACTTTTGGTGTGATAGCTTTATCTGATCAGCACGATCCTGGACCGTTCCGCTTGATCATGGCCACAACTGTTCTACTTGCGACAATGACACCTTTATTAGTGATGTTCCATCTTTGGCCTCATCAACAGAAGATATAAACATAATGCAGCAATCTGAAATTGTATCCGAAGATATTGTACTTGCTACACCACTACGTCGATTAGGAGCTTTCACCGTAGATGCAGTGTTAGATTGCATAATTGGATTAAGTCTTGTGGCTATAATTTTCGGATTGATTTTTGGTACGGATGGATTTTTTACGTTTCTATTGGGGCTATTAGCTTTTATGATCTTTTTAGCTTATGCCACCTGGAAGATACTATGTTTACGCCACGGACAAACACCAGGAAAGAAAATTCTTAACTTATATGTTATTCGCTCAAATAGCATGCGAGCAGGTGGTTGGTATATGTTTTTACGAGAATGGCTTATTAAGTCAGTTTTATTTTTTGGGATCGCATCATCGTTTACGTTTTCTATTGTTCCAGTAGTAGCTGCTGCTTGGCTTCTTTGGGACAAAGATCGTCAGACGTTGTGGGATAAAGTTGTAGCCACTACCGTTATATATGTCCCTTCTGGGGAAAGACCACTTACCCAGAAAGAAGTGGATATACACGATAATGAATATTTGTAACTATAAATATCCACCGCCACGGCGTTGCGCTTTAGGATCAGTAATCACGTTGAGCAGAGATACTTTTCCAGAAGCGAGTGCTCGAGTTATCGCAGGTTTTATTTCATCAGGGTTCGTTACTCTCTCAGAATAACCTCCAACCATCTCAACCATTTTTTCATAGTGTATGGGGAGTAGTGCGGCAATTGGTGGAGCATCCTCACTAAAACTTCTGTCTTGTATAGTATGTGCTGCGATACCAGCATTATTTGAAACGATAATAACGATCGGAATATTCCATCGTGCACAAGTTTCAACTTCCATTGCGGCAGCTCCAAAAGCGTAGTCTCCAAGTATTGCGATTACTTGCCTGTCAGGCTTTGCAAGTTTTGCACCTAAAGCATACGGTAAGCCAGTCCCCATACAACCTGTTGTCCCAGCACCTAGTCGATGTCGAGCGATATGTGTCGGCATTATTTGCCTTGCGATAGCCATAGTTAATTCACCATCTTCAGTGACTATTGCATCTCGTTCCACAGAATCACGGATATCAGCTAGAAGTCGGTAATGATTGATAGGTTCTTGGTTACTGACGGTTTGTTCTTGGATAGAAGCTTCATTCTCTGTGCATTTGGTCGACAAATCCTCTATCCATGTATTGTTTTTCTTAAGAGAATTCACATCATTCATTGTCTCATTCAATGCTTGGATGCCTGTATTAACATCAGCAATTATTCCGATATCTGTTTTCGCTGCAGAAAAAAATTCATCGGCTTGGATATCAATTTGTGCGATTTTTGCATTTGATTTAAAACGTTTTCCCAACTGAAAAGTCCAATTGAATCTTCCCCCTACCATTAAAATTGCATCAGCTTCTGACATTGCTTTTGATCGTGCAGCACCCATATTCAGTTCATGATCATCAGGGATAACACCTCTACCCATTGGTGAAGCGATGAAAGGGATACCTTTATCTATAAGATCAGTAAGTGCGAGGCTAGCATCACTCCATGCGGCACCTTTACCAATAATGACCAGAGGTCGTTCGGCTGTAGTGAGCATGTTAGCTACATCTTTAATAGCTGTTGGATCAGGTTGCGGAGGAGGTATATTTGGACTTTTTTCTCTCAATTCGATGTCATTGCTATCGACTGTGTCAGACAGTATGTTACCAGGAAAATCCAAATAGACAGCACCCGGACGACCATTTTGTGCTTTACCGAAAGCTAGGTAGAGTAATTCAGGAATATGGTGTGTGTTATCGACACGCTGGACCCATTTTGCAGCTGGATTTGCAAATGATGTCTGATCTAACTCTTGGAATGAACCTAGGCCGAGAGTACCTTCAGCAGCTGAACCACCTAAAATGACTAAAGGCATTGCACTTTTTGTTGATACGTACATAGGAGTGACAGTATTTGTCATCGCAGGGCCAGATGCAGCCACCATTATTCCTGGTTTTTGATTAATATACCCCCAAGCTGATGCAGCGAATGCAGCATTCATTTCATGTCGGCAATTGATAACTTTGATGCCTTCATTCGATGCTTGTGCTAGCACATCAATCATGGGACCACCAAGAACAGTAAAAATGGTGTCTATGCCCATCACACGTAATTGTTTTGCTAACAGACTTGCTCCACTAACTTGAGTCATATCGTACTCCAATGCTTAACTTGGCATTCCAAACAGCACGTCTTGGGGTGCAGAGATCATTCCTTGATATCCAACTTTTGTCCCATCCCAAGGATGAGCTCGCGCAACTTCTTCATTAATATCAATGCCCCACCCAGGGCCATTGGGGATAGTCATATAACCATCAATAATTTCTGGCGTATTGGTTGTTAGGTCATCTTTCCATGGGACATCATCTATATCTATTTCCATGATACGGATATTTGGAAGAGTCGCACAAAGCGCTGCACTAATGAAGGTTGAAAGGTGGCTATAATAATTATGTGGCGCCACATTATGTTCAAATACTTCAGCTAGGTCTCCAATTTTCTTGGATTGACTAAAGCCATTCCAAGGAACATCAATCATGAAAATATCTGCCGAATGTTGTTGGAAATAGGGTAGATATCCTCGCATATAAAATAGATTTTCCCCAGTGCAAATACGTGTGGTAGTTGAGTCTTTTATTTGTCTTAAACTTTCAGGATCATACATATCTATTTCCAGCCAAAGTAAATCGAATTGTTCTAATACTTTTGCAATTCTTAAGCATGATTCTGTTTTGAAGTTAAAATTAAGATCTAGATTAATATCAACATTTGGCCCGACAGCATCACGAAACGTTCCGATTAACTTTTCGATGTGTTTTAATCCACCCTTGGTAATAACTTGATCAGTAGTTCCTTTCGGTCCACCGAATCCTCCGCTAATTCGTACTGGAGAATCACCAGGACCAATAACATTTGTTTTCAGTGCTGTGAATCCTCTATCTACCACTTCTTTACCAAGATTTGATATGTCATCCCATGTCCGAAGTTGTGGCACCCCAATTAACTCGTAATTTTGAATTCTGGAAGAGCCACAATGAGACCAATAGACACGTACTTTTTCCCGCACTGGACCCCCAAAAAGTTCTGCTACTGATATACCTAAACTTTTAGCCTTAATATCTATAAATGCACAATCTAACCCCGCCATTGCTTTTGCCGCGATTCCTCCAAGACTTTGTCGTGTTCCACGGTACATATCCCAAAATCGTGTTTCAAATTCACGAGGATCTTGACCTAGAAGTATAGGTTCGAGATCAGCTATTGTTGCTGCTACTCCTTGAGGCGATCTTCCATCACTACACTCTCCCCATCCGGTAATACCTTCATCCGTTTCCACTTTGACAAATCCCCAGGGACGCCAACCTGCATCAACAATAAATGTTTCGATATTGGTAATTTTCATGCGTTTCACTTTCAATAGGTATGTTAATTTATATCATCTTACCTATGTCACACATGAATTGGGAGATCGAAAAGAGGTATTATTTTTTCTCTAGCCCCAAGAGATATGAATGTAGCCAAGTTGCTGCACGTTTTCCATCTGCAATAGCTGTCACAACTAAATCTGCACCATTAATAGCATCTCCGCCTGCGAAGACATATGGAATGTTTGTTTGACCTGTACGTGAATTTACTTCTACGAGATGCCATTGATTTGATTCAAAAGGAGCAGATTCTACGAATTCTTTATCGGGACCATATCCAATCGCAATTGCTACAGAACTAGCATCAACCATGAAATTTGATCCTTCAATAGGTACAGGTCTTCTTCTGCCGCTTTCATCAGGTTGACTCAGTTCCATACGGATAAGCTCTACTTGTTTCACCTGACCGTTCTCATCTCCGATAAAACGAACTGGTGTTGTTAGATAAAGGAACTTAACGCCTTCTTCTTTTGCATGTATACGTTCTTCAGCTCGTCCCAACATTTCGTTTTCAGTTCTGCGGTAAACACAAATTACTCTTTCAGCACCTAATCGAATGGCAGTACGTACACAATCCATAGATGTATCTCCACCGCCCACTACAACTACATTTTTCCCTATATATGGTTGTTCTTGTTGTTCTGGGGGGAGTTCATATGGTTTTAAGTTTCCGCGTACAAGAAAGTCTGTGGCCTGATATACATGTTGAAGCTCTTCACCTTCAAGGCGCATAAGATTCCCTATCCCTGCACCAGTGCCAATGAAGATAACGTCATATCCATGATCTAAATGAAGTTCTTTTAGGGTTATATCAACTCCGATTTTGGTGTTGTTGACAAAATTAATGCCTAATTTTTGTAAAGAACTTAGCTTTGATTCTAGTAATTCTTTGTTCATCTTAAAATTGGGTATACCATATCGAAGGACTCCACCTGGTTCAGGCCACATATCAAAAATAGTACATTGGTGACCTCGAAGTTGCAGTTCTTCAGCTACGGTTAAACCTGCAGGTCCACTGCCAATAATTGCAACTCGGAATCCGGTTGTCTGTTGTGGTATTGGTGTTGGGAATCCACCTATTTCTTTACGTTGTGAATCTGTTACAAAAGATTCTAATCTTCCTATAGCGACAGGTGGTTGTTTGATTCCATCTGGTCTAATAGCAAATCCAACTACACAATCTCCTTCGCAGAGAGATTCTTGGGGGCAGAGTCTTCCACACATTTCTGGAAGTGTTGAGGTTTCACGAAATTTATTTGCTGCACCTACGATGTCACCCGTTTCTAATAATTTTAAGGCTCCTGGAATATCGTTATGAACGGGGCATGCAGATATACAAGGTGCGGAAGGGCAATCAATACATCTGGATGCCTCTACGATAGCCATATCCATTTGAAGGGGTAGGTATGTCTCCTCAAAATTATTTACACGTTCAGTTGGAGCTCTTTTAGGAACTGTCTGTCTAGGTATTGCAAGACGATCTTGTACATTTTCAAATTCTTGTTCGTTGTTTGCACTTGCCATGCCATACAGTTTCGCATTAGATATTGATATGTGCGATGCTGTCGTTATGAATCCCCTGATTGACTTTTCATGGTTAATAAATTTTGTGATAAATCTCTAGATAATCTTTAAGAATTCTTAATTTCTTTAGTGAAGGTGATTGGTGTGGATCGTCGGTACCACCATGTCTTGTGTATGCAGTTGCTATTTCCATAAACATATTGTCGTAAAATATACTGACCTCTTCGTAAGTGAGAGGATCATTGCTATTCTCTGGCTGCGGGATGCCATAGAGTACGCGCATTTTTTCGAATTCTTTAGTTTTCATCAAATTCGATAATTCTAGATGTTTGTCAACATCGGTCATATGTTCACCTCATACTAACTGTCTCATGTTTTTTGTTATCATCCTATGCAAATATTGATCAGGAGATTTTAATGATTCATGAATTAAGAATATATACAGCAACAAATGGTCGTATGAACGATTTAATGGCACGCTTTCGGGATCATACGATGGCACTTTTTGAAAAGCATGGTATCCAGAATGTTGCATATTGGCGTAATTCCATCGGTGGTCGTAATGACGAGCTTTGGTACATTCTTGCATTTGAAGATGCGAATCAACGTGCGCAAGCTTGGGCAGCTTTCGGATCTGATCCCGATTGGAATAAGGCAAGGTCTGAATCGGAAGCTAATGGACCTTTAGTTGATCATATTGAAAATCGTCTCATTACGATGACTGATTTTTCTCCATTGCAATAAAGTGGTTAGATTTTTTTAATATGTTTATAGTGAAATGACTCGATGATTGGAGATGGTATGACTACTGAAAATCAATCTATTCCCTATTTAGGTGAAATTCGCTGGATTCTACAAGCTGGCATGTTGTTATTTATTTATACAGTTGTGGTAGGTATTTTGAATGGTCTTGATCTAGTTGATTTTGAACGTAAAGCCCTTCTTACACATCTTCACATAGGGACTCTAGCTTGGATTACTGGGGGTGTTTTTGCTGGTGCATTAGTGTTATTTGGATCTAACGATCCTGATAATAAAACAATAAGTCGTTTAGCCGTTGCAGCTCCATTAGTTGCAGCTGCTTACAATATGGCCTTCCTCACGACTACCAATCTTGCTCGACCAATCCTTGGAGCGCTCATGATGATTATCCTTTTAGGATTTGCCTTTTGGGGATTTAGACAAGCGCGTGGAACGACGCTTAGTGTCCCGCATCTTGGAATCCTTGCAGGATTAGCTACCTCAGTCATCGGTGCTGTGTTTGGAGTTTTCTATGGGATTATTATCGCAAATCCAGATAGTGGTATTCCTGCTAGACTTGGAGAAGCACATCCTGCTGCGATGATTGTGGGATTTCTTATTCCTGTAGGAATGGTTTTTTCAGAATGGATATTAAATAAAGGTGCTACTTTACAGCCTGCAAGTCGCGCTGGTTGGTTGCAGATCGGACTGCCATTTCTTGGAGGCGTTGCTGTAGTTGTAGGTTTAATATTAGATTTGATCCCACTGGTTATGTTGAGCCTGCCTTTTGAAATCATTGGGATAGGTATTTTTGTGGTAAGGATGATTCCTGCTATTCGTTCCACCTCATTCTTTGCTGCAGGGAATGCTCGATACGGAGTGATTGCAAGTGTTTTTGTTGTCGTAAATCTCTGTATCTTTGTTTACTTATTAGTGAATTACATTTCGCAAGATGATTTTGATTCGATACCTCGAAGGTTAATGTTGGCTCTGGATCATTCCATCTTTGTCGGTGTTCTCACTGTTGCGCTGATTCCTTTTATAGGTCGTTATGCTTCTAAAACATATAAAAATGTCATTGATCATGTCATGTTCTGGGGACTATCTATTGGGACTATAGGCTTCATGGTTGGTTTGTTAACAGACACTGATATTTTGATACGTGTGTTTACACCAATTTTGGGATTGGCAATTTTACATGCAGTAGGTGTGTTTGTTCCCGCTATGGGTAATCCTTCGGACACACTCAAAAAAGCTTTGAGTTAGTTCTAAGCCATAACTAAATGACAGTTCTCCTCTGCAAATAAGGAGAACTGTCATTTTGGATTATCTATTAATATTTGCTAGGCCAGTTCGAATACCTGTAATTGCCCATTCGTTCCATGGCAAGGTAAAGAATTTAAAGCCTTTTTCAACATACATATTCGGATCCATTCCCGGAGGAATGAAGTACATACCTGCTGTAACTCCATGATTTTTACATGCATTTGCTATTTTTTCGAGTCCGCTTTGGTACGTATCCGATGGATAATCTAATGGTACATCAAGTGCAATTGATAAATCTGATGGTCCAACAAGAAGGACATCGATACCCTCAACACTGAGGATATCATCAATATTTTCCATAGCCTCAGTTGTCTCAATCATAGGAATAATCAGAAGTTCTTCATTTACTGTGTCGAGATAGTCTCTGTAATTATCAAAATCACCCCATTCACCACGAATACCTGCATTACTTCGTACTCCTTTAGGGTAGTATTTACATGATTGGACCATAGCGGCAGCTTCTTCTTTAGTATTGACCATTGGCACAATGATTCCTCTGGCACCAGCATCTAACGCGTAACAAATCAAATCTGCACGATTGTCACTGACTCGTACTATTGGTGTAGGTTTTTTCCCTTTCAGAGTTTGGATACTTGGTTGCCATTGTTTAATTTCAACAGCAGAGTGCTGTGTATCAAAGAAAATAAAATCGTAATCTGTATCGCCTAAAAAATTAACATCACTGTTTGCTAAAGCTGAAGTTCCAACTGCAGTCTGCCCAGATTTTAGTCTATCTTTTAAAGTATTCATTTTTCCTCCTAAAACTAATACATATTACATCGCTTTGTTCTTTTAAGTAGAAGATATTTGGGATATCTTACATTTTAGTGACGTTATTGAACTTTGTATTAGAAGTGGTCATTTTTTTGATTGTGATAATGCTATAGTTGTTGCCATCTTTAATTAATACTGAAATTGCATAGGTGTAATGAAATGAAGCGGCAAGTACATTTGAATCTTTTTATTCATAGTCGTGGCCATCATGAGGCTGCATGGAGGCATCCGTCAGCCTCTCCTTTTTTGTTGACTGATTTTCGGTATTACAAAGATTTAGCGTTAAAGGCAGAAAATGCTTTTTTTGACTCTATTTTCCTATCCGATATTTTGGCACTGGGTTCTGATATTGAGCATACTCCACGTGCTGTCTTAGATCCCATACCATTGATGGGCTCACTTGCAGCGATCACTTCAAAAATAGGAATTATTGGCACTGCCTCAACTACCTATGTTGAACCGTATAATCTGGCAAGACAATTTGCTTCTCTTGATCACCTGAGTAACGGTCGTGTCGCTTGGAATATTGTCACCACATCCTCAGCTGAAGCGGCCACAAACTATAGTGACAATCCTCAAGCTGGCATTGAAGAACGATATGGTCGTGCTGATGAATTTATGACAGTTGTTAATAGCCTCTGGGATAGTTGGGCTGAAGATGCGGTATTAGATGATCGTTTGAATGGGCAATATACACTTCCAGGCCGGATTCAACCTATTAATCATCATGGTAATTTTTATGATGTGAACGGCCCCTTAACTGTTCCACGTGGTCCTCAAGGCCGACCAGTTCATGTACAGGCAGGATCATCTGAACCTGGTCGTGCATTCGCAGCTAAACATGGAGAAGCTATTTTTACAGCGGTATTGGAAAAGTCGGCAGCGCAAGATTTTTATCGTGATATTAAATCTCGTGTAATTTCTCAAGGACGTTCTCCTGATCAATGTGTAATTATGCCAGGATTGAGTCCAGTGATTGCTTCTACTGAAGCTCAAGCGCATCAATATGTTCGTGAACTGGATGAACTTGGCAACATAGATACGGGTCTTAAAAGATTATCAGTAGCCTTTGGTGGTATAGATCTTTCTCATATAGATCTTGATAGGATTTTAGTTCCTGATGATTTTCCAGACCCAGAAACTTTGCAAGGAGGAGTTAGTCGACCGAAACTAATTGTCGATTTAATTCGAAATGAACAACCAACACTTCGTCAATTATTGTCTAAACTATCTGGTGCACGTGGTCATTACACATTTGCAGGTACCGCTGAACAAGTTGCTGATTTGATGGAAGATTGGATAAATGACAAAGCAGCAGATGGGTTTAATCTGATGCCTCCAGTATTACCTGAAATGTTTGATATTTTTATTGCAGAAGTAATTCCTTTGTTACAGCAACGTGGAATATTCCGTACACATTATGAAGGTGTTACTCTTCGAGATCATTATGGATTAATGTATCCTGACAGTCAGTTCAAATAACTTAATTTATCGTGCGGGGTAGTAATGAGATCTCCTTTTTTTTACTTTGGTTTCGGTTCAAATTTGAATAAAAGCCGATTACATATTCATTGTCCTTCTGCGCAATTTCTTACTATTGCAGAGTTACCTCATTTTCGACTCGCTTTCACAATTCGTAGTGAAAACACTTGGCAGGGTGGAGTTGGCGATATCCAATCATCTTCAGATGAATCAGTATGGGGAGCATTATGGTTGATTGATGGTGAAGATTCCGAGGAACTTGATAAGCAAGAAGGTGTATTTCGAACACCGCCTGCTTATCAAAGGAAAAACGTTCAAGTTCGGACACCTGCTGATGATCTAATTACATGTCGTACATATCAGGTTGTATCACCAAATTTAGCAGGCTACTCACCCTCTCTCGCATATAAAGAAACAATGTTAAAAGGTGCTAAGGAAATTGGATTGCCAAATTTTTATATTGATTTTTTAGAAAATATTTAAGTAAGCATTCTTAATGCAGTAATGCTAACTTTCACTTTGTCTATGAGTCAATTCGAATCCTATACCCAAAGCCAAGTCTATTTTTACAGCGTTCGAGGTACTTGCGATGAATGATGATGTAAAATTGGACTAGGTTTAGAAAGATCAACGAGGTAACTAAATCGAGCTTCAAAATTCTGGACCTCTCCCTCAACATTGAAGCGCCAGTCGTAAATGCCACCAAGAGCAAATATCTGATTTTGTAATTCTTGAACAACCAAATATTTTTCATTAACACTAACACTTAGCTCTTCACGGCTTCCAAGCTCTTCAAAATATCCCCGTAATTTTTCTGGCGTATTTAGTATTCCGTTAGAAAAAGTTGGTATCAATATGGCTTCATTGTCATATAAGTTAAGCAGGCTCTCGATATCACCATTATTTACGAGTTGAATCCATTCATCTAAAAAGTTTCGTGGATCTGTCACATTATTTCCTTAATCTTTATGTATTACTCAGCAGGTAGAGTGGCCGTTTTATCTAAATCAGGATGTTTTGCAGTCCATTGCGTCACTTTGTCATAAGTAGCAGCAACACGATATGCCATTGCTTCATCAAATTGATTCGTAATAATTTGCATTGATATTGGAAGTCCTTCATGACTGAATCCAATCGGTACTGCTAGAGCAGGATTACCAGTCACGTTAAAAGGCGCTCTTGCTTGTCTTGGATAATATTTTTCACGTGCAGCAGAGTCTTCAATCGGAAAAGCAGCCTCCATATTATTAACAGTGATTACCGCATCGAAATTATTGAAGAATGTGTTAAATTCTGCAGCATACCGTGCTCTTGTTCGCAATGCCTGAACATAATCTACAGCACTAAACGCAGTGCCTGGGAGTAGTCTGCTTAAAGTCGACTCTGCATAATCATTCGCCCGGGTTGTGAGCCATTCCTGATGAATTGCACATGCTTCAGATAAAAGAATAATTCTATTGCACGTTGCGTAATCAATAAGTGGATGCGTATTTATTTCTTGGATTTGAGCTCCACTGTCACTAAGTACAGTTAACGCTTCTTCCATTGCAGCAATGACGTCATCACCTGCGATCATATCCTTTTGATAGAAATGTCTTATCACACCAATTCTCAAATCTTTGACACCTATATCTAAGTCTTTGGAGAAGTTGGGCACACCTAGTTCAGCACTTGCAGGATCCTTTGTGTCGAAACCAGATATGATAGATAATGCAAGTGCGTTATCTCGGACTGTTCGTGTTAATGGCCCTACGTTATCAAGTGAAAAAGACAGAGGGACAACACCGTTTCTACTGACTCGGCCATAAGTTGGTTTCATCCCTAGTAATCCATTCATTGATGCAGGGCCACGTACAGATCCTCCTGTGTCAGATCCCAATGCAATAGGCACAAAACCTGCAGCAACTGCTGCACCTGAACCACTGGATGAACCTCCAGGATAATATTCTCTTCCCCAAGGATTTCTTGCTGGTGGCCACGGAAGATCGAATGATGGTCCTCCCAATGCAAATTCATGTGTAGATAATTTCCCTAGTAAAATTGCGCCGGCCGCCTTTAGCCTTGCGGTCACTTCTGCATCCTTCTCGGCAATATTATCTGCAAGGATTTTTGAATGAGCTGTTGTTGGCCATGAGCTCACATCAATAATATCCTTTAGCGCGAATGGAACTCCATGTAATGGACCGAGTGATGTGTCATCTCTCATAACTATATCTTCAGCTTCCTTAGCAGCTGCTAAAGAAGCTTCAGGTCGCATAGTAAGGAATGCATTTAGCCCTGGATCATACTTTTCAATTCTATTTAGTAATGATTGCGTTAATTCAACAGGTGATAATTTCTTGGACGCAATTAACTCAGCAGCTTCATGTGCTTCTAGCCAATGTAATTCGTTCATTTTTTTTCAGTCCAAGTTTGTGCTCTATATACATTTGCTGACTCTTGGTGCCAAAAGTTATCACGATCTAATCTCTCTGCAGCTGCACTCGCTGTTTCGCTAGCCTTTGATGCTCTTTCTTCCCCAACAGCAGTTTTAATTTCCTCAGGGACATTACGAATGTTCATTTCATTTCTTTCTATTCAGGTCACTTTTTATGCTTCTGTGTTAAACCACTGGATAGCACCTTTCATGCCACCTTCAGCCATTCTTCCTTGCATTTCTTTAACTGCGTTTGTTGCATGTGCAACTGCATCCCATTCAGATCCTGAAAGTACTGCAGCTCTGAACCCTTGAAATTCCATGATTCTATTTACAGATTTTTTCTTCAAATTCAGTAATGAAAGAGGGAGTCGGGCAATTAATTGGGCTTTCTCGTAAGTCTTTGTTTCTAAATCTTCTGGTGCAAATGATTCATTTGCAAAACCCCAATCTTGTGCTTGCTTGCCTGAAATTGTAGTACCTAAAAGCCATCCAATTTCTTTGGTTCTTTTTGGGCCTACAAACCAATACCAAAATGTCTCAATATCTCCACTGCCAATAGGCAGTGAAGGAAATCCAATTTTGGCATCGTCAGCTACAAAGGTTAAGTCAGCCATGACGGCTAACATGCTCGCACCTGCCAGGCAATATCCGTGAACCATAGAGATTATTGGTTTAGGTGATTCCCATAGTGATAGCCATCGAAGTGCAGTTTCTTCTAGTCGATCTCTATCTTCATCAACAGTTTGCTCGCTTCCATGGTTGTCACCACCTCCAATTGCATAACCAGCAGAGAATGCTCGTCCTGCACCGCGGATTACTAGAACACGTGATTGATCATCACGGTTGAATTCTTTTATAGCTTCTTCGAATTCTGCTAATAATACTGGTCCCATCGCATTGAGTTTTTCAGGACAATTTAAAGTAAGCGTGGCTATTCTATTTTCTGTACTATACAAAATTTCTTTATAGGTCATTTCTTCTCCGATTTTAGTAGGTAGATTTAAACTTTACCTTTTATATTTCTTGGTTATTCGAACTAAATCATTACAAATTTAGATTTGCAGTCTATCTTTTTACATGTTTTTCGTAAAGAAATATGAGGTATTGGTAATGTAAGGAATAGTAAACTGCAAACATGGAGCCGGCGGTAGGATTCGAACTAACGACCTACTTTTTTACAAATCCAACCAATGTATACCGTTTGATCTCGTCGAGCCTTGTCCATCTAGCACAATGTATAGGTGGCTTATTGTATGTAATATCAAGTAGCGCTTGATAGCTTAATTAGCAAATCGTGCTAGATCAGATTCGTGTAAAACGGGATGGGCAATGCCTTTTGCAACCAAGTCCGCGATTAACATACCAGCACCTGGCCCCCTTCCGAACCCCGAGGATGCCAGCCCGGTCGCGACGAACAAATTTTCATTATGTGGCACCCGCCCAATAATCGGATTCCCGTCCATTGAGAATGGCATAAGACCTGACCAAGTAGTCGCGATAGGAAGATCGATAAGTAACGGTAGTATCTCTGTAGCATGTCCCTTGTTGACGTCAATTCCGGAGCCTTCAATGGTTTTGTTAAAGCCAACATTTCTTCTATCGCCACCGAATATGATTTCACCGCTTTTCCTTTGCCTACCGTAGAGATGCCTTGTCAAACGTTGGCTACCTGAATGAGTTAGTTCGGGAGGATATCCCATACCTGCATACAAATTTTCACTCCAGTGGAACCGAGATTCAAATGAGCCAATCGTTCCAAAAACTCTCGGAGGAAGAGGTTCTGTTGCCCACATTTGACCAATAATCGGTTCAATTGGGATTTCTACTCCCACCATGTTCCCAAGTGATTTACTCCACGCCCCAGCCGCAAAAACAACAACTCCTGACTCGTAGGATCCCTTGTTAGTCTCTAATTTCCACGCCTTGTTCTGAGGCTTCATCGCCGTAACTTCGGTACCCGTTTCTATTGTCGCACCCGCCTGAATTGCGGCTTGCCCGAACGCCCGAGTAGTTTTTAATGGATCAGCTTGTCCTCTGAAACGGCTATATACATATCCAAGCATATCTAGACTCAGCTCAGGTTCTAGTGCTTTAGCCTCGTACGAACTCATTAGTTCAAGGTTGAACCCGTTGTTTTGCCCCTCCAGTACTTGTTTCTTAGCGTAGGCGTATTGCGCCTCATTATGGATAGCTGTAAAAGAGCCAGACTGACGAAACTCAAGATCATAGCCTAACTCGTTTTGTAACCTCTTAAAAATATCCAAACTACCCATTGTCAAATGTTCTTGAAGTGAAGGGGATTTGCCCCAGCCTGCTCCTCCGAGTCCTCCCATGTTCACCCCTGACGCTTCACCAGAGATTTCACCCTTCTCCAATACCAAGGTAGAAATACCTGCCTCGGCAAGATGGAGAGCAGCCGAACACCCCACTATGCCAGCACCAATAACGATCACATCTGCATTCAATTTCTGTGTTCCCATCTTGTTCCAACTGACCCGGTACGTTGTGAAGCATTCGACAGCAATTAAAATCACTTAATTTAATTACCCTATGTAACTATAGTATTGCTGAAAGTCGCATTGCATAAGCTTATGTATGGAGCCGGCGGTAGGATTCGAACCAACGACCTACTGTTTACAAAACAGTTGCTCTACCCCTGAGCTACACCGGCAAAGTATTAATAATAAGCTAAAATTACCTGACTATCTAATCTCTAGTACTAGCTTTTTAGATGAATTCAAAACTGAAAATAGATGAACTTTTTGATTCTTCTCTTTAATTGATTACTAAATACCGAATCTTTCATATTTAGTAGGGAGATTCGGTATTTTGTTCATAAAATTAGTAATCTTAAATAAAACTGGCGATATATTACTTCTGGTGCAAAAAAATCGATGATTTTAGAAGGAGAATATGTATGCTAGAAATCGATGACTATGTAGGTATCTCTTTTTGGATAGTTACCGCAATAATGCTTGCTTCAACGGTCTTTTTCCTTGTTGAACGTCAAGATGTATCTAGAAAATGGAAAACTTCTCTGACTGTTGCTGCATTAGTCACAGGAGTTGCGTTTTGGCATTACCTCTATATGCGTGATGCTTGGGTTGAGCTAGGGGAAACGCCTACAGTTCTGCGATATGTAGATTGGTTCATTACTGTTCCTCTACAAGTTGTCGAATTTTACTTAATTGTTGCCGCAGTAACGATCATAAGCTCAATCTTTTTTTGGAGATTACTTGGTGCAGCGTTGGTTATGTTGGTCGGTGGTTTTCTTGGAGAAGCTGGCATAATTAATGAAGCTGTCGGTTTTATTATTGGAATGATTGGATGGGCTTACATTATCTATGAGATATTCCTAGGGCCAATATCTAAAGCAAATGCACAAAGTAATAACCAAGCTAGTCAGACAGCATTTAACACTATCAAGTGGATAGTTACAATTGGTTGGGCTATTTATCCCATAGGTTATTTCATAGGATATTTTGGAGGATTTGAGAATTTTGATGCTCTTAATATCACCTACAATATAGCTGATTTGGTAAATAAAACTGCCTTTGGTTTGGCTATTTGGGCTGCTGCTAAGCAAGACTCCCGGACATCACAGGAAGTGGGATAATAGTCAAAGTGTTGGAGACAGTTGTCGTTCTTTTTAACCGTGATTTACGTACAGTTGATCATCCAGCATTATCAGAGGCAGTGAAGGATGCGCATTTTGTAGTACCTTTGTTTGTGATCGATGAAAAGATCATTCGAACCACAATGGAGAGGCCTAATGCGCTTTCTTTTTTGCTTGATGCCCTCAATGATTTACGTTCTTCGTTAATCAGTAAAGGTGCAGATTTAATTGTTCGTCAGGGTGATCCAGTAAAAGAATTGATCAAACTCACTACAAATATCAATGCCTCTGGTGTTTATGTAACATCTGATTCCACACCGTATGCTAAAAATCGTGAACAAGAATTGGCTAAAGAATGCTATAAAGAGAATCTCGAATTCAAGCTATTTCCTGGTGCTACAGTTGTTGATACGAATGCGATATATACATCCAGCACTGGGACGCCATATAAAATTTTCACTCCTTATTGGAAAAAATGGATCAGTTATCCTCGTAGATCTTTGGCCTCGGAAGTCAAATCATTTTCTTTACCAGAAAAAATACAATCAGGGTCAATACCTTCTTTAGGTGAATTGACAAAATTGTCTGTTTCTCCAAATATTGATAAAGGCGGAGAAAGTATTGCACATCAGCAATTGGATAGATATTTACAGAATATTCAAGATGACAATAATTTAGCCTATAGTTCATCGCGTATGAGTCCATATTTACATTTTGGATGTATCTCTCCTTTGACAATGATTTCTGAATCCATCGATACTTCCGTGCATGAAAATATCACTCGTCAATTATGCTGGAGAGATTTTTATCAACAATTGGTTGCTAATATTCCTGAGTTTATTACTGACGATCTGAGAACTCGACCTTACAAATGGAATGATCATAAAAACCTTTTTATAGCATGGTCTGAAGGTATGACAGGATTTCCTATAATTGATGCAGGAATGCGTCAATTAAAGCTTGAAGGTTGGATACATAATCGTATTCGCTTAGTGGTTGCTTCATTTCTCACAAAACACCTTCGTATGGATTGGCGTTTAGGTGCTAAACACTTCTCACATTGGTTGGTAGATGTAGATGTTTCTAGTAATGTAGGCAATTGGCAATGGATAGCGGGTACTGGTACTGATACAAGACCGAACAGAATTCTTAATCCTATTTTGCAGTCAAAAAAAATCGATCCCTCTGGTAATTATATTAAAAAATATGTAAAAGAACTTTCAGTGATATCTTCAAAAAATATTCATGAACCTTGGAAATTGTCCGAAAGAGATCTGCGTGGTTTACAATATCCTCACAGGGTCATTGATCATGAAGTCGAATCGCAAAATTTTCGCACCCTTATCCGTAATAAGTAAACAAAAATAGATTTTACTTTCCAAAATGATAGAAGTTCTAATTGAAATACACGTCAGTTTCTCGAAAAATGAATATTCCACACTTGGTTGTTTGGAAGTTATTAACTACCTATGATTTGTGGCCTTTATGGGGTCCGTCAATAGTTGATGTTGATGTTAAGGGTGAAAGTCTAATTAAAGGACATAAAGGGAAGGTAAAAACTTTTTTTCGAATATGGGTTCCATTTGAAATTACTGCAGTTGTCGAAAATTACTCTTGGTCTTGGAATGTAGGTCCAATAAGAGCTACTGAACATCTTGTACAAGAAGAAGATGACGGTAGTTCCAATGTAAAATTTTTGATTCCTGTCTGGGCTTTTCCGTATTACATTATTTGCTGGCTTGCTCTTAGACGCATTGAAAAACTTGGATTATGTATGGTAAATCCTTGAAAATATTGTGGGTATTTGATTACCTCAATGTGAGGTGTTAGATGTCATTTCGAAGTCCAGAAGAGACGTACGAAGAATTTTTTTTATGGTTCAACTCTGAAAATGCAGAAGGTTGGGCTAATGTTATGCAATATCCACATGTGCGTATTTCATCTGGAGTGAATTCTTCATACTTAAGCACTTCCGGCCTGTCATACTTTGAAACAAAAAATGATTATGCTAATGCTGTCTCTTGGAAAGACTTTAAAGCTTCTGGATGGGTTCGTACACATAGAATTGATCCTATTCGTATTCATGAATCTGATCACAAAGTACATCTTGCTGGTGGTTGGACGCGTTATGATGAAAATGATGAACCTATCCTTTCTAATCGTGTGACTTATATTCTTACTCAGATAGTAAAAGGGACATGGAAAATACAGGCGCGATTTGGCTTAGATTCATTTAATGATTTGGAAAATTCCAGTCATTCAGCAGATGCAGCTATTGATGTTGTTCAGCAACACTTGGATGCATGGAACACTGCAGATTTCGCAAGATGTATTGATCTTGCGAAATATCCTCTTATTGATGTGGGTACAGGTCATATAAGTCAATTTGACACACCAACGGATTATGAAATGACGCTATCAGGAAGAGAGTGGTTTGCAACATCAGACTACAAAATAAATGCTTTCCAAATTGGTCGTACAGGTGTAAATATTTCAGTTGATGCCATTCTTGCTAATGGTGAAAGAGAACAAATTATTTTTCTCGTAGCATTAGTCGATGATAATTGGCGTATAATTGGGCGATCTCGAATTCGTGAATAAGACGAAAGGATGAACATTTGCCATTTAATATTAATCATATCCATATAAAGTCAGTCGATCCTAAGAAAACTGCAGATTGGTGGGTGGAAGCATTTAATTTCACTATAGAATCTGACGTTATTCGAGACGTAGGTGATCGATTTATTACTTGTACTAGTGAGAATAATATAATTGTTCGTATTTCTGAACCTGTTCCAGGACAAGAATTTAATCAAGGTGATGCTGGATTGAAATTTGGATTAGAACATTTTGGTCTTGATTCTTCAGACTTAGATACTGATATTGTGCGTCTTGAAAAATTAGGAGCAACACTACTTGAAAGCCCACGTAATGCAAGTGCGAAGGTTCGTGTAGCATTTATGGAAGTCCCTGAGAAGGTACGTATCGAATTGATTGAAGTCAAAAGTTAGTGGTTAATACTGAGGAATTATTGCTGGTGTAGTTCTTTGGGAGCTGCGAATCGTAAACATTCATAAGAGTTTAGATAATGGAGATATTTATGACGTTCAAAATTGGTATGCATACTAGTGCACATAATAGACGAGATCTTTTTGAAGCTGAAGGATTTGACGTTGTTGAAGCTCCTGTCACTACCATTGAAGAAAGCATTGAACTCTTAAAAGATGTTGACGGTGCACTAATTGGTGGACGTTTGCTTACTAATCGAAAAGTACTCGAGGCTTGTCCAAAATTAAAAATTGTGTCACGTTTGGGAGTCGGAGTTGATTCAATTGATCTTGAAGCCGCTACTGAATTGGGCATACTTGCGTGTAATGTACCAGGTGTAAACACTGCTGAGGTTGCTGATCATGCTGTTGCAATGCTTTTATCCTTAACTCGCCAACTTTTTGACAGTATCGTTTCGGTTCGTAATGGTGAATGGAGTGAAAATCCTAGTGCAGTGACCGGGTTCCAACAATCTGTTAGACGTATAGGTGGGCATACAGTCGGAATTGTCGGTCTGGGTAACATTGGGAGAGCTTTTGCTACTAGAATTCGAGGTTTTGGTCCTAAAGAAATTATTGCCTGTGATCCTTATGTAGAACAATCCACTGCAGATTTATATGGCGTTACTTTGGTTGACCTTGAAACATTAGTCAGAACTTCAGATTATATTTCAATACATGCATCTTGGACTCAAGAAAC
The DNA here is from genome assembly GCA_002707835.1 of Chloroflexota bacterium. Classification (GTDB taxonomy): domain Bacteria; phylum Chloroflexota; class Dehalococcoidia; order UBA2979; family UBA2979; genus UBA6955. The sequence goes on from PANZ01000019.1 coordinate 54,832, forward strand.
AGAACACTTATTTAATGAAGAAATTTTTTCACTTATGAAACCATCTGCACTTCTTGTAAATTGTGCACGTGGACAGTTGGTAGAGCAGAAGGCACTGTTAACAGCACTTAAGTCTGGTCAAATTCAAGCAGCAGCGATTGATGTAACGGAAAAAGAGCCTATTGAAATAGAAAATCCATTACTTGATTTGCCTAATCTCATTATTACTCCACATACAGCAGGATATTCGCCTACATTTCTTGAAGAATGTTCTCGTAAACAAGCAGAAAGCGTGATCAATGTTTTATCTGGTAAAGCTCCACATGGTTTAGCTAACCCAGAAGTAATAAAAACTATTGCAGTAATGAGAACAGGAGATGCTGGTCGCTGGGATGGGATTCCAGATTTTTCGACAGCACTTCCTCTTTAAAATTCGCCCAAAAGCGTTCCGTATTCAATACTGAACAACAATGCCATAGATCCAGATCGATCATCTATTCCATTTACTGTGTCACGATTGATGTAATCATCTAGATGTTCTAAAGGTCCTGTACCTACACAAGCATCTCTTACCGATCCATCTTCAGCAATTCGGTTGGTAACTGCTTGCCATGCACGTTCTAACGGCCCATCCACATATGATCCTAACCAACCGTTAGATCTACCACGTGCCAATGCATAACCGATCATTGCTGTTGCAGTAAATTCTAGGTATGAATCAGAACGATTAATCACTTGATGCCAAGCACCACTTTTATCTTGGTATTGCAGTAGATTTTTTATATGTAGTTGATGTTTATTTTCGATTGCTTTTTTTGATTGATTATTCGATGGTATGTAACTCAACGCTTCAGCAAAACCTAAAGTAACAAAAGCATTTCCTCTCCCCCAGAAGAAAGGTGAAGATTTACAGTGCCACCANAGACCTGTTTTACTTTCNGGNNTTGCGGATAATAGNTGANCGANAAGTACNTNTAAATATTGATCGTNGTTTGTAAATTTATATGCNCGNCCGAGNAAAGCTGCAGANTAGAAGATATCTTCAACTCTATCATCANGNTCTATTGGAAGTGNTTTACCTTCAGAATTAAATTGCANGTAACTATCAGCAATTTTTTTTAAAAANTTTATGTATTTTGTATCTCCAGAAATTTCAGTTAGATCTTCTGCCCAAACAAAACCAGCATGAACNGAACCGTCAGATCTGATAATTTTTGCCAAGTAATNTTCNTTNATTANNGGGTCTACNATTTTCGTAATTGANGNTANTTGNATATTACTTTTTGGNATTANCTTACTAAGTCTAAGTTTGCCACTGATGGCGACNCCACGTACATAATTANCTGGNTCAAGTTGNTTNCCATAAATTTTTGATAANAAANNGGCTATTTCTTTNGGNNTNTTATTTTTCATTTACGAACCTTCTNTAAGNNGTTANTCTACAGATAATAAACTACATTGTTGAGGTGNCGTATGCAAAATGTGATCTATTATTGGCCAGTTGCTATTGCANTAATTTGGTTNGCAGTAGCGTATTTTTTCTCTAGTGATTTGGGNAAAGAATGGGTATGGNTATTCGTTATAGGTAGTTTTTCTTTAGGTATATTCGGATCTATTAAAACTTGGATCAATGAACGTACTATTCAACTAGGTGATTTGATTATCATAATTTTTGCTGTTTATCTGATTTACGATCTTTTGAATTAGTCATGTCTGTTGTAGGGAGACCATAATTTTTCCANGCCCGATACCCGCCAATAATATCTGCGACATCTTTGCGCCCGATGTCCATTAAACTTTTTACTGCAAGACTTGAAGAATATCCATCATTACACATGATAATTAATTTTTTATCTAATTGCGCAAGTAGCGGATCAGGTAATTCTGCTTCAGGATCACATCTCCATTCCAAAGTGTTTCTAGTAATTGATTTTGCTTGGGGTACAATTCCTTCAGTAGATTGATCGGCAGAATCTCGAGTATCGATAATAATCGATCCATTTTCTTGCGCAATATATGCTTCTTGAGGAGTGAGTCGCGTTATACTTTTTTGCGTATTCGCTAGTATCTCGTTAATTGTTTTTCGTTTACTTCGCATTTATACAAAATACAGCAATGTAAAGAGGATGTAATTTCAATCGTAGATTTTTTTGTTGATATTATTTGGATAACAGAATGATGACATAGNCACTTTATCATTTCTTTAGCGAGAAGAAGACGTTCTATACTGTTCATAGTATTAAAGTTCCATCGTACTTGTCTGAAATATAGCGAACTTTAACACTGAATTAAGTGNGATATAATTTGATGCATTTAGGACTCGATTTTGATGGAACAATAGCTGATGTTGCTTGGCTGAAGCAACGATATATTCTTGATCATTGGGGTATACGAGTTGATNTTGCTGAAACTGGACGGCGAGTTGCGTTGCCTCTGCTAGGTGATAGTCGTTATGCAGAGATGTTATTAGCTGTTCATCAGACCGAATTAGTTCTCGAAATGCCCCCAGTAGATCAAGCTATTGAGGTGATTAAACGTTTTTTAATGGAATATGATGTTACTGTCATAACTGCTCGTTTGGATGAAGAATTAGAGTTTGCTCAGCATTGGCTTGAATTGTATGGCATTGGTGATATTCCTATTGTGCATACTAAACAGCAATCAAAAGCGCCTACTTGGATTAATTTNAATATTAACTTTCANCTGGATGATACTCCTGAAGTTTTAGAAGATGCACCAGAANCGATGGTTCCAGTTTTACTTAATAGACCNTANAACACCNATNTTANGTTANNNCCNNCTGTNCAAANTGTTGATAACTGGATTGCATTCGAAAAANTTGTNCAAAATTNTTCTNTATAGATANCTTGACTTGACCTATGGTTTTGCTGGTAGTGTGTTTNTACAGCAATTACTGAGGTGAACCTTTTTACTTACTATTTTAAGAAGAAGCTTTGTGCGCCTCGATGAACTTAGGAGGCTTGTCNCTNTTTTGTGNCGGACTATGGATACTAATTATTGGAAACGTAATAAGATTTCTAGACGTGGACTGATGCGTGGCGCTAGTGTTGGTGCTTTAGGTCTAGCCGGTGCATCGCTTATTGGTTGTGATACTTTTGGCGGCGGCGGTGAAGGTACTAAAGGTGGAACACTGAACTCAGCACCAGACATAGAACTTTCGAGCACTGACCCTGCGTTCTTTACGAGTGATGCAGAAGCTGCTATTGGGTGGCAAGCAGGTGAAAACTTGGTAGTCAAGCAACATGACCTTACCATGACAGGTGCAGTTGCAGAATCTTGGGAAACTGAAGATCAACAAGAATATATCTTCAACTTAAGAAAAAATAATACATTCTCTAATGGCGATGAAGTGACAGCTGCTGATGTGAAATTCACATTCGATCGAATTTTCGCTTTAGAAGCACCACCTACTGGGCAATTAGGCTCTTTGGATCCTGCTAAAGGTGGTCGAACAGAAGTTATAGACGATCACACTGTCAAGATGACTTTGGACAAGCCGAACGCATTTTGGGTAAACACTTTGTCTTTTTATCAAGGAAAAATTGTTCCACAAAATGATGACCCTACTAATTGGGGTATAGGTAAATATGTTGGTTCTGGTGCCTTCAAAATGGTTAGTAATCAACCAGGTGAAGGTACTACATTTGAACGACGTACAGATTATTGGGGTGCAGATAATACTTATTTTGATGGCATTCAATTTACGTACTTGCCTGAACCAGAATCTCGTATTGAAGCGTTAAAGGGTGGTGCTATTCACCAGGTGAATAGATTAACACCTGCTTCAGTCCCAGAAGTTGATGGTAGCGGTGTCGCAAGAGCATCACAGGCTACGTCTGCTAGTTATATGACGTTGGCTATGAACACTCTAATTGCTCCATTTAATGACCAACGTGTTCGTCAAGCTTTACAGGCTGCATCGAACCGTGAGCAAAATGTTGCGAAAGTAATTGAAGGTCTTGGTGCTGTTGCAAATGACCACCCAATTGCTCCTAATGACCCTCATTACGACTCTAGCGTTGCTATTCCAGAATATGACCCAAAGAAAGCACGAGATCTTCTTGCTGCTGCTGGGTATGCAGATGGATTAGAAGTTCCTATTGTAACGATGGGTGCAGCTATGCATGAAGAAGTTGCATTAACATTCCAAGAATATGCACGTGAAGCAGGTTTCAATGCACGGATTGATAAGAAACCTGAAGATGAATATTGGTCTAAGTGGTGGCTAAATCAGGAAGTTCAGTTATGTACTGTTAACTGGAATGGTAGAAATCCTGATGCTGCTTTGAGCATTGTTTATCACGGAGATGCACCTTGGAATGAAACTTATCAGAAAGATGCAGCACTTGATGGACTGATTGAACGTGCACGTGGTGAAGACTTAGATGCACGTAAAGAGACATATAGTCAAATTCAGAAACACTTGGTTGAGCAAGCCTACCGAGTGATTCCGTTCTTTGTGAATACTCTTATGGGTGTAGCTACAAATGTTCAGAACATTGAAGCCCACCCAAGTCGATGGCCATTCCTATCACGCGGATGGTTTGAAGAAGCCTAATTATTAATTATCACCTGTTTCACTACATCACGTAGTGGGACAGGTGCTTCTTTATTCATATAAACCCAGAAAGCACTATTGGTATGCTCCGATTCTTGGTGATGCGGTTTGCTTTGATTCTTTTGACTCTAGTCGTAGTGTCTTTAGCTATTTTTGGTGTCACGGAAGTATTGCCAGGAGACGTTGCCGAGGCAGTACTTGGTAAAAGCAGGACCCCTGGTGCGTTAGAAACCTTACGTGAACAAATGGGTTTGGATCAACCACCTTGGAAGAGATATCTAAATTGGGTCGGAGGTGTCTTCCAAGGTGATCTTGGTACATCTTTAGTACAAGATAGACCAGTTACTGAGATATTAAAAAGCCGATTACAAAATTCTTTAGTTCTTGCGATTGCAGCATTCTGTATTGCTGTTCCAAGTGCAATTTTGGTTGGTGTTTGGGCGGGAGTACGTAGAGGTTCTGCTGGCGACCACACAGTTAGTGTGCTCTCTTTAGTGGCTATCTCACTACCAGAATTTGTTACAGGATTCATTCTAATAGTGATTTTATCTTCGACTTTGGGTTGGTTGCCTTCATCGAGTATTGTTTTGCCAGGTACATCTCCTTTAGCTCGACCTGAAATTTTAATCATGCCTGTTCTTACAATGACTGCAGTGCTTTTCGGTTACATTATGCGTATGACACGTGCAAATATAATTGAAGCTCTTGAAACAAA
>PANZ01000020.1 GCA_002707835.1 Chloroflexota bacterium
AGATGAATCTGCAGTTGACGAAGATGAACCTGTAGTTGATGAAAATGAATCTGCAGTTGACGAAGATGAACCCGTAGTTGATGAAAATGAACCTGCAGTTGACGAAGATGAGCCTTTAGTTGATTTATTAAGCGAGGTCAGTGGCGAAGTTATAGATGACTTCGATAATCAGCCTTTAGACGATCAGCCGGCCCAGAATAATAAAAATAATTAAGGTTTAGATTTAATGACGATGTTTAAAAGTCTTTCTGGCACATAAATTACTCTGATAATTTCGTTAGATCCTATTATTTCATTCCATCTTTCTAGTTTTTTGGCCAACTCGAACACTTCATTTTCTACTGCATTTCTTGGTATTGTGATGTGCTCTCTGAGTTTTCCATTGATTTGCATTGGGATTTCAATATTTTCTTCCTTGGTGAAATCTTCTGAGTATTCTGGCCATGATTGTTGGTGTATCGAATAACTATTACCTCGCACTTCCCATAATTCTTCAGCTATGTGAGGACAAAAAGGAGCAATAAGTAATAAAAGTGTATTAATGGTTTCATCCCATATTGCTGGTTCTGCTATGGTATTTGTTTGTGTAGTGTAGAGTTCGTTTGTTAAGGACATTAGTGTGGCAATAGCTGTGTTGAATTGTTTGTTTTCAAGATCAGTGGTTACTTTGGCGATTGCACTATGAGTTAGGTATCTCAATTTTTTAGTGGTTTCAATGTTTTCTGTGTGCGATTCATCTGATTTTTTTGTTACTAAATTCCAAACACGATTTAACCAACGAGAAATACCCACGATGCCATCAACATCATAAGGTCCACCTTGCTCCCAAGGTCCAAGGAACATTAAGTACGCTCTAAACGTATCTGCCCCCCATTTTGTTACTTGATCATCTGGAGGTACTACATTACCTCTTGATTTTGACATTCTTTTTCCGTCAGGACCTAGTATTTGTCCTTGACTGTAATAACGCGTGAAAGGTTCATCACCTGGGACTAAGCCCATATCACGTGCTGCCTTGTAAAAAAAACGTGCATACAAAAGATGCATTACTGCATGTTCAGAGCCGCCAGTGTATTGATCTACGGGTAACCATTTGTTTGCGATATCTCTGTCTATTGCATTGTTTTCATTATTTGGATCACAATAACGTATGTAATACCATGACGAGCACATAAATGTATCCATGGTGTCTGTTTCACGTCGAGCTTCTTTATTACACTCTGGGCATTTTGTATTCACAAACTCTTCAGAAAGGTTAAGTGGTGATTCTCCTGTGGGGCGGAACTCAACATCGAAGGGAAGTTCGATCGGCAGATTTTCTTCTGGCACTGGGACAATTCCACATGCTTTGCAGTAAATCATGGGTATAGGTGAGCCCCAATACCTTTGTCTAGATATTAACCAATCTCTAAGGCGGTATTGTGTTTTCTTTTCCCCCCAACCTTTTTCAGCTAAATATTCAGTAATTTGTTCAATAGCAACTATATTATCGATTCCATTAAATGATTCAGAATTGATGAGTTTTCCTGATCCAGTGTAAGCTTCCTGTATTTTGAGTTCTGATGCATCTAATTGTTGTACCACTGGTTTTATCTGTAAATTAAATTTCTGTGCAAATTCGAAATCTCGTTGATCATGTGCAGGAACTGCCATGATGGCACCTGTTCCATACGTTGAGAGTACATAATCACTGATCCAAATCGGTATAGGTTCTTCGTTTAATCTATTAACACAATATGCTCCAGTGAAAACTCCTGTTTTTTCACGATCAGTTGCCTGTCTTTCAATTTCAGTTGCTAGTTTTGTTTGTTCGATATAACTATTTACATCAGCCTTTTGTTGTTTAGTGGTTATTTTAGAGACTAAAGGGTGCTCTGGAGCGAGTACCATGAATGTTGCTCCATACAGAGTGTCTGGACGTGTAGTGAATACACGAATTTCTGAAGTATCAGAAAGGTTATTTGTTTCCAGTCGAAAACTTACATCAGCACCAATTGACTTTCCAATCCAATTACTTTGCATGATTTTTACTGGCTCAGGCCAATCGAGTTCGTCATTGTCTAATAATTCTTCAGCGTAATCTGTTATGCGGAAAAACCACTGTTCTAATTCACGTTGTTCTACAGTAGATTCACATCGTTCACATGTTCCATTGATTACCTGCTCATTTGCCAGAACAGTTTCACAATCGAGGCACCAATTTACAGGAGCTTTTTTCCGTTCAGCTAATCCATTTTTGAAAAGTTGAAGGAACCACCACTGTGTCCATTTGTAGTAGTCTGGTAAGGAAGAATTTATTTCACGTTGCCAATCAAACATTGCCCCCATTTGTCTTAGTTGGTCACGCATTTTCTTAATATTTTGTTCGGTCCAAGTTTGAGGATGTGTATCACCTTTAAGCGCTGCATTTTCTGCAGGTAACCCGAATGCATCAAAACCCATGGGGAAAAGAATGTTGTACCCTTGCATACGAAAATAGCGTGCCAATGTATCTGAAGGTGTCATTGCGAACCAATGACCAACATGTAAATCACCAGATGGGTAAGGGAGCATGGTTAAGTGATAACGATTTTCTTTGCCATTAACATTATCATCAGTTCTGTATAAACTGGTTGCATCCCACTTTTCTTGCCATTTTGATTCGATTATACCTGGGCGATATTTTACTTCATCACCTGATACATTATATGAATCTTTGTTATTCATTAATTACCTCACAGCTGTAATATTGGTATATCACATAAAAAGAAGAATAAATGCTACGAGCAATGGAACGCCAATACTTACTATCGTTAACAGTGCGAGTGCATTTTTTAGCCTTTTTCGAGGGTCCCTTTCTTTAACAGCTCGGAACATCATAAACGTTGTCAACAACACATAACAGGAAAACAATATAACCATTAAAATTTCAATCATTAATTTTCCTTACATTGCGCAATAAATGTTATCGTTTCTTTAGAATTTAATGCATCATGCGTGATAGATAAAATAATATGCCAAGGAATCCTTATGTCTCGTGTAATTGTTTTCGTTTTTGATGGACTTCAGAAAGAACTAGTAACAGAAGAATTAATGCCTAATTTAAAGGAATTTACTTCTAAGGGGGTGAGATTTTTATCACATCAACCGGTTTTTCCAACTGTAACGCGAGTTAATTCTGCGACAATGGTAACGGGTTGTTTTCCTGCGACACATGGTTTAATGGGTAATACGGCGATTGTTTCTGAATTTAGTAAAACAGAACCAATGAATACGTACTTAAAAGATCACTTTGTTGAACTTATTGATAAAGGCGGGGATCCATTGTTTGTTCCAACATTGGCTCAGTCAATGGCTACTCTCAATTTGCAATATATTGCCATAGGTATTGGATCGACTGGACAATCATTTGTACATCACCCTTACCTTTCTGATGAGAAGTATGGATCCACCATACATCCCGAATATTCAATCCCTGAAAGGCTAAATGATGAAATTATTTCGAAATTTGGTCCGTGGCCAGAAGCATCAAGACCGAATACAAGTCGTATTGAACGGATGATAGATATTTGTATCGATTATGCATTAGTGGAACAGCAGGCAGATGTAACATTTCTATGGTGCTCTGAACCGGATGGTTCTCAACATGGAACACCCTTAGGTTCGGATACTGTTTTTGAAAGTGTGAAGGCTGCTGACAAAGGATTTGGACGATTGCTCTCATGGATAGAAGATAATGATCTGCAAGATGAATTCGATATCATTGTAACCTGTGATCATGGCCATAGCTCTGCAGAAAAGATCATACCAATTAATGAAATGCTATTGGAAGCTAACTTTGCTCCTCCTGGTATGCCTGGTGGGGTTACAGTTGCTGATAATGGTGGTGCATTACTGTTCTATATCGAAGGAAAAGATTTTGAAACAGGTCAATCTTTAATTCAGTGGTTATTTTCTCAATACTGGGCTGGTCCTTTGCTTGTTGCAGACTACTTGCAAGAAATACCAGGAGTATTACCTACTTCTTTAATAGGCCTTGATGGTGTACGTGGTCCCGATATAGCACTTTCTTTTGCATGGAATGAAAACGCTAATCTTAATGGTGTTAAGGGTTTTAGTTATGTAGCTAGTGGTAGAGAAGGATGTGGTCAGCATGGTTCGATGAACCCTACTGAATTAAGAACATTCACGGTTGCTAATGGGCCTGATTTTCTAAAAGATGTCTCTATCTCGTCTGTCTCAGGGCATCCTGATATTGCTCCAACAATTATGCATTTGTTGGGACACTCGCCTCCATCATATATGGAAGGTGAGGTCTTATATGAAGCTCTGAGCGGTCAAAAAGAACCAAAATCAGGAAGAATCGAGAATATCTCTTATTCCTCTCAAAATGAAATAGTTAGTGATCAATATAGTCAGCAATTGATTATTAGCCCTCGTGAGAATGGCGGCTATATTGTTAGTGCAGAGTATTCGCACTAGCTTTGGTTATCATATTTTATGATATTGCATATTTTGTAATTTAAACAGTCCGCCCAATAATAAGGCCACTAATCATAACTATGAGTCCTAGTAATATTGTTGCAGTAATTAATATGATTGCTGCTAGCCAATTTGTTTCTTCAACATGATAGATGGAGTCATACATAAAAGTTGAAAAGGTGGTAAATCCGCCCAACAGCCCTATAGTTAGACCATTTTTTATTGGTTCTGAAAGCTCGAGTCGATTTTCAGTCATTCCTAAAATCATCCCTAATAAAAATGCACCTAATGTGTTAACGATTAATGTTCCAAGACCTTGTAAGTCAGTGAATTCTTTTGTCGCTGCAGTTAACATGTAGCGTCCAACTGACCCTAATGCACCACCCAATGCCACAGCTAAGATGATTTGCATATTCCCTCTTTTAATTTCATGTGTATATTCTTTCATATATAGAAGAAAGAAGTATATATGTTAGAAATTGATCATCTTGTTTATGTTACATCGAATGTAACTGCTTCCACAGAAGAATTAACTAATAAACTTGGAGTAGCCCCTATTTTTGGAGGTAGTCATATTGGTCGTGGTACTTGTAATGCACTGCTTTCTTTAGGTGAATATCAATATTTAGAAATATTAGGCCCTGATCCTACACAAGAATTTCAGCTTCCTGCAGAACGCTTTCCTGAAATTCCTTTACTACGTACTTGGGCTGCTCGTACTACAAATATTATTCAGTTAGTCAAGTCTGCTAATGCTAAAGGTATTGATTTTGGTTCTGTTCGGGATATGTCACGGATTCGTGCTGATGGGATAAGACTTGACTGGGAATTAACCACGGGAAGTGGTGGTGGACTTGGTCGCGATAATAATGTTGCAGTACTTCCATTTTTGATTGACTGGAAAGATTCCCCCCATCCATCGATCGATGCTCCATCAGGTTGTTCTCTTGTTGAATTACGAATTGGACACCCAGATTACAAGACAATTAGTGGTCAGTTAGAATTTCTTAATTTAAATATTCCTACCAAATATGCTACAGAAAGTAGTTTGACTGCGGTAATTGATACTCCATTGGGACAAGTAGAAATTAATTAGTTTAGCATTCTCTTATTCCACCAGTACCATCTGGATTAGTGAACTCGAGCCTTTGTATTCGTGCTAAGCCTTTATCGGAAACTGCTATTATTACATCTGGATTTTCCGGGATGTTGCCAGAACCTTGTGGTACAAAACATTTTTGGATGTTGGGATATTCTACATGTAGTGGTGCTACCTCTTGGGTTATTGCTTTTAAGAATACATTTTCTGAGCTTATTTCACTTGGCAATGGTTTGTTTTTATAAATTCCGATTGGTTCCCAATAATATGATTGTTGTTCGAAAATTATGAATATTGATTCTCCTATAGTTATTTCAGGGCTTGGTAGGTGATCTAAATTGGTAGCACCGTAATCTAGTATTATGAAATCACCTCGCAAGGGATCTCGAGGATCTACAGGAATAGATTCGAGAACTATTAGTTGTTGATTGCCAAGCTTTTCTTCATTAAATATCACTAGTGACAAGAAAATGATTTGTGCCACAATAAACAATATGAAGAAGAATATATGTTTTCGGGAGTTAATTTTCATGGTATTTTTTCTCAATTATTTTGCGTGTGCGTTCTAGCACAAAAGCCAATACGAAGAATAAAATTCCTGCTCCTATAAAAAGCAGCCCTGTTTGATCATATCTGCTGAAAAGATCGAAATATCTAGTAAGTACAAAAATTCCAATAAAGATCAGCGGCCCGTTTATCCAGAATCCCCTATCTGTCAGAAGTCCAATCCAAATGGTTACTGCGCAGAGCATAATGAAAAATAACCAATAGCTAATTGTGAATATTTCCGCAGTAATATCATTGTGCAGCAAAGAAAATCCACTAACTAATGCGGTAAAAATTAATAGTAATATAAGCATTGAATATGTTGTCAGATACGAGTATGAAAGTTCAGAGGGATTGATTCTATTTAGAAAGTGATATTTTTTCTTGTTGAGTGAACTTGCTAATAAGAGAGCAAATATGAAAGCGGGCAGCAACAAAAATACGAGTAGGTTTATTGTGGATAAAGTCTCTTCGATGTCAAAATGTCTCAAAAAGCCTAAATAAAAAATACTAAAATATAGAGACACTCCACCTATTGTTTCGAATGGTAATGATAGATATGAAAAATTAATCAGACGATTTATTATAGAAATTATCAATAACCAAACACTAAGACCTAAGATTATAAATACTAGTAAATCCTCTTCGACAGGCCAGATTGAATTTTCTTGTTGTGTCGAAAATATAAAGATCGTGATCAATAGAACTGCTGATACAAATCCAAAAATTCTCGATATTAGAAAATAGGTTAGTAAAAACGTAACAAGAAATGTGAGCCAGAATGCCAGAAGCGAATTATCGCTGAGATTGTATTGTTGTCCAATTAATACCGTATTAGCAAAAAACATTCCTGATCCAGCTAAAATTAATCCGTTTCCAGTTTTTAGGAGCTGCCTTGATCTAAAACGTAAGATGTATCCAGTACTATAGAAAAGGACCATGAGCACTATTCCTGAAATGAGTTTTATTAAGCTAGGAATATTGTGCCAGTTAGCGGAAATTACGCTGATGATACCTAGAACAACCATTGCCGCACCGAGTACCGATAATATCGGTATTAGGCGACGTGATATGTGTTTTTGTGTGTAATTTTCATTCAGAATTTCTGTTCTTTGATTTTCTGAGATTATGCCCTTACTAACCCATTCTTTAGAGTATTCAAATAATTCTTGGGCAAATGGCATTGATACCTTCTTTCAAGTAATCAATTAATAGTCCCGTTCATACGTAATCTTTCTATTTGTTCTATTGAATAACCAGCATTTGATAAAATTGATTCTGTATCACGCCCTAAAGGTGGCGATGCCAAATTAGCTCCTAAAGGTGTTTTACTCATCTTTAATAATGGACCAACTTGTCGTTGTTCACCACTGAGATCATGCGTGAGATGAATAATTCCATCGTTTTGAATAACTTGCTCGTCATCAATTAAATCCTCCGGAAAATTTAATGCACCATTAGGGACACCGTGTTCAGTAAAAATTTTTTCCCATTCTTGGGTGGTTTTACTTTGTACATGTTCTTCTATTTTCTGTACTTCTTTTCGAGCTGATGAAACCCATTCATTATCTTGGGGATTGAATTCCGGATCTGCCATTCCTAGGAAGTTAGTACCAAGAGCAGCTCGTACTTTTGTCCATAATGAACTTGAAAGCGCTCCCACTGCGATTGCACCGTCACGCGTACTGTAAGGGCGATAATAGATATTTCCTTCTGACAATTGTGATAAAGGATTATGTGCATCAATCAATTCAGGATAAGAGGCACCTTTTTCTTGGAGTTGATGGACATTTTCCATTCGTTCGTATTTCAAAGTATCTGCTGCGGGTAAATCCATTACATGACTGCCTTGGAATGCAAGGGCTGTTTGTAATAAATTACTCTCAATGAGTTGTCCCTCTCCTGTTTTTTCGCGGTGATATAAAGCTGCACACACTCCCCAGGCAATCGCAATACCCGTACCATAATCAGCGATAGGTGTGGAAGCGATATTTTTTGGAGTTCCGGTCACTGCATCATACTTTCCTTCATTGACCATTAATCCTGATAATGCCTGTGCGATTATGTCGTAACCTGGTTTATCAGAGTTTGGTCCTTTTCTTCCGAATGCAGTGTTATCAACATAGATAAGATCTTTACGGAAATGTTGGAGTGTTTCATAGTCAATATTTAATTTTTTTGGTACATCAGGTCTATAATTAATAATAACTACATCAATTTCAGGTATTAGTTTGTGAACTATCTCTTGTGCTTCTGGGTGCTGTAGATTAAGAACGAGAGAATATTTACCGCGATTTAATGATTGAAAATACTTTCCTTCACCAGGAATAAATTGATTAAAAACTCGCCAAGCTTCTCCTTCTGGAGGCTCTACTTTAATTACTTCGGCACCCATATCTGCTAAATTTTGACAAGCAAAAGGACCGGCGATGATTTGTGTGAACTCGAGTACACGTATTCCTGATAGTGGTCCTACTGCCATTTCTACCCTTTTTGATCTAATTAATGGTTTTCGAGATCATACTCCAACAAGCTTAACCCTTGTAGAGTATCATTTTTACAGTTAGGTTAACCAATAATAATGATGGAGAGATAAATGATTTACGCAGAATCCATACCTGCTGAGCCATTCCTGAACGCTATTCAATCGGTGGGTTTTACCGATGTAGTTGCTGTTCCAGATACACATCAGCGAAGTTTGATAGATATTTTATCAAAACATGAAACCCCTCGCTTTATACAAGCAGCAACAGAAGATGAAGCTATTGCTATAGCGGCAGGACTTATTGTGGGAGGGCGTATTCCACTTGTGCAAATTCAGCATGCTGGGCTTTATGCTTCAGTGAATCATTTACGAGGAATTGCTGAAGATGGAAGATTCCCTATGGTTTTGCTTATTGGCCTTTTGAGCCGCGATGCAGAATTACTCCCGCATGAGCATGGTGGATCGATGGTGCGACTGGCACAACCACTACTCGATACATTTGATATTCCGCATTATCTGATGGAAAAAGAAGACGATCTTAATTTTATTGAATTAGCTTATCAATCAGCTTTGGAACGAGAAGGTCCTGTTGCTTTATTGGTAGGTGTTGCAACTAGTTAGGGAACAAAATGAATAATCCAATACCTTCAAAAATTTCTGTAGATGCAGCTCTTAATGCTTTGGATAAAAGGCGAGAAGATCAAGTTGTTGTTTCTACAATGACAGTAATGAAGCCATGGCGAGAACAGTTCGAATCGGACAGAGATTTATTCTGTGTTGGTTTTATGGGAGGTGCTTCTACTTTTGGTTTAGGTGTTCAGTTAGCGCGCCCTGATGTCCCTGTTTGGATTTTTGATGGTGATGGTTCTTTAGCAATGCAATTAGGTTCTCTTTTAACGATAGCTAATGCAGCCCCAAGAAAATTTTTACATATTGTTTTCCATAACGGGATTTATGCAACCAGTGGCGCACAGCCTGTTTTGGCCGAAGGTCGTATGTCATTTGCAGAAATGGCCAAAGGTGCAGGGTATGCTGAAGCAGTTCGTTTTGATGATATTGAATCTTTTGAATTAGCGCTGGATGACTTATTAGAAGTCGAAGGACCAGTCTTTATTGAACTTCTTACAGAGCCTACAGGTGAATCTTTCAAATCACCTAATAATGTACCCGTGGTTCATCCTGAAGGAGAAAGAGCACTGCCGTCGGCTCTTGCTAGTAGATGGCCAATAGTCAATGAATCTTTGCAGAAATAACTAAGAATGCAAAATCTAACTATGTCTAATCAACTTCAATTGTAGCTTTTTCTAAAAGAAGTCCTGACTCGGCAGTTGGTTGACCACCTTGTGATCCATAGGATTCTAATTGCTCGAGTGCATCAAAACCATCAACAATTTCTCCAAAAATTGTATGTGCGCCATCAAGCCAGGGCGTTTCAACAAATGTAAGGAAAAATTGACTGCCATCTGTACCAGGTCCTGCATTTGCCATGCTGAGTAATCCAGGGCGATCATGTTTCACAGAAGGATCGAATTCTCCAGCGTATTGATAACCTGGACCGCCTGTACCAGACCCTAATGGACATCCACCTTGTGCCATAAATCTCGTGATAACACGGTGAAAATTCAGATCATCATAAAAACCTAATAGAGTTAGATAAATTGTGCTTGTGACATGCATTGGAGCTACTTCAGGTAGAAGCTTAATTTTTATATCACCACAATTAGTGTTCAATTGCCAATGGTATATATTTTCACTCTCAAAAGTTGCCACAGGAGGGATAGTAAGACGTGTTTTCCAATTTGGTTGATTTTTATCGATTTCTTGTGAAGCAATGAAATCGTTGATTGTTGAAATTACCTGTTCTGACATTAAAGGACCTCCTTGGTTCTCTGGATAATAATAAAAAGAAATAATTCTTAAGGCTAATGGGTGAAAAATTTTCTCTGAAGGTATAGATTTATTCTATTGTTAGCGAATAAATACATATCGATGAAAGCTAGGTCCTTATGAGTATCCGTGGAAAAGCCGCCATAGTTGGTTTCTATGAATTGCCTACGCGTAAAGAAATGCCAGATCGAACAACCTACGGTTTGCTAGCAGAAGTAACTCGAGGGGCTATTTTAGATGCTGGGTTAAAAAAAGATGATATTGATGGCCTTATCACACCGGAACAATTCAATTCTCTCACTATTGCTGAAGCTCTTGGTTTACAACCTCGCTTTAATGTTTCTATGACTACTCATGGTGCAAGTGGTGCTACTTCCATTGCCACTGCTGCAGAAGCTATTGCTGCTGGCGTAGTCGATTATGTACTTTGCCTTTTCGGAGAATCACGACCACGATCTAGTTCACGATTACGAAGCGTTGCTGAAGCACGTGATGCATTACCTCCTCGTAGTCGTACTACAGAATGGGAAGTTCCGTATGGGCCAGTTATTGCGATGAATGGTTGGTATGGTCTTATGAAACAGCGCCACATGTTTGAATATGGCACGACCCAAGAGCAATTTGCAAAAATGGTGGTAGACCAAAGATTCAATGCATCTAAGAATATTAATGCTGTTTGGTATGAAGAACCTGTGACTATGGAGGATGTACTTAATTCTCGCTTTACTAATGATCCTTTGCACTTACTAGAAAGTGTCATGCCATGTTCTGGTGCTCATGCTGTAATTGTCACTTCGGCTGAACGTGCAAAAGCTTTACCTAATCCTCCTGCATATATTCTAGGTGTGGGTGGCCCAGCTACACGTCACGATATTATTTGGCATGATGAGGACATGACCACTACACCAGTGGTGGATTCTGCTCCAACAGCACTAAAGATGGCTGAAATTAATATCAATGAAGTTGATCTTGCTCAGTTTTATGATTGTTATACCATCCTTGCAATGGCTTGCTTAGAAGATGCCGGTATTGTCTCAAAAGGTGAGATTGGTCCTTTTTATCAAGATACCGACACTACATTTAATGGAACATTTCCAATTAATACTGACGGTGGACAAATTGGTGCTGGACAGACGGGTGGCACAGGTGGTGGATTTCGTCATGTTGTTGAGGCCACACGACAAGTAATGGGCAGAGGCGGTATTCGTCAGGCTTCGAAGACAGATATATGTATGGTGAATGGCTGAGGAGGCTCTTCTAGCGTGATGTGCACGCTCGTACTTGGTTCAAGTGCGACACTCTAAAAAAATAAGATAAAAGAAAGTAATTGTTATGTCACAGGAAAAAATTGGATATGAAAAACCGCTACCTCGCCCTCCAGAGCCTGAACTGACGGCGCCATTTTGGGACGCTGCAAAGCGCCATGAACTTATACTTCCTCATTGTGCTCATTGTGATAAATTTTTTTGGTATCCCCGTGAAGCATGTCCTCGCTGTTTGCGAAGTGGTTGGTCTTGGGTTACAGCAAGTGGAAAAGCTAGACTGCATACTTACACAGTAGTGCGTCAACCAGCTAATCCTGCTTTTGCAGAAGATGTTCCTTATGCGTTTGCTGTAATACAGCTTGCAGAAGGTGTAAGAATGATGTCTAACATTGTTGAATGTGATATCCCTGATGGATTAGAGGTGAACATGCCTTTAGAGGTAGTTTTTGATGATATTGATAGTGATTGGACATTAGTAAAGTTTAAGCCAGCTTCTGAAAATTAGTCTAACCGCTTAGACCATAATTTCTATAAAAACTTTCGATATCTCCAGTGATAGAGTGAAGAAATTCAAAATCTGCATCTTTAGCCATCATCTCATCTACATCTGTATCTCCAATGTGTAAATAATGTTCGGCCTTGAACTCGGCGCGAACATCAAGTAACTGTTGTTTGAGTACTGTAAATTGCATAGGGACATTGTGCGTTTGCCATAGGTTTTGTTGGTAACTAATGGGGCGGTCTGAGCAACTGCCAATTAAAAATCCCAATTCATATGCTTGACGTACTATATCTAAAGTTATTACTCCAGGAGGATCGCCGACCTCTAAAGTCCCGTCGATATCAAAGCTAATAAGCTTTACCAAAATTTTACCTCCTTATTCTTTATTCATAAACACTATTATTGGAAGTTCTTAGTCGCGACTTTTATCTCTATCAATTTTTAACTGTGATCGTTGTACACTGAAGACGTATAGCACAATTCCTAGAATAGGTAATATGCCGACAAGGTAGAATCCAAATGAATATGATGTTGCGTTCACGATAAAACCGAGGAGTATTCCTCCGAACACGGCACCTATATCCCATGCAAGAGTATAAGTTGCCATTGCGGATCCTCTTGATGANGCNGGTGTATTATCAATAATAATAGACATGATAGAGACTTGTACTGATCCTAATGCAAATCCAGCTATAGCACCTGCTAGTAGCATTGTTATTTGTGATTCGGCATTTGCAAGTATGAAGAATGCAAGTGCTCCAGATAATAAAGCAGGTAATATTACTTTTGTTCTCCCGTAACGATCNCCCATAAATCCACTGGAAAAACGAGAAATNAGTAAAGTAAATCCCCAAACTGTATAAAATAAGCCAGGGTTACCTAGTTCTCTTTCTAGTGAAAAAAGTGGNAGAAAAGCTCCTGTTGCGCCCACAGTAGTAGTCATCATTACAAAAACAAGTGCAGGAAGTAATGCAGTCTTTGAGATCCANTCACGCTTTTTCCAGGGGATTTTGTTTTGTTTTGACAAAATCGGAGGATCTTTGTCGAGGACAAAAATTCCCGTAAATAAAGCCAATCCTGCAGCACATGCACCTATTAGAAAAGATATTTCATACGAACTATTTAGAGCAATTAGTACTGCTATGGGTGGTGCATAAAGTTGTGCAATTGCATTTCCTCCTTGGTAAGTACCAATTCCTAATCCTCTCTGCTTTTCTGGGATATGACTGGCGACTATTGCTAGAAGCCCAGTGGTAAAAGCTCCCATAGCAATTCCATGTGTGATACGAAACGGAATCATTAACCACGGATCCAAACTGAGACCGTATCCAATAAAAGCAATAGTCGTAGCAATCCCACCAATTTTTACCCATGTTTCACGTTTGCCACTATCNACCCAAATTCCAATGAGTGGACGTGAAACCATNCCAGCAAGTCCGTGCACACCGACCACTATTCCTACAACCCAATCAGGCTGCATTGCTAGTGCACTNGGTATATTTACAACTGATAATGCATAGGATACAAAGTAAAAATGAATCGAAAGTGTTGCTAATGAAAACTGGATCGTTTTGATCGTTTCCGGAGNTTTTTTTGCACACTGTTGTGTTTGATTAATTATTATTATCCGATCAATGACTAATCATTTTTTGAATAGATAGCATNCTGNAAAAATATTAATGATTCGGGCCACGTTGCATTGGTTGTGGCTGCCAACGTTCAAGTGGCGAATTCTGTAGAACTTGAGGATTGACTGCGCTTCTTGGCCATTTGCCTTGCAAGACCAGGGCAATTTCTTGCCCTAGTCGTCTTCTCGTTTCTGGTAAAAACCTTGCAGTNGCTGATGCTACATGTGGTGTCACAATTACATTATCCATTCTGAGTAATGGATTTTCTACATCAATAGGTTCATTTTCGAATACATCTAAAGCAGCACCAGCAATTTCACCTTTTTCTAGTGCCTCAATTAAGGCAGCTTCATCTTGGCTAGGCCCCCGNCCAGCATTGATGAACATTGCACTATTTTTCATCATTGCGAATTGTTTGGTAGACATAATTTTTCTGGTTTCTTCATTAAGTGGTCCATGATTTGACACAAAGTCCGATCGCTTCAATAACTCTGTAAAACCAACTGGCTCTACACCCATAGAAGTCATTTCAATTTCCGAGACNTAAGGATCATAAGCTAAGATATGAAACCCAAAAGGCTTTGCACGTCTTGCTACAGCTCTTGCGACATTTCCAAAAGCTATTAATCCTAATGTTTGNCCAAACAGTCGTGGAAAACTTCTTAAGTACGGATGGCTATCAGTCCATCTTCCTGCTTGCATAAGATCACGCATTTCATAGAGATGCCGATGAATGGCTAATAGTAGTGTCATTGTATGGTCTGCCACTTCCTCAATGAATACATCGGGGACGTTTGTGACGGGTATTCCGTGTTCGGTTGCAGCTTCCACGTCAACTCTATCTGTACCTACACTACCGCAACCAATAATTTTACAATTACTTAACCCTGCTATTATTTCGGCNGTAATATTTCGACCTCGTGCTATTACTGCATCTGCATCTTTAGCTAATTCAATAAATTCTGAGTCTGATTCTGCAGGGATTTCAACTATTGAAGCTCCAATTGGGNTCAAAGATTCTTCNTCAAAACTATAATCATCAGCATTTAGATTAAAAGAAGCACCTCCCATTAGTTCTGTTTCTTGCGGTTTTTGTACTGCAACTGTGAACTTTGGCATTTGATGCTCCTTTATTATTAGCCTAGTTATGTTTTAGATTGTCACTATATACTCAAATCAAATAAATATACTATCTACTACAAAAATAATTTTCTAACAGAGAAGATCATGAGATGTTATAGATACGATTAATAAGCTTGTATAAAGNAATNATAATACTTGGAGGGTATAAATGCCTGAACCTATTGATGCATTTGGAAGATTAGGCACGGAAACGGCTTTTGAAGTTCTTGCTCGAGCGCAAAAATTAGCTGCAGAAGGTAAAGACATAATTAATCTTGGTATTGGGCAACCTGATTTTCGTACACCTGAACATATAGTTAATGCTGGTAAAGAAGCGTTAGATGCAGGAGCACACGGTTATACTCCTGCTGCGGGTATTCCTCAGTTACGTGACGCAGTCGCAGCTGATCTCAATAAACGTCATGGTGTGAGTGTTGATGCATCTTCTGTATTGATTACACCTGGTGCAAAACCAGTTATGTATTTTGCAATTTTGCTTTTCGGTCAAAGTGGTACAGAGATAATGTATCCAAACCCTGGCTTTCCTATATACGAATCTGTCATTAATTTTACTGGTGCAACTGCAGTCCCAATAGAGTTGCATGAGAGTAATGGATTTTCATTCGACGCTGATCAAGTACTTGCAAAAGTTACAGAAAAAACACGACTGATTATTCTTAATAGCCCTGGCAATCCTACAGGGGGAGTAGTGCCGCGTGATCAAATTGAAAAATTGATTACTGGTCTTGAAGCATACCCTGATGTAACTATTCTCAGTGATGAAATTTACAGTTGGATTCTTTATGGAGATCGTCAACATGTCAGTCTCTTACAATATCCAGAAATACGTGATCGTTTAATTGTCATTGATGGTTGGAGCAAGACATATGCGATGACTGGATGGAGAATTGGATATGGCATTTGGCCTGAATCACTGTTTGCTCATGCCGAAAGATTAGCAGTTAATTCATATTCCTGTGTTAATGCAGTTACTCAGCATGCAGCAATAGCTGCTTTAGAAGGCCCTGATACAGATATATATAAAATGTTAGCGGCCTTTAATGAACGTAGAGAAATTATCGTTCGAGAATTGAATAATATTCCAGGCTTTAGATGTACTGATCCAGGTGGAGCTTTCTATGCATTTCCTAACATCGCTCAAACAGGATTTGATTCCTCAACTTTACAAAAAAAATTACTTGAAGAAGTAGGAGTTGCAGTAGTCTCGGGTACTAGTTTTGGGAATATGGGTGAAGGATATTTACGATTCTCTTATGCTGCGAGTACTGAAGAAATATTAGATGCCACTTCACGTATACGGTCTCTTTTATCTTGATAGGAATAGTTGATTACGATGATTGATAAAACTATCTCTTCTTTTGATGAAGCAGTAGAAGAGATTCACGATAACGCAGTTATACATTTTGGAGGCTTTGTGTCTCCTTGGAANAGCCCTTCCTATTTGGTTTCTGCATTGGCNCGTCAAGGTGCTAAAAACTTAACAGCAATTTCGACATCGATGGGAAGAGGTCCTGATCAGGCACATTTGCAGACTCCATGGTTACCCGAACACTTAAGGCCTACTGATTTTTGGGATGTTGGTTTGTTGGCAAAGCTAGGAAGAATAAAGAAAGGGATTGCAAGTTTTGCTGTAGGGCACCGACATGATCTGTTCTATCCATTTGAAGAGCGTTTATCACGTGGTGAAGTTGAACTTGAACTTATAGGGCAAGGATCTTTAGCAGAGCGTATAAGATGTGCACGAGCAGGTATCCCAGCATTTTATACACCTGTAGGACCAGAAACATCTGTGGCTGAAGGAAAAGAAGTAAGATATTTCAATGGTGAACCACATATTCTGGAGACAGCATTACATGCAGATTATGCATTGATTCGTGCATATCAGGCTGATCGCTTTGGGAATTTAATATATAAAGGTGCGCGTACGTTTAACGCNACTATGGCTGGCGCAGCAACCATCACTATCGCTGAAGTTGATGAGATTGTACCACTGGGATCTCTTCTGCCAGAGCATATACATACACCAGGTGCGTATGTACAAAAGATTGTTCAACGTCCTAAGAATCCTACCCTTTCTTGGGAGGAGTCATCGTGAATGAGCCTGAACGTCTGACTCGTGAAATTATGGCAATGATTGTCACACGCGATCTTTTTGATGGTGCAATTGTGAATCTGGGAGTAGGACTTCCATTAGAATGTGCTAATTTCTTATCGCCTGGCAAAGAAATTCTCTTGCATTCGGAATTAGGATTATTAGGNTTTGGATCAGTGGTCAATGACTATCGTGAAGCAGATCCATATCTAACTATGGTGGGTGGTGTTCCTGTAACCGCACAACCTGGGATGTCTTTTATGAGTCATGATGAATCATTTGCATTAATTCGTGGGGGTCATATTGACGTTGCAGTGTTAGGTGGATTGCAAGTTGATCAGGAAGGTAATCTTGCTAATACTCAATTGATTGGTAAACCTGCAGGTAACTTGGGTGGCGCTCAAGACCTCGCCTATGGTGCCAAAAAGACTGTGGTGCTGATGTACCATACAACTTCACGTAAAGAGAAAAANATCTTGGAACGTTGTACACTACCTCTGACAACTCCGAGATGTGTAGATCGTATTGTTACTGATGTTGCTGTTATTGATGTTGAAAGTCAAGGTCTGGTTCTTCGTGAAGTAGCCCCTGGGTGGAATGCTGAAATGGTTCAGTCAATCACTGGAGCTAATTTGATTATTGATTCTGAACTGAAAGAAATTGAACTTTAATACTAAATAAGGAGAAATATATGGTGAACACACCAACTGCCACGACAAAATATATACCTGTTGCAGGGTGGGCTAAGATTCCTCATGGACTCTATATGCGAGAAGCAACATCAGTCGCCGTTGATTCAGAGGATCATGTTTACATATTTTCGCGAGGAAACATGCC
The DNA here is from genome assembly GCA_002707835.1 of Chloroflexota bacterium. Lineage (GTDB taxonomy): Bacteria > Chloroflexota > Dehalococcoidia > UBA2979 > UBA2979 > UBA6955. The sequence goes on from PANZ01000020.1 coordinate 17,946, forward strand.
AGTGATGGTATTTGATCGCGATGGAAATATGATAGATGGATGGGGTAATGATGATCCTTATACGGGTACAATTGAGAAAACCGATCCTTATGGAAATACNGTTTTGAGTTGGCCGGGCAATAGATTTGTATGGGCTCATTCGATACGTGTAGATCATGAAGACAATCTTTGGTTAGTAGATGTGCAAGGTCACCAAATTCATAAAACTACGAAAAGCGGAGAAGAATTGATGGTTATAGGTACAGGTGAGCCAGCAGTTTTTCAAAGTGGAGATCCTTTCAATAGACCCACGGATGTGACTATCGATCCAAATAGTGGAGATGTGTTTGTTTCTGATGGGTATCGTAATTCTAGAGTGCATCGTTATGATTCAGCGGGTAATCACAAATTATCTTGGGGTTCTTCAGGGGATAGACCAGGTGAATTCAGCCTCCCTCATAACATAGCTATGTTTGGAGATGATGCTGTTATTGTATGTGATCGAGAAAATCACCGGGTACAAGTTTTCTCGTTAGATGGTGAATTTCGGAATCAATGGCATGTTCATAAAGCTGTTGCAGTTTGGACTGGTAGAGGTGAAGATCAGGCGGTATACATCGCAGAGCAAGGTCCTCCACCAGTACAACATGGAGTACCTAATTTAGGACATCATTTATCTATTTTTAATCGTGATGGTGAATTGATAAATCGAATCGGTGCACCATTGCCTGGTGAACATCCAGATCAATTTCTTTGGCCACATAGTGTTGCTGTAGATTCACATGGAGATATTTACGTTGCTGAAGTTTCATATGTCGAAGTAGGTAGCAAAGAAAATCCTCCACGCGAAATGGTGTCTTTGAGAAAATGGCAAAGAGTTTCTGATTAGAATTAAATTTTATTTTCTACTGGAGGTATTATGCTAGAGCAATTTCATGTTCCATCTGACGAAGAGGTTCGAGTTGATCCAGAAGCAATGAGACAAACAGTACACGAAATTTTTGTTTCGTTAGGTATGTCGTATGAACATGCAAAACAGTCTACAGATGTACTCTTATATGCTGATACACGCGGTATAGATTCACACGGTGTTTCGAATATGCTGCGACGTTATGTCGAACAGATTCATGACGGTGTAATTAATGTAAATCCTGAATGGAAAATAATACGTGAAGCTGCTGCTGTAGCCACAATAGATTCTGACGGTGCGCATGGTGGTGTCATAGGTCCTGAAGCAATGAGAATAGCTATTGAGCGTGCACGTGAATATGGTGTTGGTGCTGTGACTGTTTTGCAGGGTGGGCACTTTGGTGCGGCTGCTTATCATGCCGCCATGGCCTTGGAGCATGACATGATAGGTATTGCGATGACTGCTGGTGGAGTACAGGTTACTCCTACATTTGGTGCAGAAGCATTGATCGGATTAAATCCTATTGCTGTTGCAATTCCTACAAAAAACGAACCTCCTTTTATTTTTGATGCGTCGATGAGTTCTGTTGCAGGTAATAAAATACGATTNGCAGAACGCATAGGACATGATGTTTTGCCGGGATGGATTGCAGGACCTGACGGAAATCCAATTATGGAAGAAAGTCCTGTCCCGGAAGAATTTCTTATGTTGCCTTTAGGTGGGACTAGAGAAATAGGTTCTCATAAAGGATTTGGATTAGGCGTCATGATAGAAGTACTTACGTCTATGTTAGCTGGAAGTGGTGCTGGCCCAGATCGCCGAAATGGTTCAGCGCATCACATGCTAGCTTATAAAATTGATGCTTTTACCGATTTAGAAATATTTAAAGATGACATGGATCAATACTTGAAAAAATTTCGTGAAGCAAAAACTGCACCAGGGCATGAGCGAGTATTTTATGCTGGATTACCTGAACATGAGGAAGAAGGTATGCGACTTGAGAAAGGTATTCCTTATCATCCAGAAGTCATTGAATGGTTCAAAACTATTACTAGCGAATTAAACATAGAAGATCGATTCTAATTTGTAACTTGGTTTTGTCGTACAGCTTGTGTTTGCGTTATGACAGCTATGCATTTGCCAGCATCATTTTCTAACGATGTTTGGACCACTAAAGAAGTTCTACCATTATGTACTGTTTTTGAGATTGCATCGATATAAGTTCCTGAACCAGGTCGTAAAAAACTAATACTAAATTGTTGTGTTCCTNCTAAATGTCCTGTTGTGTGAATACTTGCACATACCACACCTGAGATATCTGCCAATGTCATAAGTGCTCCCCCGTGGAGTGAGCCATTAGCACGCGTAAGAGTTTCTTTAAATGCCATCCTGATGCGTATAAGATCGGAGGTTGCATCGATTAATTCGAGGCCAAAATGACTAGAAAAAGGTATTGATTTTGCTAATGCATCTTTCGCTAAATCAAATATATTTTGCTTCTCTATTTTGCTTTTGGGCATGATTAATTTTTGATTGGTAATGCATCTACACCTTCAGGTGGAGGTACTTCGAATGCATTAAGTGTGAAACCCACTATAGTGTAATATCCGACCAAACCTGTGATATCAACGATACCTTGTTTTCCGATGTAACTTTTTAGATTTTGGAATGTTTCNNCATCAACTCGATTGTGTTTAAATAATTGTCTGACGAATGACACTATACTTGCTATTTCANGATCAAGTTGGTCAACACTATTTTCATTGCCGATAGTTTGAATGACTGACTCAGATACATCTGCTTTTTTTGCAAGCATTACATGAGATCCCCACATTAATTCGGCATCAAGGCAACGCGCAGCAGTGATGATAGCAATCTCTCTTTGTGCAGGGGTGAGGTCAGAATTCCAGCGAACATATTTTCCGAGTGCGGCTGTTTTTTCTGCTAATTCAGGAGAGTGTAATAAGATACCATATGGTCCTGAAACACTTCCTCCTCGGAATTCTGCAACATTATCATATGTGGTTCTGTTTTCTTCTGGTACGTCCTCTCGGTTGAGCATGTTTAAAAGTCTAGTCATTATTTCTCCTTATAATTTGTTAATAACATTCGGAATCGTCATGTTCATATGAAATATCCTCTTCCGGAATAAAAGGTATTTGCACTCCGCCCCGGAGTGATGCGAGATGAGTCGCAGCAATGGAAAGTCATGGTGGCGAAGCAGGTAAGAACTCATTCACTGTTCCAGGAAGTAAACCATGCCAGATACAATCTGGCCAGGAACAATCTTCTTTTTCACCTGGTTCTAGTAAATGTTTTAGACGACGTACCTGTAACGTAAGTTCCCACCAGCGTTCATCGTCTGTAAACCCACTTATATTTTCGTTATCGATAGTATGTCTCCTAACAGTTGAATATTATTTAGTAACCCAGTGCTTTGTCGATGGCACCTTCAAGATTTTCCCCATCTTTGAAATGTTGAATGTTTCTACAAAAACGATCAACATTTCTTCCGATTCGTAGCTGACTTGCACCTGCAGTATGTGGAGTCATTACAATGTTACGTGTCTTCCAAAGTGGATGATCAGGTGATAAAGGTTCTTGAGGTGCTACATCTAAACCAGCAGCATAAATTTGTTTATTATCAACTGCAAAGACTAGTGCATTGCCATCGACACATTCGCCTCTGGTAACATTAATTAATATGGCATTAGTTTTCATTTTCTCAAATACTTCTGCATTGAAAAAATTTTGTGTTTCAGGAGTTAATGGAAGACCACATGCAATAACGTCCGATTCCGCTAANAGGTCATCTAACTTTTCTAAGTTCCATACATCTGATACTTCAAGTGAAGCTTCGACTGGATCTCTATCCACAGCNATGCATTTCATACCAAAGGCATGGGCTCGTTTAGCAATTGCTCGACCTGTTCCTCCAAAACCTACAATACCCATTGTAAGGCCTTCTAATTCAAATTCTTGACGACGATAATCAACCCTATGGTTCCAAGATGTTGGTCCATCAAGAATTGCATGATCGATTCTTCTGGTTATTGCTAACAATAACCCAAATGCTGTCTCTGCTAGATGGCTCCCGACTAAACCTTTATCTCCTGATAAAAGGGCATTACTTGAAGCAAATGATTCAAACAAGTAAGCGTCAGCTCCTGCTGTGCTTGCATGAACCCATTTTAATTTTGTTGTTGCAGCAAATATTTCTTGAGTAATTCTGCCAAAAATAATGTCAGCTTCAGGTGCTGCNGCAATGACCTCTTGTTCATTTCGTGCGACTACAATTTCTGCTTTATCTCCTGCAGCTACACGAATTTTTTCTATAGCAACAGAGTCTATATCTTGCATTGTTAAGCTGGTCATTACCAAAATATTCATTCTATCCAACCAATTTGCGATAGATTTCCGCCCGTTTTTTGGGATCTTGTTCATCTATGCTAACTGAATGCCAATCGAACCCTGCTTCAGCAGCTTCTTCCAGAGCATCGATACACTCTTCAACGCTTCCCCAGGTTCCTAATTGATCCACTAAATCATCGGGGAGTGCTGCTGCACCTCCGATTGCCTTTCCTTCTGCCCATCCTCTACGAACTGCGTTTGCTTCATCGGCATAACCCATGCGCTGGAAATGTTCATAGTAAAAATCACCCATCCTTGCTATATAGAAAGCAGTATTTTGTGCCGTTTCAGTACGTGCTGCTGTGGAATCTTCCGTAACACGAATTGTTGAAGGATTTCTTATAACAAAGTCTTTTCGTTCACGACCTGCATCTTGCAAAAATTCGCTCATCATATCAATTTGCGGGCGCCATTGGTCACTTGGCAAATGAATAGGTAACCATCCATCTGCGATTGTAGCTGTCTGTTTAAGAGATTTAGGTGTGATCGATGCTACATGGATAGGTATATGATTTCGTAGAGGTGTCAATCTCATTGTGAAGCCTCTGGCTAGTTGAAAAATATCTCCGTCATATTGTAAAGGTGTTTCATTAAGAATCATGTTAATAATTTCGATATATTCTCTAATTCGAGTAAGGGGTTTACTGAATTTCACACCGTGAAAATGTTCAATAACTTGTGGTCCAGATGAGCCAATTCCTAAAATCATTCTTCCATTAGAAATATGGTCTAATGTGGCAAAATGTTGTGCGACTGCGCCTGGAGTCCGTGAGAAAATATTTATGATGTTACTACTCAATAGAACATTATTCGTTTCATGAGCAATTACTGCTAAAAGAGATAAAGCATCAGCCCCCCATGCTTCAGAGATATTAAATGTATGGACTCCAGAATCATCTGCAATTTTCGCCTGTTCAATCATAGTGCGCATATCAAAGTCACCAGCCCAATTTAATCCTACGGTTATCTTTCGCATTTAATCCTCCTGAGTTTCAAAATTTCCAGTGCTAGAGTAACTCAAAGATCTCCACAGCGGATAATAATTATCTTAAAAGATGGGAGTATGATTACTCGTTACTAATTGATTTGACGTGATTAGTGGTAAGTTGTTGTAAATAAAAAGTCGCAATAAGTAACATTTGTATTCCAATTAATACAGAAATTGCTATTTCATAATTACCATTAAAATCTACACTGATGCCTATTAACAAAGGCCCTAGTGCACTGGCTATGTTTACAGCTATATGCTGGATGCCTGTAAGTGCACCTATCTTTTCTGTCCCATAGACGTCCGCTGTTAAGATTCCATGTAAAGGAAGTATTGCTCCGAACCCTGCACCAGTTAAAAACACAAAAAGAAGACATAAAACTAGTGGTCCTGCAAAATACAATGTCCCAAGGCCAGCTAAAGAAACTATATATAAGGTGTAAAGACTCTTGCTGATACCAATTTTGCTTACTAACGGTGATAGAGTAAGGCGCCCTGGTATTTGTGAAAAACTTCTTAGTCCACCTAAGAAAGCTGCTGTTCCTAACGTGAGACCTGTAGCTTGGATCATTGCTACTTGATGTAATATTAATGAGCTGCTTACTAAACCAGCTAACGTGACAATCGACATTGTGAGTAATACCTGTGGAGATTTAAGTAGTTTTTTTGTTGATTGAGGTAATTCGGGATTTTTCCCTTTATTGGGAGTAGGAAGTTTATTTNTTAATCCATAAATCGCAGGTAATGCAAATAAAATCATTACTGGTAGGAGCAATTGTACAGTTGCTCTCCATCCATAGTTTTCGGTCAAAACTCCTGCCAGTGGAACAAAGCATGGTCCAGACATCGCACCAATGATTGTGAGTATTACATATGCTTTCGTTCTATTAGTTGGATCATAAATTTTTGCAAGAATAGGCATAGTCACGTTATAGTGCGTTGTCCCTCCTAGGATACCTGCACCTATCACCCAAAAAACAAAAAAATAAATCTGAGAAGATGATATTGATGCAATCAGTATAAAAAAAGTTCCAACGATCAATCCAGAAGCTAAAATTATTCGAGGTGATCTGTTATCTAGAAATCTTCCCGCAAAAGGTGCGATTCCTCCAGCGACTAATAAACTACTAGCATAAATCCCTGCGAGTGTACTAACTGACCAACCTTCTATATCACGCATTGAATTAAGAATTACACTAAATGTATATATAGGAACTCCGTAAGTCCCGATGGTAAGCAATCCCAATAAAATCGCATTTTGCCATTTTTGATACCACAAAAGTGTATTGCCACTCAGGATTACCTTCATGCGAATAATTACTGAAGAGANTCTCTGAGTTGGTTCATATACTGGATTTCATGGTATTTGGGAGAACGGCTTTCTCTTAAGGCGAGTAAACCTTCTCTATGTTCAGCACTTTTTCTTGCTCTTGCAAAATTATGATTTGATCTTCTTTCAATCATAGATAGATCAGTTGCAAGTAAATCTTCCATTAGCATTAATTTTATATTTTGTAGTGTTTCTGATGGATTTGCAGCAATTTCAGTTGCAAGTTCAATTGCACGTGGTAGAAGGTCGTCAGGTTCTACGACTTCTCGAACTATTCCTAATTCTCGTGCTGTCTCTGCATCTAATATACGACCAGTTAGCATCATTTCTTTTGCATGCTGAAAACCGATTAATCTAGGCAATATCCAAGTACTTGATGCTTCTGGTGTTAATCCAATCGCAGGAAATCTAGCTGAAAAACGTGCCTTAGTCGATGCAAGTATCAGGTCATACCATAAAATAGATGTAAATCCTATACCAATTGAAACACCATTGACAGCTGCAATAGTCGGTTTCCCTTCAGTCATATACCAAGGATCAAATGCAGGGTGGGGAGGTTTTTTTTCGTTGGAGGGTCCGGTGTCTCCAGTAAAAGTTNTTTCAAAGCCACCAATATCTGCACCCGAGCTATAGGCTCGACCAGTACCTGTGCAAACTACAGCTCCGATAGTATCGTCATGATTAAAAGCGTCATAAGCTTCGACCCATTCGGCATACATTGTTTGGTTAAACGCGTTAAGTGTTTCTGGGCGATTCCAATAAATAATTCCTACTCTGCCTTCGCGAGCTACTTGAATTGTTTCATAGTTTTCTGCGTATATTTCCATAGCTATCTCCTTATATCAAAATTTCTAGAATGGATTGCTTTCGCCATCTGGAACTGTCACCTCAAAAGTATTCAGAGTCAAAGACACCAAGCAGTAATATCCCATTATCCCAACGAGGTCGATTATTCCATTTTCCCCAATTTGTTCTTTTGTAGTTGTGTATGTTTGTTCACTGATTCTATTAGTAGCAAAATATTCTTTAACGAAAGTATAAACTGCGTTGTATTGTTGTCCTTTGTCANTTTTTGGAAAGATTGGCTCATCTCCTACGCGTACTGATTCAATAATTTCATCTGGTAAGCCTGCATCTCGAGCTAGTCGTGCATGTGCCCAAAATTCAAATTGTGCTGTCCAATGCTTTCCGGTCAGGATAATTGCTAATTCTGCTACATCCGGACTCAAACTTGTGTCAAAGCGGCAATATGCTCCAAGATGTTGGACTCTGTCACATAATTCAGGTCTCCTAAGTAATGATTCAAATGGGCCGCGCATACTTCCTCGAGGACCTGAAAGCATTTTATCTACTACTACCTGCTGTTGTGCAGATAAATTATCAAGATCAATAGGTGANAGACGAGGCATAGTGACTCCTAAATTTTATATATACGTAAATTTGATATTAACGAAATGGTGTAGGTTTTTAATGNCTTTGTCAAAAAATATGTTTGTTGAGAATTATCCTCCACCAATAGGNGGAACTAGATAAATTTGTGCATCTGGAGCTAAAGGTTGAATGAGATTACCATCTTCTAAAATTGTGCCATCAATTGCTACTGCTATATCAGGCCGCAGTGAATCATCTTGTATGATTCTATCGACTAGATCAGGATATAACTCACTAACTTTCCTGAAAATTGCACGTAAATTATTTCCTTCGACGATAATCTCTTTTTCATCGTTACTGAGATGAAATAATACAGCAGGTATGTGTAGCGTTGGCACCGTTTCCCTAATCTTTGATGACTTCCATCTCTTCTAATAAGACTTGAGGTGATGCAGGAAGGTTTTGTACTCTTACGCCTACAGCATCAAAAATCGCATTTGCTATTGCTGCTAATGGCGGAATTATTGGGACTTCTCCTACACCTCTAACTCCGTATGGATGTCCCGGGTTAGGAACTTCGACCATGACTGTATCGATCATAGGGAGATCGTTTGAAACAGGCATTCGATAATCTAAGAAAGAAGAATTCAGCATTTCTCCGTTTTCTGAATAAACATATTCTTCATTAAGTGCCATACCTATGCCTTGGACTGCCCCACCTTGGATTTGACCTTCACAATAGTCAGGATGAATAGCGCGACCAACATCCTGGATAGCTGTATAGCGTAAAACTGTCACTTTTCCAGTCTCTCTATCCACTTCAACATCGGCGATGTGTGCACCATAACATTCACCAATCTTCCCTACATTAGTTGATACTAAATCTGCTTGCCCCTGTATCATTCCTCCGGTTGTTGGTAAGCGTCGGGAAATTTCCTTAAATGTCATCTTTTGGTTATCTGGACCATAAATAGTCGCATCTTTTGCATTATAATTTACATCGACCGTATCAACTTCCCAAATGGATGCGACTCGCTCCTCTATCTGTGTACGAATGTCTAATGCTGCTTGATAGACGGCCCATCCAGTTGCAAATGTGGTTCGACTCCCTCCAGTGTTACCTGTATATCCGATAGTATCTGTATCTCCGACCAAAGAGTTGATATCTTCATAAGGTATTCCTAATGTTTCGGCAAATTGCATGGCTAAAGCAGCTCGTTGACCACCAATATCTACTGAACCGGTTACTAATGTCACAGTTCCATTTTCATGGAGATTAGCATAAGCACTAGATTCTCCACCTCCATTTTGCCAAAAGCCCATCGCGACACCTCGGCCTATATCGGGTTTAGTAATTTCTGAAAGATAATGTGGATGCGTCATTGTCGCAGTGATGACTTCTTGTACTCCAATAGAGCCATGTACTGCACCATCACTTCGTGGCATACCTTCAGATGTTCCATTTTTTTGTCTGAGTTNCATAGGATCTACTTCGATCATACGAGCTAATTCATCCAATACTGCTTCAACTCCGAAACCCGATGCAGGAGCTCCTGGGGCGCGATAGGCAGCTACTTTTGGCCGATTCACTACGATATCAAGGCCGATGATGCGTTGATTTGGAATATCATAGGTCGCAAGTGCACACCTTGCTCCACCAGCAACAGGAGAACCTGGGTAAGCACCGGCTTCATACTCTAGTCTAAGATCTGCTGCAACTAACTCACCATCATTTTTGGCTCCAATTTTTATGAAACATCGTGTACCAGATGTAGGCCCCGTTGCCTCAAGAACTTCAGTTCGATTCATAGAAAGTTGTACAGGACGCCCTGATTTCTTTGAGAGNAGAGCAGCTATTGGTTCAAGGTACACAACATTTTTTGCGCCGAATCCACCACCAATTTCAGCTGGGATTACTCGAAGGTCTCCCAGCGATAAATTTAATGTGCGTGCAAGATTTTGTCTAATACCAAATGCTCCTTGTGTACTNGTCCAGACAGTCAATTTGCCATCACGATTCCAAATTGCTGTTCCGTTATGTGGTTCGATATATCCTTGGTGAGCCATTGCAGTTTCATACACTCTATCAATTATGATGTCCGCATCTGCAAAACCTTGGTCTAAATCACCCATTCTTAATTCCATAGTTCTAGCAATATTTGAAGGTTGTCCTTCTACTTCTTCAAAAAGGCCATCCACTAGTTCTGAGAGACCATCATCATGGAGTATTGGTGCGTTAGGATTGAGTGCATCTTCAATAGTTGTAACTGCCGGTAAAACTTCATATTCGACCTCTATTAGATTTATTGCATCTTCTGCGATATGAATATCAGTGGCACATATTGCTGCAACAGGGTGCCCTCGAAAAAGTACTTTTCTTCTGGCCATGATCCGTTCAGTATCCCAGGCAGCTGGTTGAGCTCCTCGGATGGTTTGCATAATTTTTTCAGAAGGTTCTGGGAAGTCATCGTGTGTAATTACGGCATGTACACCAGGAAGTTTAAGTGCTTTGGAAAAATCTATCGACTTAATTAATGCATGTGCGTGAGGACTTCTCAAAACTTTCCCATGCAACATCCCTTGTAACTTTACATCCGCTCCATAGATTGCATGCCCAGTAACCTTGTCTACACCATCAGGTCTTACTGGATTAGTTCCGATTACTGCGAACTCATTGTTATTGCTGCTCACGTATGAACTCCTTATTCTGAATGTAATGCCATAGACAGATAATACATTGATCACAAGATTAAAGCTAAATTGAAAATTAAATAACAATTTTGGAAAGGNGAATTTATGTCATCAGATAATTTGATTGAAGAAGGTTCTGGATTGCGTTTAGATTTTAGTAAAATTTCAAGTATTGAAAATGATGTAATTCCCTGTGCTGTGCAAAATATCGACTCAGGAGAGGTGATTCTCGTTGCCTATGTCAATAACGAAGCATTGAAACTTGCACTAAAAAATCATACTGCTGTTTTTTGGAGTACTTCGCGGAACGAAATCTGGGAAAAAGGAAAGACATCTGGTGAAACCTTTACTCTGTTGGAAGTGTTAGTAAATTGTGAGCAAAATTCGTTGGTCTATAAAGTCAGACCTAACGCAGGGGGTATTTGTCATACTAAAAATCAAAATGGTGATCCACGAAACTGTTACTATCGGTCAATTGATTTCAATTCGACTTCACTTAAAAACATTGACCTTTAGCGGTGTAATTCTGTGTTCTCTTGAAATGCTCTTGTTCTAATCGTAAAAATTGAATCACCAGAAAGTATCCCTCCTCTGCTGAATAATCTTCCGAATTCCCAATTGGACAAACCCAACTCAGGACGATTAAGTGCATATTGTCCGTCTACCCAACGTGTCATACCGTTTCCCATAAAAGGTGAGTCAATATGATCAAAACAATATGCGTGTTCTGCAGAGTCATTAGAAATTAAGCTAGCGATAAAATGTGGACTGTATTGGTTGAATAAATTGATTGCATCATCAAGATTTTCAGCGATTGTTATAGTTAATTCTGGATGTTTATCCCATTCCCATTCTGTTCCAATTGCATTAATATCTATTATATCAGTTTGTGGTTCTACTTTTATTTTCCCATTGATTGTAAAATTTTGTTTTTCAAACCATTCTTNAGGGATTAGGTCTTTATGATCTGAGACTATATGCAACTTAACATGAGTGTCACCAATTTTTTGTACTTGTGCTAATGCCTGAAACANTGCAGCTTTCAGGTGTGCAATACTATCTTTGGTAAGAATAAGAGTATTCAGCGTATTGCATACTTTTCGATCAAGTGAATACATAATAGCGTTTATGAAGTCATTAGGATCAGCAGTTTTCGTCGCTAAAATCCATGCACCACCAGTTCCATGTAAACTTACGGGAATTCCTGTTTGCCGTGCTACTGCACCAAGTTGATTGACTGCGTCACCTGAACCTCTGGCAACTGCTAATGCAAGTCTGTTGTCTGAAAACATAGCCCATCCTGCGGCATGTGTTTCGCTAGCAACCAATGATACGGCACCAGTAGGCAATCCTGACTCTTTCAGTGCAGGTTGCAGAGCATATTGTGTAATTGCTTTTGCTGTACCAAGTGCATCTGAGCCTATGCGAAAGACAACTGTATTTCCAGTTCTTAAGACTCCAGTTGCATCGGCAAAAACATTNGGTCTTCCTTCAAAAACAAATCCTACAGGACCTAATCCAGAATGAATTTGTTCTACTTTCCAACCCGAGTGTTCAATTGTTTCTATGACCTGCCCTCGTACTGCTTTACTATCTTTCCACATGCGCAAACCATTGATCATTTCTGTTCTCATTTTTTGCGATAGGATTAATCGTTCTGTAGATCTTCCTGATTTTTGTGCACGAAGCACGTCTTTTTCATTAGCACGAATAATTGGTTCGAATGAGTTTTCTTCTTCTAGATGTTGAGCAAAAATTTCATAAAAATTTGAAATTTGTTGATTTGTAATACTTCCCATTTTTTTGAATGCATTATATGCATCAGAAACTGCTTCATTTGCGATATTCCATGCTTCAGCTGGAATATGAAGAAGATCACCTGTAGTTTGCACAATGATAAGTCGGTCTCCAGATTTGAAAGCATTTGCAAGTTTTGGAGTAACCGTTGCTATACGATTGCCGCCATATACTAACTGCATATTGGGGGTTAGTTCTGTAAGTTCATTCATGACAACAGGATACCAGTAATTATTCATTTTCGAGGAGAGAATCTATGGAAATAAGAGTGCGGAATGCTGAGATTCGTGATGCTGCTATGATCTTAGATTTTATAAATAAGCTAGCAGAATTTGAGAAAGAGCCTTTGTCAAATATTTTGGCAACTGAAGAATCTATTATTCGTGATGGATTCGGTGAAAAACCTAGTTTTGAATGTTTGATAGCAGACGTTAATGAAAAAGCAGTTGGTTTTGTACTTTTTTTTCAGAATTATTCTACCTGGGAAGCGCGTTCAGGTATTTATGTGGAAGATCTTTTTGTTGAAGAAAAATATAGAAATTTTGGGGTAGGGGAAAAACTATTGAGTGCAATAGCTAGAATTGCTATTGCACGAAATCTTGGAAGAATCGAACTTTCAGTATTAGATTGGAATCCAGCACGAAGATTTTATGAAAAATTAGGAATGCAAGAAATGCCACAGTGGATTACATGTCGGCTTGAAGGAAGTAAGATTGATAAATTAGCTGCATCAAAGAAATAAAAAAAAGTATAATAATAATTCTTGGAGGTGCTGTTTGTTGTTCGGAGCTCATGCAATTGTAAAGTTAATAATTATGTTCGGCACCATAGGTTTAATTGCTGCATCAGCAAGATATTTTCGTATATCACTTTCAGTTGATGGTGTGTCCTGGCGAATTGCACGATTTTGGTTAATTATGGCTGCTTACTCTGTTCCTTTGGGTATTGTCAATTTAATATTGTTTAAGGATTCATTATTATTTCGTGCGTCTATATTAATTATCATCGCTGCGGTAATAATGTTTGTTCTAGAAAGAGTATCTTCAAGGAAATGAGTTGATTGCTAGTTTTTTTTATCAAATTTCACCAAAGTAAATTGCAGTATCAATATTGCTAGAAAAGCAGATGCTGCCATAAATGGAATAGATACAAATCCAAATTCTTCTACCCATTTGGATTGACATGGGATCACAGTGCTGCAGAAGTTGGCTTGCTCTGGAAAAAGTTGAAGTTGATAGTGATATACACTGATCAATAATCCTAAACCGGCTAATACAATTATATAGATACCGTTTAGAAAGTTTTTTGTGAATAGAGATATTGCGACTAATATTGCAATTGGGTACATCGCAATACGTTGATACCAGCAGTAATTACAGGGAATAAAATCTGCAATTATNGAATAATATAACGATCCTAATGTAGCTGAAACCGCAATAATCAAGGTTAGTAAGTGAGCATGTTTTTGTATAAAAATTTTTAGTACCGAAGATTCATTCTTGAATAAAGCCAATATCAATCCTGTAGATGCAATTAAAAGACAGACTGTGGCTGTTGCTAGTATTCTTGAGATGATAATTTCATTCATTTTTGGAAACATACTTCCTAAAAAGGTTATCTATGGGCAAGTCATATTACTCACATAGAATATCGATTTATCCCTTCGAGAACACTATCAATATAAAAAATCGTGTTAAGAAATTATCAGAACGACTAAATTTGCCGATTATTCATTCAATGAATGTTTCGAATGAATTCATACTTATTGTGCATGATAATAGAGTTGAATTATTTAATAACACGAAAAAAATGAGTCCTCTTACTGTAGATTTTTCCAGCAGAAAATTTCTTAACAGAATTTCACAACCTTCTAAAAATACACTTATAGGGCGTGCCATAGGAATTGGTAAGAGAGAAAATTCCATAGTAGATTTAACTGCTGGTTTGGGTCGCGATACAGTACAGATGGCATACATGGGGCATAAGGTAGTTGCTATTGAAAGAGATCCTATTGTTTTTACATTATTAGAAGATGGAGTTGAACGAGCACGAAAAGAAAATTTTCTTTCTGAAGATATAATTGAGCGAATTAGTATCAAGTTTGGTGACAGTTTTAGTTTCTTAGCTGATATGAGTAATGTTCCTTCAATTGCTTATATTGATCCCATGTACTCTATTCAACGTAAATCAGCTTTACCTAATTATGAAATGCAGATACTTAATAGGTTGATTGGTCCAGGTGATGAATTTGAAATTTCACGTTTGATTAATTCAGCTCTCATGCAAGGTATCCCCAAGGTAATTGTGAAAAGGTCTAAAAATATTCCACGTATTAAACCTTTACAAGGTATGGCACCTAATTTCAGCATTGTTGGTACTACTATTTGTTTTGATATATATCAACAATAATTTTAGTTCAATTCCGGATGCTCAATTTCATTCGTCATCCGATCAACAATAAAGAGAACTATACTTATCCAGAGTATATTAGCTAATACAAGATGGATAATTTGTATTATTAGGGGAGTCATAAGGAAAATGTTGAGAATTCCTATGAAAAATTGAACTCCAATAGTTGCTAAAATTATGATTATTAACTTTTTTTGGTAGATGGCGAATAATCTATCACTAAAGGTTAAGAATATATATGCAATAGTTATGCCCCCTGTAATTGCAATAAATGGATGTAATGCACGAACACTAATAAGAAAATTGTAAATATTGTTTTTTTGAGAAGCTGGCATACTTTCTATATATAAGAGATCTGCTAATGAATTTAATGCACCTGTGACAGCAATGATTAAGAAAATAATTACAGCAATTATTAATGTCCGTGTGTTTTTTAAATAGTTGGATAGGTATGTACCACTTTTGTATTGAGTGCTGGACGCTAGAGTAGCTACTAGAAAGAAAGTATTTAGTACGTGAAGAGAATCGACTATAACTCTACCCCAAGACATGTCGAATTCTACCCATCCAAATCGAACAAGCATTGCGCCTATTAATATTTCAGTGACAAGAAAGAAAATTGCGGTGTAAGTTGCCTTTGTGCAAAAGTGATTTTTACCTAATAAAATTCTGGCGAATAACGCCAAAGCAATGATACAAAAGCCAACTATTGTGGTTAATATTCTATGTATGAATTCGATGATTGTATTTGTATTTNTGACATCAGGAAGTAATTCATTATTGCATTTTGGCCAGCTTTCTCCACAGCCAGCTCCTGATCCTGTAATTTGTACTATGTCACCACTAATGATCACTAAAATAGTTAATAAAAGTACGAACCATGCAAAAATGCGATAAGTTAATATTGTGTTTGTGCTAAATATTAATTGCATAGATAAAGAATAACTTAGCAATTTGTTAGAGGTTTTCAATTTTTGGAAGATTAATTTTTGAAATATTTATTTAAATCGATATTACTATTCCTACTTCTTTTTTCTGTATCAAATATTTTAAGTAGTTGTTATAGCAACAACTCTACTTTGTTACTTGCTACTACAACAAGTACTGAAAATTCTGGACTTTTGGACGTACTTATCCCAATTTTTGAAGAAGAGAGTGGTATCCATGTAAAAGTAATTGCTGTTGGTTCTGGTGCAGCATTGCGGATGGGTTCTCGCGGTGATGTTGATGTNTTACTAGTCCATTCTGAAGATGCAGAAAAATTATTTATGGAAAAAGGGTTTGGCTTTGATCGACATAGTGTAATGTATAACGATTTTATTTTAGTTGGNCCTGTTGAAGATCCTGCTGGTATCAATGGGATTGATGATGTTATCGAGGCATTGGATCAAATTGCACAAAGTGGCTCAAAATTTATTAGTCGTGGTGATGCTTCAGGAACACATGTTAGAGAAAAATTACTTTGGTCACATACGAAAATTCAATCTCCATTAGATAAAGACTGGTACATTGAATCTGGTCAAGGAATGGGAGCAACACTTACTATTACAAAAGAGACAGGTTCGTACACTCTAAGTGACAGAGCAACTTGGTTNGCAATGATGAATGGCGATCATTTACCTCTACTGATGGAAGGTGATGTAGAGATGCTGAATCTATATCATGTCATCACAGTTAATCCTGAATTACATAGGGCAGTGAATATTAATGNTGCTAAACAATTCCGTGATTTTCTATTGAAATCTTCTACACAAAAATTAATTGGTGAGTACGGTATAAAAAAATATGGGCAGTCGCTTTTTACTCCTAATGCTGAAATTGAATTAAGATGAATTTATTATTAGAAGCTATCCAAGAAGCATGGTCTTTGATCTCCAGCGGTGATCGAGAGATTTTTGATATTACTTTTCGGACGCTTTTATTTGCAGGAACTTCAACAATAATATCTCTGATTATCGGATTGCCGTTAGGTATCGGCTTGGCGCTAATGCGTTTCCCAGGACGTAGTTGGTTAGTGTCTTTGTCTAATGCCGGTACTGGCATGCCTCCTGTTGTTGCTGGATTAGTTGTCAGTATTTTGCTCTGGCGATCAGGACCTCTAGGAAGTTTAGGACTTATCTATTCTCCATTAGCAATAATTATTGCTCAAGTTGTTATAGCTACNCCTTTAATAATTGCAATAACCGTTGCTGCTGTAATGAGCCTCAATCCAATCATTCATTTACAAATACGTGCAATGGGTGCTAATCAAATTCAGTATATATTTTTAATAGCACGTGAAGCTAGATTGCCTTTATTAGTAGCAGTAATGGCAGGTTTTGGCGCAGTAGTATCTGAAGTAGGTGCTTCATTGATGGTTGGTGGAAATCTATCAGGTGAAACACGTGTATTAACGACAGCAGCAGTACTTGAGGTTAGTAAAGGTCGTTTCGGAACAGCCTTGGCATATGGTCTCATCTTAATATTCTTTGTCATAATTATTGCTGCTATTTTGACAAGTTTACAACAAAGGTCACAACGCAAATGAATGCACTAACATTTGAGAATATTTCAGTTTATAGAGGTAAACGTCAAGTGCTGTCCATTCCGCATTTGGAAATCGCTGTTGGTGAACGTTTGGCATTGCTTGGACCAAATGGATCTGGGAAATCTACATTACTACTTGTGGGTGCTCTTTTGTTGGATAGTGCAGAAGGATCTATGACTCTGTTTGATCAACCAATATCAAAAGGTAAACTCAAAATCCTTCAAAGAAGAAATTTTGCTACTGTTTTACAAGAACCTGCATTNTTGGATATGACAGTTGAACNCAATATTGATACGGTCTTAAAAATTCATCAGATTTCTCATTTAGAACGTCAAAATCGGATACAAGATTGGTTGTCGCGTTTAGGGATCCAGCATTTGGCAAAAGCCATGCCTCATCAACTTTCAGGTGGTGAAGCACAACGCGTTGCTATTGCAAGAGCATTTTCTACGCAGCCTCGTATTCTATTTCTGGATGAGCCTTTTTCATCTTTAGATCCAAGAACTCGTGCTGAATTATCAGGAGACTTAAGAGGACTGTTAGATTCAGAAGCTGTAACTACCCTACTTGTCACACATGATCTGAATGAAAGTACATTATTCTCAGATCGAGTTGCCATAATGGATGATGGCAAAATTGCTGCTATTGGTTCATTAAATCAAATTGATCGATATCCTAGTACTCCAGCAGTAAGTGATTTTCTTGGTCATACTTTGATTAAACATAATGAAATCCCCGAATTTTTTTTGAAAANTTTTTCTTTTCCTGATTCTAGTGAATGTATCTCTGTGAATCCTGAAGGAATAAAAATAGTTGCTGGATCCACGGAATCTACGTCAGTAAATTCAGCAACTATCCATTCGATACAAACTCTCAATGGATCAGCTAGATTGATTCTCAATTTTGAAGGGATTCTATTAGTCAGTAAAATACCACTTGAGGACTTAACTAATTATGAAATAGGATCGACAGTCAATTTTATAATTGATCCAAATTCAATTACATTTTTTGGACAAAACAAAACATTAGCTCACTAAAGCTTTATAAAATCATCCTTGCAATAACTGAATATTAGGATGTGTCAGTGTTAATATTGGCCGATATCAACAATTAGTATTGTCGATCACGTCCTCCATCGTAGCCACCACCATTATAACCGCCTCTGTTACCACCACCACGACGGTCTTGTCGAGGTCGTGCTTCACTAACAGATAGATTTCGTCCACCAAAATCTTGACCGTCTAATGCAGAAATAGCTTTATCAGCGTCTTCATCCGCCATTTCAACGAACCCGAATCCTCTTGGTCTTCCAGTTTCGCGATCTGTTGGTAGAGCACATGAGACTACTTCACCATGTTGCCCAAAAAGTTGTTCCACTTCTTCTTCTGAAGACGTGTAAGGGAGATTCCCTACATATATTCGCTTTGACATTACCAAACTTTCTTGCCGGACATCCGACATTAGTCGCAATATGCGACGATATAAAATTACTCAGCCTTGCACTATATAATGTTGAGATTACAAACGACTAAAGCTAAGACTGTTGACTAGATATCAACGTAGATTAAGACTAAGACAGAATTCGCTCTGGTGCACATATTTAGTATATTTATTTTGAGATAAATTTTATTTGGATGGGTTTTTTATTATGCAAATTGAGAAAAATGAATTAGTCGTCGAAGCATTTCTGACGAATGAAGATAGCATTGATATCCGAAATCCAATCCATTCTACTGATTTTGCAAACCAATATAATTTTGATGGGCCATTAATTGCAGGGGTTCATGTATGGGGTTGGGCTACACCATTGATCTTAAATATTCTTGGCCAAGAGTGGTTAGAACAAGGTTGGGCTGAGTTTTCCTTTAAACAGCCAACATACCCCGATGACATACTAAAAATCACTCTTGCGGTAAAAAACGATGATCAAAGATTTGATCTTGCTATGGTAAATCAAAAAAATATTACTTGTGTTGTTGGGGAAGTTGGTCTGGGTAATGCTGCTTGGATTGATGATTTTTTGAGTCCAGATCTGATAAATGATTATCATGGNATGCCCGATAATCTTGAAATTACAAAGGATAACTTAATTGCGAATCCAAATTGGGCTGGCATAAGCCAAGATACAAATTCAACGATGGCTCGTAATTTTTCTTTAGATACTCAAAGAAGTTCTGATGATCTATTTATTGGTGATTCTCCTAAACTACATCCAGCATGGATTGCTGGATGGGCTGAAGATTTAATGCGTCACAATTTTCAAGTACATCACTCCATTCATACTCAAAGTCGTATCCAATTTCTTAAGTCAATTGATGCAGGGACTACGATCACCGGAAATGCTCACTTAATAGATGTTTTTGAGAAACGTGGACATCAATACGTTAATTTTGATGTTCTTTTGCAAGATAATTTTGGTGATCGTGTAGCGATGCTTCGGCATTGGACTATCTTTAAGATTGCAGAACCTACCAATAATTAAATAATAGAATTATTATGACCAGAATCCAATTCGGTAATAATAACCTCTCTGTTTAACTCCTTTTGTACCGGATTTGTTAAGTCTCTGGTAATGTTTTGCACATATCTCAATCGTAAGCCTTTCAACATCAGATGGGTCGTTGATCCATCGTGATATTGCAACTTCGCGTAATGGTTGTGAAGAACAGAGTTCACATTTTGACAATGGCATAAAATTAACTACTTGAACTAAAATTTTGACCAATTGTCGCAGGGAATCTTTTCCAAACTTCATCATGTTCCCAAGAATTGCCTGTGGCAAAAATTCGGCTTTCTATTTCGGGCATGGAGAACATTCCGATTTCATTCCCTCCGACCATAAAATCACCACCATTAATATGTTGTGCTTCATCTGAAGCAAGAAAGGAAACTAGCATTCCAACTACATTGGGATCCAAGCTTGCCAATCCTCCCCCTTCTTCAGAATCATCCTCTCTGGCTTCNCCACGAGCAATACGAGCTTGTCTTGCTGCTTCCATCTCATCTGATAAGGTCATTCTGGTCGCTGCACGTGGACGAATAGCATTAGCAGTACAATTGTAACGTGTCATTGCGTTTGCTAGAGAACGAGTAAAACCTACAATACCCTCTTTAGCTGCTGCATAATTAGGTTGCCCTGCCGCCCCTAAGCCTGATTCTGATCCAGTATTAATAAATCTTCCAGATCTTTGTTGCCTAAAGAGTACAGAGGCATGTTTTGAAATGTTAAAAGTACCTTTTAAATGGACTGCAATAACAGCGTCCCATTCTTGTTCAGACATGTTAAAAACCATTCGATCTCGAAGAATACCTGCATTATTAACAACAATATCTAATTGTCCGAAAGTATCGAGTGTTTGCTTAATTATTTCACTAGATGCATCGTAATTTGAAACATCTAGATAGTTCGCAATTGCTTGTCCATTTGCCTCTTCGATTTCATTAACAACTTGTTGAGCAAAACTTTCATCACTTCCTTCTCCAGCTGTTGATCCTCCAAGATCATTAACTACCACAGCTGCACCTTCTCTAGCTAATGCGAGCGCTTCTCCTCGTCCAATTCCTCGACCAGCTCCGGTCACAATTGCTACTTTTCCTTCTAGTCGACCTGCCATATTGCCTCCACGGTGTACCTATTGTTACTTATGTCGTTATAGTGGTTCTGACATTAGCATAAACCAGATGATTAGGTCACTATTTCATGCATAGTTGTAGTTTCAAAAGCAATAACGAATGGAGATATTCCTTTGACTGGAATTAAGTTCGTTAATCTCAAGAAACTTTCATTTACCAATGCCATTTACTATGGCTGGTGTTTNGTGGGAGTTGCTTTGATTGCTCAGATGGTTTCAGTTGGGGTTCAAAATTATGTTTTTGGACCTTTCCAAAGGCCTATGACAGAAGAATTGAACTGGTCAAGATCTGAATTTGTTGTAGCNAGAACAATAGGAATGGCTTTGTTCGCACTAACGGGGATTGTTATTGGTTCTTACGTTGATCGCCACGGTGGCAAAGGTCTTATGCGCACCGGCGCTGTTATTGTTGCGATATCAATGTTTTTACAGTCATTTGTGCAAGAGCTTTGGCAATGGTGGATATTAAATGGCTTAATTCTTACCTCTGGTGCTGCGATGATGGGGAATCTCGTGGTAAATGTGACCATTTCCAAGTGGTTTGTTGAAAAAAGAGGCCGTGCTATAGGCTTTGCTTCAATGGGAGTTCCAGCTGCAGGAATTGTTGTTACACCTTTGGCAGCGATATTAATAGATGCTGTTGGTTGGCGTGAAGCTTGGCGATGGCTAGCTTTAGCAGCTTTGCTTATCATGATCCCGCTTTCTGCTTTTATGCGACGAACTCCTGAAGATTATGGACTATTACCAGATGGTAAAAAGGCAGAAGAAGAATTTGGCGATGAAAATTCCCCTGCCTCTCTTGATTATGCTAATTCCTTAACTCGTACTGAGGCACTTCGGAGTAGAAGTTTTTATCTAATTATTCTTGCTTTTGGTTTGGGTAATTTGTCGATCGGTATGATTTTAGTAAATGCNATTCCATTTATGGAAGATGCAGGCTATTCGAAAACCACCGCAGCATTAATGATTACTGTACTTTCCATTCCATCAATGATTACAAAGCCAATTTGGGGTGCGCTATCTGATTATTTTAATGTGCAGAAAATGTCAGTCATTGGATTTGTTTTTATAGGGATCTCATTAGTTGTAATAGTTTTCGCAGTGCGAATTAATTTTGACTTACTTACCTATTTTGGCTTTTTTCTTTTAGGTATGGGTTGGGGTGGTTCTATTCCTCTGCAAGAAGTAATTTGGGCTCGTTTTTTCGGACGAAGATATCTCGGCGCTGTACGCAGTGCAGGTATGCCGTTTACGTTTCTAATGATGGCTTCAGCACCTATTGCCACAGCTTTTTATTTTGATATTGTAGGCAATTATGACGGGGCATTTTTATTTGTTGCTGCGATGGCATTTGTCGCAGTATTTCTAATTTTATATGCGAAACCACCATTTAAGAAAGAATCTTCCTAGTTCTTAAATTTATAAGGANTTTGAAGAATTCTTTATAAATTTTTGCATTCTTAGTATTAGAGAAGATACAGTGTCCATTGCATAAAAATAAAAATCAATTAGAGATCGGGGAGATTATGTTTCAAGGAGTAGATCACGTAGTTATTCGAGTAAAAGATCTCGAATCCGCTATTAGTAATTATGAGAATATATATGGTACTGAAGTTACCGAACGTGGTGAAACGCCAGAAGCTGGTATGCAACAAGCATATTTTCGCTTTGCTGAGACTTTTATTGAGTTAGTATCTAATGTTGGTGATGATGGAATAATAGCCAAAAGCTTAGAAAGCCGTGGTGAAGGGGTCCATTTAGTTGCAATGCGTGTTGATGATATTGATGAAGCAGTTGCAGATTTGCGTGGAAAAGGTATTAGGCTAGTCGGAGATCCAGGTGAAGGTAACCCTGTAACAGGACAAGTATTCATTCATCCAGCAGAAACTGGCGGAGTGCTTACACAGATTATCGCAAAGTAATTTTAGCGCTCTTTATCTTTATGGCATGAACACTCGGTATTGCCCATTTGTTCAATATCCGCTAAAAAAGCGTCATAGTCGTTTGCAGCTTGACTATCTCCATTCGCGAACAGGAGACTAGCAGTAAGGATTATTCCAACGCATATCTTGCTTAGCATGCGAGTATGATATCGGATATTTTATATTAAAGTAAGGTGACGGTTACGTGAATTTCTATTGTGATCTAAGTTCGATACTGGACAAAATATTACAAAAGAAACTCGAGATATTTGCACTGGCAGAGGTTTGGTTGACAGGAATTCTAGCTCCTCTTCTTGGCGGTGGACGTTGTTGGACCCCTGTATTTTGTGGAGCATCACCAGTAAAAGGGCCTGTTGAAATTGATGTATCTCCTATGAAACAAAATGCCATCCATGGGAATTCATGTGTAGCAAAATATGCCCAACTGCCATCTTCTAGTTGCATAGCATTACATTCATTTAAGTCACCATATCCTTCACTATATTCCCAATCTTCGAAAGCATTTATTGATCCATTTCTTCCAATATAACGATAACTTGAACGGACATTGATGACTTTGCCTTGCGCATCATATGCATAGGGCACAATGATGGGGAATCCATCTAGTGCATAACCAACTAGTGTTCCAGGAATTTTGACATCTATTAAACATTTAGGAATTGCGTGGTAGTGGTATTGTCCTCCTCTAGCTGTATGACCATTGCAGTAATCTAAAAGGCCATCATTTTTTGGATCACGATATCCATCTCTAGGTGATTCGAATGCTCCAAAAATTGCTACTCCATCAACGGCAATACCAATCATGCCTAATCCCATTGCACCATGTTGTTTTAGTAACTGTGGATTTCTATCTAGATGCACTAGATAATCTTGTGCACTTAAACCATTTGGAGTTATAGGAACAAAGTCGAAACTAATTACGCCATTACTTGAGACAGTTCTTGTTGTTTCATTACATTCAACATCAAGGTTAACAGTAGGTTGACCTGGGATTGAAAATCCATCTAATTCGATCAGAAAACCTCCACTACAATCAGTAGGTAGGCTAGGTACATTNACTTTTTCTGTAGGAGTAGGTGTAACAGTTGTCGCAGGTAATGCTGTTGGAGGTGGAGTAGGGAAATCAACTCCAGGTATTGGCGTTGGTGCTGCTGCAGTTGTTGTTGTCGGAGCTAGTGTCGGTGATGCTACTGTTGTTGCTTTAGNTAATGTTGTTGTAGCTAGAGTAGGAGTAGGAGTAGGAGTAGGANNAGGAGTAGGAGTAGGAGTAGGAGTAGGAGTAGGTGAAAGTATCATTGTGTTGTTTACTTGTGTTGCAGGATTACTATTTTTTTGATTGTTATCACTACATGCCAAAAAGTAAAAACTAGAAATAATAATACATAAAAAAATACAGATGCTTGGCCTAATTACATTTGGATACATAGGTATATTGTAGTTTGCTTGGTGTTATTGTGGCCATTTTCCGCGATTGATGAGTGTACTTTTTAATAATAAAAGGTTGTCTGACATGATTCCATCGACTCCCATATCTAGTAGTTGATTCATTTCAGAAACAGAATTAATTGTCCATACATGGATCTGTAGATCAAGCGATTTCATTTTTTTTATAAACTTTTCATTAACTAATCGTATTCCCCGCCAATAATGAGGTATTTGGATACAATCTGCTTTCATTCTTTTATTAAAGAGATTTAAATTAATTACTCTCGCTGCAAATACTTCACGTGGCCCCATGGAGGTACATACTTCTGGTAATGCATGGCGGATTTTAATGAGATGTTGATCTGAAAATGAGCCTATACAAATTCGATTAGCAGAGTTAGTTTTTTTGATAACTTCGATTAGCGGATCTAATGCATTGGATGATTTAGGGTCGATATTGAATCGTGTATTAGGAAAATATCCGAGAAGATCTTCTAATAGCGGTATCTTCTCGGAAAGTCCAATTTTGATCTGCTTAATAATTTCATAACGCGTTTCTGTAATAAGGCCTGTTGCATTCGAAACACGATCGAGATGTTCATCATGAAATGCTACTAATTTGCCATCTGATGTGGCATGGACATCTGTTTCTAAATACTGGAATCCCAAATTGACGGCTCCTTGAAAAGCAGACAAAGTATTTTCTGGACCATTTGATTGATCTCCTCTATGTGCAAAAGCTAAAACTGTCGGATATTCTAGGAATGGATGTGACATTGACTCACCTGCATCGTGTTTTGAGAGAATTATCTCGTAAAGCAAGATGTAATGCTATAGATAATAATTGAGTAGATGTTTATCATAATAATAACTTTCCAATATCAAATGAGGTTAATGTGATTCAAATAGGGCTACGTGGATTTTGTAATAAATATAAAAACCTGCAAATTTTGGTG
The DNA here is from genome assembly GCA_002707835.1 of Chloroflexota bacterium. Lineage (GTDB taxonomy): Bacteria > Chloroflexota > Dehalococcoidia > UBA2979 > UBA2979 > UBA6955. The sequence goes on from PANZ01000020.1 coordinate 43,315, forward strand.
GTTATAGTGTGCCTGTTAACTGTTGGTTGTAGTGGTGGTGCTGAGAATATTGCTCAGCCGAATGCGCCAACTATCGAAGCTACTATAGAAGCTATTTCAGTAACACCTACCCCATCACCAACTACTTCTCGCCCNATTAGTACAGCCAACACTGCGGCTATACCAACGATGGCTGCACCAGCAGCGACACCTGCACCTGTAGTAGTTGCTACACCCTCACCAACTCCTGCACAGACAGTTGTACCAACACAAACACCGACACCANNNNCACCAGCACCNNCAGCTNTNCCGNCANCACCAACACCAGCACCGACAGCTGTGCCAACACCANCACCTCCNCNTGTAGTGGCTTCCTCTGGTNCAAATTCTGGTTCANATATACCTTTTATGGTTTACGGAACTGGGGCTAATTCTGGGGATACAATTTTTGTTCTTGTCGCTAATGACGTCATCGAGATTGTCACTGCTAGTAGTGAAGGTAACTGGGGGCCAGTCTTAGCTAATGGTAAAAAAGGTGACTTAATTACATTTTTACTAAACGGTGCTGTTGTTGATCAGTCTGCCGAATGGGAGCCAGGTGGTACCCCACAAAATGTGCAAACAGGATTTGTTCTAACTCTTAAACAATAATTGTTGCTATTTCTGCCAATATCTGAAATATATATTGAATAACCGATTATTTAGTTGGTCTGTTGTACTCTGGTCAATTAATGAACATTTCGAAAACGTAGGAGATGATTTTCATGAGACAAATATCTTTAGTTGCCTTTCTTCAAGCTCAAAACTGTACTACTATTCCTTCCGCTTGGAGGCATCCTGAAGCACGAATTGACACACATTCTCCAGAGTATTACCAGCATATTGCACGTGTGTTAGAAGAAGGAAAATTTGATATTGGTTTTTTTGATGATCGTCTTGCTATGCCTGATATGTATGCAGGTGATCATAGCGAAACAGTTAAGAATGGAATCCGATGTACCAAACTGGATGCAGTTACATGTTTAATGTCGATGGCTGCAGTTACTAAATATCTCGGGTTAGGTGCTACTTATTCCACTACTTATTTTGAACCATTTCACGTTGCAAGACTTTTTCAAACTTTAGATTTAATGACTAACGGTAGAGCAGCATGGAATGTAGTCACTTCTGTAAATGATAATGAAGCTCGTAATATGGGAAGAGATTCACATATGGAACATGATACCCGTTATGACATGGCTGACGAATTTTGTGAAGCTGTGTTAGGTCATTGGGATTCCTGGGATGATGACGCAATTATTGCAGATAAAGAAAATAATATATATGCAGACCCTGATAAAGTTCGCCGTATTGATTATAAAGGTAAATATTTAAGTTCTCGTGGGCCTTTTACAGTTCCACGTACTCCTCAAGGTAGACCTGTGGTGATTCAAGCCGGTGGCAGTACTCGCGGCAAGCAATTTGCAGCACGATGGGGAGAATTAATCTTTACTGGATATCCTAGTCTTGAAATTGGTAAGGTCGAGTACGCTGCTCTAAAAAATGCTGCTGCAGAAGCTGGCCGAAACCCAGACCATATGAAAATTACGACACTTTTTTATCCGATAGTTGCTGCGACTAAGTCTGAGGCGGAAGATAAGCGTGCAGCTTATGAACTTCTTGGGAATGACATGGACCAACTTCTGTTACTTTCTGAAGCTTTGAATTTTGACTTCGCTACTAAAGGTATTGATGAACCTTTTTCTGATGAAGAAGTACAAGGTTTACAAGGTATGCAAGCCATGCGTGACCGAGTAATTTCTTCAGGAGTAAAAAATCCAACCCCTAGAGATTTCATGCAAATTACAAGACGTGGTCTCTTAAGTGATAGAAATACATGGGTTGGTGACGCTAAGGATATTGCTGATCAAATGGAAGAATGGTTTCATGCACCTGCATGTGATGGCTTTGTCATTGGTGCTACACACCAACCTGGGGCTTTTGAAGATTTTGTAAAATTCGTGATTCCTGAATTACAAAAACGTGGAGTGTTTAGAAAAGAATACTCTGGGACGACCTTAAGAGATCATCTTGGGTATGAGAAAGCAGAAATTGGTTCGTGGAAAACTAAGTATGATGCCGTTATCTAATCTAACTGGATTCGAGATTTTGTCTTAATGCTGGAGATTATAATGCATACCTAATAGATCTTGAGCAAAATCCCCCTCAGGATCTCTCCACACTGAATGGATATGGTTTGAACTATTTTGAGTGTTGTCATATTCCACCAATATTCGTTGACCTTGTATTCGGTAGTAGTGCGGCTGATTAATTTCTAACTCTCCTGCCCATGCGAAGTATATTGAGTCAAAATTCAATATTATTTTTTCTTTTTCAAATTTTGCTATTTCTTCAGGCATACGGTTGGTGTACTGATTAAGAAGTTGGGATAGTAAATTTTGTTGAGTTAAGTTCAGTTGCGATACGGAGATTCCTTTAGGTTGCATTGAACTATACTGTAATCTCTCTAAGTGTTCATCTTGCAATCCCAAGTTTTCTATTCTTTGTCTAAAATTTGCAATCACTTCTTCGGTTTCATTTTGCCCCATCATTTTATATCCGGGTTGTGGGAGTGCAATATTCTCTTGGACTACTGGATTATTGGTTTGAATAATATCGTAGGGTGCTATTGGTGAGATAACTGCTAGTTTAACTTGTTCTTCATCCAATTCATTAAGGAGTTTTCTGGCAATGTCTTCCTCTGCTGCCAAAGGTCGTACGTAATTTGATCCAACTAATTGAACTTTTGCTGGATTTGCTCCAAAAAATGTTGGAGTGTTGGATAAATATTTACCATCAATGATAGTGAATTGGACAAGTAAGTGGTGCCCGTTAAAACTCCATGACCACTGTTGATCTCTATTGGGATCTCCGAAAATTCGAATGTAGTATCTATTTGGATCTCTTCCACGAATTTTTCTTTCAACAATACTATGTTCCGTCCATCCTTCTAACATGTCGAGAACGTTTTCGAATCCCATAATTATTGTAGCGGTTGAGAATCCTTCTGATGAAAGGCCAGTCGCTAGAAGTCGGAGTGCTGCTTGCTGTTGAATCGGGTTGAGATTTGAAAGTGAAAGAGCTGATTGAACATTTGGTGTGTAATACCATCTCTGTCGTTCATTTTCGTTTTTTGTATCGAAAGGATGACAGAGTTCTAGTAATTGCTCAGCATCTAAAACTTCGAGAAGTGCCGTCACGGCACTTCTCATATTACTTATAGTTTTTTCACTTTCGATCATAATCAATAGAAATACTAATTTTCTTTAGGGACAGTCTCTTTTTTCATTTTTGGGATGAGAGAAACTAAAAGTATGATAGAGGCAAAAATACCTATTATCACCTCTAAATCAGTATTAGACATTTTCAGCTGATCTTCAAAACTTACTAAGTGTACTAATGCAACTAACCCTCCAAATGATGCACTAGCAAAAACTATAATTTGTGTAATTGCTGGAGATAGGTATCCACGATTTAGAAGTTGGAAAGCAGATATAGTGATGCCACCAGATATTATTATAGCTAGTCCATAATTCGTAGATACGCTAAAGAATGCTATAACTCCTGATATCAAAAGAATGAAGGCTGCTACTGTAGTTTCACGACCAATTTGAAGTGATGAAAAGGTAGTGTCTTCATCAAAGGATTGATTTGCGCCAACCTTCAAAGCATTCAAACCTATCCAACCAGCTGGAACAAGAGAGGTTGCAGCGAAAATTTTGGCAAGATCTCCAGGAATAAATGGTATTAGTCCCCACTGAAGACCTTGACTTAGGGTTGTACCTTCGATGCTGTTAATTAACCATGGGACACCAAAAAGATAAATAATTATGTTTCCTGCAACCATTGCTAGTAAAAGCTTTGCTGGTCTGCGATCCCAACCTCTTTCTGCTAACCAACCAACTAGAAATGCAGCAATGGGGAAAGAGAGAAGGTATCCAACAGTTGCTCCAGTTAAGACTGCCCAACCGAATGTCGCGTTAGCATATACGGGGAATTGTAAGCCTTCTGCAATATATAGAACTGATGACAAAGCACCCAAACGTGAACCAAGTAGTGCACCGATTAGTAGTACACCAAAAGTTTGTCCTGTGATTGGTACTGGTCCAATAGGAATTTGGATTGAAATTTGTGCTGTTAGCGCTATGAATAACGAACCTACTACAACTAATGCTATGTCACGTAACATTGCATGTTGTGGGAACACGGTCTGTGCAAGTGTTTTGCTGACACTATTTCCAGAAGTATTACTAAACATTTGTTTTCCCCCTAATTATTTCAATATTCTCTTTAGGGATCTATGATATACATCTTTATGAGATTGGGAAGCAGTTAAATAAGATAGCTAATCATCCAAAAACTATTGTAAGATACTCGTATATTCCACCACTGTTGGTAGAATTACTAAGTTGGTATGTGAAAAATAACTTAATTGATACTAGTGCAAGGATGAATATATGGACTGGGAAGATAATTCAACGCAACAGTCATTTCGTGAGGAAGTTAAAGGTTTTATCGAATCAGAACTACCAGAACGATATCGTCGAGATAATTTAGGTGCTGGTCAGTGGACTGATGATAGACATTCCTCTGATTCAGGTCAGGTTGCATTAGCGAATGAATGGACCAAGTCGCTTGCCGATAGAGGATGGATTGCGCCAGGTTGGGCGAAAGAGTATGGAGGTGCAGGGCTTACACCTATGGAGCAGTTCATACTAAATCATGAATTGGCGAAATTTGATGCACCTATGGTTGGTGGGCAAGAAATTTCTCAAATCGGACCTGCTATTATTGTTCATGGTAGTGATGAACTTAAGGAAGAGCATCTTACTCGTATTTTGACAGGTGAAACCAATTGGGCACAAGGTTTTTCAGAACCTGGTGCTGGATCAGATTTAGCCTCACTTCAAACTCGTGCAGTTCGTGATGGAGACGAATATATAATTAATGGCCAAAAGATTTGGTCATCAAATGCTCATAATGCTGAATATATGGCATTATTAGTTCGAACTGATCCAGATGCGCCTAAGCATCGTGGTATTTCCTTTTTATTAGTAGATCTTCGTGCTCCCGGTGTTACTGTTCGACCATTAATTAATATGGCTGATGAACACCATTTTAATGAAACATTTTTTGAAGATGTGCATGTTTCAGTTAAAAACCGTGTCGGAGAAGAAAATCGTGGATGGTATGTGGCTGTTACGCTCATGGATTTTGAACGTTCTCGTATTCGTCAAGCTGTAGCTTTTCGAAGGGAATTTAATGAAATTAATGAATATATCCATTCTGATGAAGGTCAACAAAAAGCTATAAAGAAAGATATGACAGCGGTACGTTTGGATATGGCTGAAAGATATATAGAGACTGAAATAGCATTTAATATGGCATTTCGAGTCGTATCATTACAGGCAAGAGGAGTTGTGCCAAATTACGAAGCCTCAATGTTGCAAATGTCACTTTATGAAGCAGTACAGAGAACTGCCAGGACGGAAGTTCGTCTATATGGCCTCTATTCCAATATTTGGGATGACTCTACTTGGGCTGCAAGATCTGGAAAAGCAACTAGAGAATATGTGACCACTATTCCACGCACAATTGCTGGGGGGACTTCTGAAATTCAACGAAATGTAATTGCTACTAGAGGATTAGGTCTTCCTCGTGGATAGTATGTCTATTCGTTGATTACCGTTTCGTCTTTCATCACTTGTATTTGTTCACTGGAGAGACCATATTCTCTAAGGATCTCCTCAACATGATCTCCTGGCATATCTGCAGATCTGGATATGTTGGAAGGTGTTACTGAAAATGAAACAATTGGCTTAACCTGTTTTTCAGCTCCAGTAACAGAATGCACTAGCTCTTGGAAATAAAATTTTCCTTGTTCATCTTCAGATACTTCTTCTGGCAGCAGTACAGGAGCAACAGGAGCCCCTTTTTTTCTGAATACTTGCATCCATTCACTTACTGTTTTTTTCCTAATTATATTTGCTATTTGTAGATGTTCTTCTTCTACGCGAGTAAGGAAATTCTTATCATGTATATCTATATTGGGATCGTCATCACCCATTCCAACTATCCCCAGTGATTCGCGTACTTGGATTCGACCACCTACTGTATTAGCACTGATGACTAGTGCTCCATCTTTGGCATTATATCCACACCAGTAATTCATTCCTCTACGGAGTGGTGTGAGAGATTTTCTTGCTCCAATTAAATCCTTATAATTGCCACCTTTGTCACGAATTTCTTTGTATCGTTCTAAGATAATAGATCTGCTGCTTTTATCTGTTTCAGCTTCTCGCATAGTAGTGCCACCTTCTAGTGCCATTGCTCCCCCTACTAGTGACGATTCAAGATATTGACCTTCACCTGTTTTCTCTCGATGAAATAAAGCAGCGCATACTCCCATTGCTGCACCAAGACCAGCCGCTGTATCTCCTAAAGAAATACCTGCGATCATTTCAGGTGCATCATATTGGTCAATTTTTCCATCTGCGGCCATTGCACCAGAGTAGGCCTGTGCTGTCATGTCGGCACCAGAATCATTTGCTAGAGGACCTTCTGAACCAAAACCGCTAATATTTGCATAAATTAACTGTGGATTTATTGATGCAAGTGTTGGGTAATCTATCCCGAGACGTTTTGGTACACCTGGTCTATAATTAATGACTACGACATCGATGGATTTAATCATTTCATGTATGAATTGCTTTGCTAGAGGATGTTTAAGATTAATTTGTAAAGTTCGTTTCCCTCTATTTACCCATTGAAATATTTTGCTAGTCCCTGGTATTGTTCCAGTTTGGCGGCGCGCTTCACCTTCCAGAGGTTCGACTTTGATAACATCTGCACCTAGATCAGCAAGATTCATTCCAAGAAATGGCCCTGCGACAATTAGTGAGAATTCGAGGACACGAATATTATTTAAAGGTCCATTTTTCATATTTGTTACTTCCAATAGCTGCAACGTTGCTAAGATTCTATTATTCTACGCTCCATATAAATATTTGGGGAGAAATCGTGGTACATGCAAGAATTGTAGAGATACAACAAGGATCACCTACAACAAAAATAATCAAATTCACTACGGCTGTTTCTCTGAATTTTCATCCTGGACAATGGGTGGATTTATATATCGAAATTGATGGAAATATTGAGATCGGTGGGTACTCGATTACATCTACCCCGTTAGAAAAAAACTTTATTGAATTAGCGATTAAGGAATCTTCTTACAACAAAGTATCTCATTTTTTAAATTACTCAGCAAAAATTGGTCAGGAAGTAGAACTTATCGGAGGCCAAGGAGACTGTTACTACCACGAAGATTTGTCACATCACATAGTACTGATTGCTGGAGGTATAGGGATTACTCCACTAATGAGTATTCTACGTTTTATTTGTAAAACATCTTCTGACGTTGCTGTTCGCTTGTTATATAGCGCATCTTCAAGTGAAGAACATATCTTCCAAACAGAGCTTGATGATTTGGAGTTAGAATTTGATCAATTGAAATGTAATTATTGGATTACAAAAGAAATTGACACTCAAAAAAATTATAATTTTGGGCGTATTGATCGTGATGCGATAGGAACATTTGTCACTGGGAACTCGCAAGATTTTTTCATATGTGGACCCTCAGAAATGATTGATCAATCTGTAGAAATTCTTCTCAGTTTAGATGTGAAACGAACATCTTTGCACTTCGAAAAATGGTGGTGATTACTCAGTAGGTAACACAAAGCCCCATTTCATAGGCTCAAATTGCTATTTCAAAAAAAAACGTTGCCAGTTCGTTGCCATGTTTCCAAAAAAAGATTCATAGGATTTCGTAGAACAACAGCTAAATGGATCTGCAACACCATCATGTACTCAAGGGGTACGGTGGGGGTTGCGAGGGCGGTGCTTCCCTATATGTATGGGAGGAGTGCTCGGCGATGGAGTCTCGTGCAAGCAGTATTTCAAAATGATCATGATTTCTATAGGATAGTCTCAATTAGATTAAGGAAAAATGA
>PANZ01000021.1 GCA_002707835.1 Chloroflexota bacterium
TTTTGCGCATGCCGCAGATTCAGGTGTAGATGATTCGATGCTGGTACGTTTATTTCACGGTGCAATACGTGCAGGACGTCGTGTTCGATCAGAAACTAGCATTGGGCATCGTTCAGTTTCCGTATCTTCTATCGCAGTTCAAAAAATACGTGATCATCATAATGACTTACAAAAAGCTAAGGTATTGATTATTGGAGCGGGTGAGGCTGCTAGGTTAATTGCTGAATCTTTAGTTGAACAAGATGTCTCACAAATTTATGTGGCTAACCGAACTCAATCACGTGCTGAATCGTTGGCAAAAGAATTAGATGGTATTGCGGTGCAATATTCAAATTTGATGGAAGTTGTTAATGATGTTGATGTAGTAATTACGGCTACAGGGGCACCAGGCACACTTATCAATTTCGAAGAAATGAACAAGACGATACAGCTTCGACAAAACACACCTTTACTTATTATGGATATTGGTTTACCTCGTGATGTTGAACCCCGAGTCTCTGATTTACCGAATGTAACCTATTTTGATATGGAGGCATTGCAGGAGATTGCTGCTGAAAATGGTAAGGCACGTGCTCAAGAAATTGGTGCAGCGGAACACCTCATAGAAGAAGAATTAAAAGAATTTTCTGTATGGCTTGAAAATCTTCAAACTCAACCTACTATTGCAAGTCTCAGCGCTCGATCTGAAAAAATTCGAAAAGATGCAGTTGAGAAATCCTTACGGCGTCTGCATCTTGATGAAGCTCAACAAGATGAAATTGATGCATTAACTCGAGCAATTGTGAAGAGAATTTTACATGATCCCATTGTTGCATTGAGAGAATATGGCAATCAGGATACTCACTATGTAGAAGTGGTTCATAAACTGTTTGGACTGAATGATGAATTTTCATCGTTAACGGACTTGTCTGTCAGTGATCAACCTGAAGATGATAGATTGTGATGACTACTACTATTCGTCTTGCGACTCGAAAATCTCGACTTGCACTTGAGCAAGCCAACTTAGTAATGGATGCATTGAAGAGAATTAATCAACAACTTTCTATAGAGCTAGTGCTAATTGAGACTGAAGGTGATATTGATCGAGAAACTCCACTGACTGTTCTGGGTGGGAGAGGTGTATTTGTAAAAGCAGTTGAACAAGCGTTATTAGATGATGTTGCTGATATTGCAGTGCACTCGCTTAAAGATGTCCCTACTGAAGAAGTTTCAGGTTTAATATTTCCGGCTATTACAGAGAGAGCAGATCCTAGTGATGTTCTTGTTGCAAACAATAAATATAAACTTGCTGAGTTAAGTGCAGGTTGCAAAATCGGGACGAGTTCGAGGCGTCGTGCAGTCTTGTTAAGTGCGATAAGACCTGATTTAGAAGTAGTCGATATCAGAGGTAATATAGATACACGTATACAAAAAGTACATGATGGTGTGGTTGATGCTGTCATTCTGGCTGCTTCTGGAATAGAACGATTGGGAATGGACGATGAAATTAGTCAGAGATTTGATCCTCAAGAATTTATCCCAGCGCCTGGTCAAGGTGCTCTTGCCGTGCAATGTCGCGATAATGACGAAGATATAAAAAGTATTGTGCAAAGTATTGACCATGCGAATACTCGACGTGCAACAGATGCTGAACGTGCGTTTTTAAGTGTACTGGGTGTGGGTTGTTCATTCCCTGTAGGTGCATATGCCGTGGTTGATAATAAGACTATTAATTTACGGGCAATGGTATTAACTGATGATACTAAAACTATGCCTGATTTTGGTGATGCAATTGGTGGTATAGATGAAGCTATAGCAATTGGATCGAATTTGGGGAGGCAATTATTGTCAGGCCCTAATGAAGATGGTGCGAAGTGACTGATCTCGGACATGTCTGGTTAGTAGGCTCTGGCCCAGGAGATCCTGGCTGGATCACTGATATTGGGGGAAAGATACTTCGAGACGCAGATGTTGTTGTGTTTGATCGGCTAGCTCCAAAAGAACTTCTGACTTTTGTACCAGATTCAGCGATTGTTATAGACGCAGGTAAATCACCAAACCAACAAAAGCTTTCTCAAGATGAAATTCATGAGACGTTAATTTCTTACGGTCGGTTGGGGAAGAAGGTCGTTCGACTCAAAGGGGGAGATCCATATGTTTTTGGACGTGGTGGAGAAGAAGCTAAGATTTTAGCTGAGGCAGGTATCCCTTGTACTGTAGTGCCAGGCATCACTTCAGCAATTGCTGGGTTAAGTGCAGCGGGTATTCCTGTGACATATCGCGGTGTTGCCGTTTCTTTTTCTGTTGTCACCGGTCACGAAGACCCCACGAAGCCTAGTGAACAAGCCAATTGGAGAAAATTAGCCACAGCGACCGACACATTGGTTGTTTTGATGGGCGTAGATCGGATTGATCTTATTGCTGAACAACTCATTGCAGGAGGGCGAGATCCACAATCGCCTTCTGCGTTAGTACAACAAGCAGCTACTTCCGATCAACGTGTAGTAACAGCTCCTTTATCAGAAATTGCTCAAGCTGCAGCAGATCATGCAATTCGTTCACCTGCACTTTTCGTAATAGGTGATGTAGTCAATTTGCGTTCTGAATTGAACCCTAGTCGGTTAGCTCCACTGGCAGGTAAGCGTGTATTGGTTACCCGAAGCCGACAGCAAGCATCAATATTCGTAGAATCACTTCGTGCAGAAGGAGCATTTCCTATTGTATTGCCTACAATCGAAACTGAAAGACGTGTAGATGATCAGCAACTTTCTGCGACAGTAGAAAATTTATTGGCAGGGAAATATGAATGGATTGCGTTTAGCTCCGCCGTAGCTGTAAGAGCGTTTTTTGAATTGTTAATTGAGCAAAATATTGATGTGAGACAGTTGGGGGATATTCAAATAGGTGCTGTTGGTAAAGCGACATCTGAGGAACTACGATCGTACATGCTTTTCCCAGATATTGTCCCTGAAAACTCCACTGGTGAAGATCTTGCACATGCAATACTTACTCGATGTGTCGGTTCTGAAAAATCTATTCTTTTGCCACGTGCTGAAAATGCAGATCCAGCGTTGTTTAATGTACTTAACGAGAAAGGAATGCATGTTGATGAATTGACGCTCTATCTATCTGTTCCACCTGCTATTCCTTCAGACGAGATGTTGAAAGTCATTCGATCAGGTGGACTAGATATTGCTACATTTACATCTTCTTCGACAGTAAAAAATTTAGTGAGAATACTTGGAGATGATCGTAAATGCTTAGATGATGTGTTAATCGCATGTATTGGGCCGACTACAGCATCAACTGCTAGAGATTTAGGGCTAGAGCCTGATATCGTAGCAAAGGAGCATTCAATTAATGGCTTGCTTCAAGCCTTACGGATATACCATTGGAGCAATAGTACGGTATAGAATGGGAACTGATTATGACAATTAATACGCATCAAGCTTTATTTACACGCACTCGCCGAACAAGGCGGACTGATAATCTGCGACGCTTAGTTCAAGAAACACATTTAGAACCCTCTTCTTTTGTCTATCCAATTTTCGTGACACACGGTCAGGATGTACGCCAAGCAATTGCTGCTATGCCTGGTCAATATCGTCTTTCTTTGGATCAGCTCCCTAACGAAGCAAAAGAATTGAAGTCTTTAGGTGTGCGTGCAGTATTACTTTTTGGGATTCCATCTTATAAAGATGCCGAAGGAACAGAAGGATACGCTGTTGATGGAATCGTGCAACAAGCTGTAAGGGTTTTGAAAGATGCGGACCCTGAATTAATTGTCATCTGTGATGTTTGTTTGTGTGAATATACTGATCATGGTCATTGCGGGCTGATTAATACAAACGGTGAAGTGCTTAATGATGAAAGTCTGTCTTTATTATCTGAGATGGCGGTAACTTGTGCAGATGCAGGAGCTGATATCATAGCTCCATCTGACATGATGGATGGTAGAGTGCAAGCTATTAGACATGCACTCGATGAGACAGGCCATGCACAAAAAGCAATTATGGCCTATAGCGCAAAGTATTCTTCAGCGTTCTACGGTCCATTTCGTGAAGCTGCAGATTCAACACCTCAATTTGGTGATCGTAGAGGCTATCAAATGGATCATGCAAATGTTCGAGAGGCATTGCGTGAAGTCGAGGCAGATATTGATGAACAAGCAGATATTGTCATGGTAAAACCTGCTCTTGCTTATTTAGATGTCATTCGACGTGTTCGCGAAAGAACAGATCTTCCTTTGGCAGCCTATAACGTGAGTGGAGAGTATTCGATGCTCAAAGCTGCTATTCAGAATGGCTGGTTAGAAGAAGAACGTGTTATTTTAGAAACGTTAACTGCGATTCGTCGTGCGGGAGCAGATATTCTAATTACGTATCACGCTAAAGAAGCAGCACAATGGCTGAGGGCCAATGACTAGTAGCAATTTTAAAAAATCACTCGAAATAATGAATCGTGCACGTGCACATTTGCCTGGTGGTGTTAATTCACCGGTCAGAGCTTATCGCGCTGTGGACGGAGATCCAGTTGTTCTGAGGAGTGGTAATGGTGCGATGATCACTGATGTTGATGGTAATGAATACATTGACTATGTGAATTCGTATGGTCCTCTAATACTAGGACATGCCCATCCGGATGTTATTCACGCAGTGCAAGAGGCATCAAAATCTGGCACCTCTTTTGGTGCACCTACTGAACCTGAAGTTGATTTAGCTGAATTAGTGGCCTCAACGTTTCCTTCAATAGAGATGGTCCGATTCGTAAATTCTGGTACAGAAGCTGCTATGAGCGCTATACGTCTAGCCCGCGGACAAACAAAAAAAGATCTCATTATTAAATTTGAAGGCTGTTATCACGGTCATGCTGATGGATTGTTAGCCTCTGCAGGATCAGGTGTGGCTACGTTTGGATTACCAGATTCACCAGGTGTGCCTGCAGCAATGGCAGCTCAAACACTAATTGCTCCGTACAACAACTTGGAGGCAGTTAAGTCTATTTTTGAAGCTCATCCAGATAAAATCGCTGCAGTCGTTGTTGAGCCTGTTGCCGGTAATATGGGTGTCGTTGCTCCTCAACCAGAATACCTTGCCGGATTGCGATTATTATGTGATCAAAATGACGCATTATTGATTTTTGATGAAGTTATTTCCGGATTTCGAGTTTCTGCTTCAGGTGCTCAAGGTTTTTTTGATGTTCATCCTGATCTTACAATTTTGGGGAAGATTATCGGTGGAGGACTGCCAGTAGGTGCGTATGGTGGTTCTCGTGAACTAATGGAAGAAATGGCACCTACTGGAGATATCTATCAAGCTGGTACTTTGTCAGGGAATCCGATTGCTATGGCTGCTGGGTTAGCCACGTTAAATATTTTACTTGCAGATTCAGAAGCATATAATTATCTAAATTCTTTAGGTGTAAGACTTGCTGCAGGGCTTGAATCTGCAGCAAAAGATATAGGTATCCCTCTAAGTGTTGTGCAAATTGGATCTACCTTAACTGCATTTTTTCAAGATGCTGTTCCTACCAATTATGATGAAGCTACACGTTCTGATACTGCAATGTTTGCTAAATTCCATCGTGAAATGTTAAACAGAGGTGTTCATTTAGCACCTTCTCAATATGAAGCTTGGTTTTTGTCACTAGCACATGATGAAAAACTTATTGATCAGACTGTAAATTACGCCCGTGAAGCTCTGATGGCATGTCAATCTAACTGATAACCTGTTAGTACATTTATTTTTTCTTAGGGCACCCTAATCTTTAAAATTTCTATAGTAATTATTTGAATATGGTTGCTACTAATAATTGATGCTTGGTAGCATATATTTTATGCAAGAGCAGGGTTTTTTTTCAGGAAATGGCAATATATCTAGTATCAAAATTGAAGATGCATATTTCAATTTTGGCGCTGTAAGTGTATTGCGTGGTGTTTCTCTTAATGTAGAAGCCGGTCAATCCATAGCTTTATTGGGTCCATCGGGATGTGGTAAGACTACGTTACTCCGATCTATTGCTGGTTTAGAGAAACTAGATACTGGTGTAATTGCAATAGATGGAAATGTGGTCACATCTCCAGATTGTTTTGTTCCAGCTGAAAAACGCCGTGTTGGAATGGTTTTTCAAGACGGCGCATTGTTCCCTCATCTCACAGTTGCTGAAAATGTTCGCTTTGGTTTAAGTAATAGTTTTGATCGTGATAATCGTGTGAAAGATGTTCTTGAGATGGTTGGTTTAACTGCGATGGCAAACCGCGCACCTGATAATCTTTCCGGTGGAGAACGCCAGCGTGTAGCACTCGCACGCGCCTTGGCTCCAGAGCCATCTGTTCTACTGCTTGACGAACCTTTCGCAAGTCTTGATGCATCTATGCGTGTTCAATTGCGTACAGAAGTACGTCAATTACTTCAGGATCTAAATATTACAAGTCTGTTTGTTACACATGATCAGGGTGAAGCATTTGTTTTAGGTGATGAAATTGCAGTAATGAATGAAGGTCGAATTCTCCAAATTGATGAGCCTAGTACAATTTATGAGCAACCTATAGATCCTTGGGTTGCTCAGTTTGTGGGTGAAGCTAATATGGTCTCAGGATCAACTGATAATCAAAGTGTAATAACTTCCCTTGGCTCTGTTCCGTTATCTGACCAGTTGGATTGTGCAGCAGGTTCTTCTGTTGACGTACTTTTACGGCCGGAATGCCTGGAAATTCAATCAGGAGGAAATTGGTTAGTTTCGTCAGTTGAATTTTATGGGCATGATTCGATGTATCAACTTAAAGGCGAAGAAGACAAGACTCTACAAGTGAGATCATTCACTAATCCGATTTATCAAACTGGAGATTATGTTTCTGTCCGTTATGTTGGCCCTCCAACAATGGCTTACCAATCTGTAAATAGTTAAAACATGAATTTTTTGAATTATATAGGGGTAATTTGAATTTATTTTAAAGGTATGCACCCTAATTACAAAAGAAAGGTTAACCTGATAGTGAAAAAATACATATACTTTTTTCTTGGAATGATGTTTGTCTCAAGTGCTTTTGTTGGTTGTAATAGTGCTGATGAAGAAAGCCTTGTGATTTATTCTGGTCGAAGTCAATACTTGATAAATCCAATTCTTGATTCTTTTGCTGAAAGCACAGGTATAGATGTACAAGTCCGTTATGGCGGTTCTGTAGATTTGGCTTTGCTTATTGAAGAAGAAGGAGAAAAATCTCCTGCTGATGTCTATATATCAAAGAGCCCAGGTCCAGTTGCATACTTGGCAGAACGGGATTTACTAAGTGATCTTCCAGAAGATGTGCTAGCAATTAGCCCGGGGAGTGATGCAGGCAATTGGGTCGCAGTAAGCGGCCGTCAACGTGTACTAGTCTATAATCGAGAGAATGTTACGGAATCTGAATTGCCAGAAAGTGTCTTTGAACTCACTGAAGCTAAATGGAAAGGCAGATTGGCAATTGCTCCAAGAAATGGATCATTTCAAGATTTCTTTACTCTATTTCGTCTGAAACATGGAGATGATGTTGCACTTGATTGGCTGAAACAAATGGTTGCAAATGAGGTTAAGGTCTATGCAAATAATAATTCAATAGTTCAAGCCACTGCACGTGGTGAAGTAGATGGTGGTCTCGTGAATCACTATTATAATGCTCGTCTAAAAGTGGAAAACCCAGATACCCCTAGTGCGAATCATCGATTTGTTGATGGTGATTCTGGTTCTGTAACTATTGCGACTGTTGCGGGTATAATTCCTGGTGGAAATGAAAAAAATGCTGAAAAACTCATTCGTTTTTTGTTAGACACAGCAGCTCAGCAGTATTTTACTGATCGTACATACGAATATCCTGTACTAGCAGGCATAGAATCGAAGCATGATCTTTCTAAACCACCTACAATTGATTTCGGTGATTTTAATATATTGGGAAGTGGATTAGAACGTACTCTGGAGTTGATTCGTGAGGCAGGATTCGATATTTAGTCGATCTGATAGTGAAGAGAAGAATTCATTTAGTGGACTAGAGGTAAAAGAAAAAACACCTGGTCTTTTACTTCTAGTGTCTATTGTTGTTGCCCTGTTGTTTGCCGTTCCCTTTTTATATTTGGCAGTGCGTAATATAGTCAATATTAATGATCTGACGAACATTTTCTTTTCCAAATTAACTTTCTACCCTTTGATAAAAACACTCTATTTAGCATTTACTGTTTCAATTGCTGCTTCTTTCATTGGTGTATTGTTGGCATGGATTACTATTCGTACTGATGTACACTGGGGGTCATTATGGCGGATTTTGTGTCCGTTACCTTTGGTTTTTCCTTCGTTTGTCGTTGGTACTACTTTAATTTCTGCTTATTCTCCTGGTGGTTTTTTTGAGTTTGTATTCTTGCCGGTTGGTATTGAACAATTCCCTAGACTTGATGGATATATTGGCTCTTTTCTCGTGCTGACTTTTATTACGTTTCCTTATGTTTATTTACCGGTTGCTGCTCGTTTTTCTACACTGCCATCTTCAACTGAAGAAGCAGCTCGTTTATTGGGTTATAACTCATTTGCCACTTTTAAACGTGTAACTTTACCTCAAATTTTTCCTACTATACGTGCAGGGACGCTATTGATTTTTTTGTATGTAGTGAGTGATTTCGGCGTAGTTCAACTGATGGGATATTCTACACTGACAACTCGAATATTCAATACACGCTTGGCTGATACTGAATTGTCCTTGGCGTTAGGTTTGGTTTTAGGACTTGTAGCATTGTTAATTGTTTTAGGTGAAAGATTTTCCAGTAAGGAATTAAATTTGGTAAATGACAATCCTTCTATTCGTCCTACTAAACTTAAATTAGGACGTTGGCAACCAATGGCATTGTTTACAATAGTAATTACACTTGGCGCAGGATTATTTTCACCAATTATTATTCTTTTTTGGTGGGCATATAGAGGTTTCATTAATCAAACTGCTGGGTTTGCTACTACTTCAGATTTGATGACACTTGCTTTACCTACAGTTAATACTGTAGTTATGAGCGTTTCTGCAGCTTTAACCACTGTACTTTTAGTACTGCCAATTGCTTTTCTTGTGACACGTTTTCGCAGTATTTTAATTACTCCCATTAATGCGATAATCGTGTCAGGCTTCGCTTTACCTGGTTTAGTGGTTGCATTATCAATAGTTTTTCTATCTATCAATGTCACAGGGTTCTATTTTCTCTATCAAACATTACCGATATTACTACTTGCATATATTATCCATTTTGGTGCACAGGCATATCGAACAGCTCAAGTTGGAGTTTTAAATCTTGACAATCGTCTCAGTGAGGTAGCACGTACTCTTGGTACCGGTCGATTGCTATTATTGGTAAAAATTGAACTTCCTCAAATGTTACCTGCTTTGGCAGCAGGTGGAGGTTTGGTGATGCTCTCAACTATGAAAGAACTTCCTGCTACATTACTTGCCTCACCAATAGGATTTAAGACACTGGCCACTCATATTTGGGCTCTTAATGAAGCTGGATTTTTGGCTGATGCAGGAGTGGCATCATTGTTATTGGTTATTTTGTCAGCAGTGTTGACTTGGTTAGTTGTTATTCGTAATGCAATTCACTTACGTTAGTACCAAAGTAATCGTTAAATTTGGAGGGTGCAATGTTTGTAAGATTAGATCATGTGGGGCTTGTAGCTTACACAATTGATGAAGCAAAAACTATTTTGGGAGACCAATTAGGATTGGATATTGATGAGAAAAAATCCAATTGGCCCGATGGTAGTTTTTTTGCACCAGAACAAACATTTAATTATTTTTTCCAAATTGCAAAAGGCGAGACGCAGATTGAAGTTCTTATTCCTGCAGAAGATGCTACTAGTGGAACTGCAAAATATTTGGCAAAAAATGGACCAGGTTTGCACCATATTTGCTTTGCGGCAAGAGATGTGAGTGAAGAAGTTGAAAGATTACGCGCACAAGGTATGCGACAAATTGAATTATCTGCGACTGCTGATGGTCGTCCTACTGCTGCATTTTTTCATCCAAGTAGTGTAGGTGGAGTTCTCACAGAGATTGTTCCGTTACGCGAAGGGTAGCGACTGATTTAGATTAAGGATCTTAGATGGATGTATTAAGTGCATTAAAGTACCGTAGGACTGCAACAGAATGGGACATTGAAACAATACCATCTAAAGCTTTGATTTCGAAAATAATTGAAGCCGCAACTTGGGCTCCTAACCATCGACGTACTGAACCTTGGAGATTTCATGTAATTGCAGGAAAAGCACGTGAGAAATTATTGCATGCTATTCAAGATGACTATTGTGTTAAGGGTTATCCTCAGGAAGAGATTACTAAACAAATAGCTACTATTGAGAGAAAATTTTATCGTTCTCCTTTGATGATAATAGTGACTCAATTTTCACATCATGACGATGACTCTGATCGGATTCTCGAAGATTATGCTGCCTGTGCTTGTGCTATTCAAAATTTACTTCTTGCAGCACATGCAGAAGAATTAAATACAAAATGGAGCACAGGGAAATTAGTTTATGAAAAAGGTGTATTCAATTTTTTAGGATTGGAAAACACTGAACGCATTGTTGGGTTCATTTATATGGGGTATGGAAAAAAAGATCAGAATACTGAACCTCAACGTCACCAACCGATAGTGAATTGGTACGACTTCACACAATGATGCCCAGATAAGTTTGTATCGGAGAATTTTTTGGCTCTAAATGTTCAAATTTTGAAGCGTCCAGAGATATTGGGTTCTTTAACGTTGTTTATAGTCTTAATCTCAGTATATTTTTTTTCTATTGATATTAGAGCAACACGTGGGGCATCGATTACAGCTGATGAACCTTTTTATTTGATTACGACGCAAAGTCTTATTCAAGACAGTAATATTGATTTGCGTGCACAATACCAAACCCACTCTTATCGGTCTTTTTTTGATCATCCTGATGGACTTTGGACACAATCTGTTCCTCTGGAAGATGGAAGACTTGTCAGCCCGCATAATATTGGGCTGACTATATTGTTGATTCCTGGTTTCATCATGGGCGGTCTTATTGGGACACAAATTCAAATGGTTTTACTATCTGCTTCTACTTGGGTTTTATCTTATCTTCTTGCATTGAAACTGATGTCTCTGAAACCACTGTTTGTTTGGTTAGTAACGATAATCATTGCTCTCAGTGCTTCAGCATTTATCTATTCTTCTGAAATATATCCTGAAATACCGGCGTCATTTTTCCTTGTATTGTCATTACTATTTCTTGTGAAATGTGATCGAGTACACGTTGTACGTGCTTTTGCAGTATTAATTTGTATATCTATGCTGCCATGGCTCGCTGTAAAATATGTTCCCTTAGCCGCACTTGTTGGTTTGTATACTCTTTGGAAGTGCACATCAGTTGCGCGAATATTTCTTATAGGCTTTGGATTATTACTTACTTCTACATATATTCTATTTCATTTCGCTGCATACGATTCTTTGACACCGTACTATGTAAATCTTGTTTATGCCGGTGATTCTACTGTCTCGATTGTGGAGCGACATGTCAATTTTTTCGACCGCTTCTATAGATTATGGGGATTGTTTATTGATAGACATTTTGGGGTTGCAAGGTGGGCTCCGATTCTTCTCTTTATAATCCCTGGACTGGCTCTTACGATACGTGGTAATGCTATGCATCGTCTTATTTTTAGTTTAATTGTGATGCAAATATTAATCGCTACTTTTGTTGCTATTACAATGATGGGTTGGTGGTTTTCAGGAAGGACATTGATGACGATATTCCCATTATTGCCGATACCATTAAGTTTCTTTGTAATTAATTTCTATTCTCGATTTAGATTGCCTTTGATTATTAGTGGGATTTATTCAATAGTAATTACTACAGCTCTTGCTGTAGCAGGACACTCTCGTCAGGTTGTAATTGCAGTTGATCCTTTTGAAATAAGTTCACCTGTTTTTCAATTCACTAACAATTTTTTTCCTCTATATACATCTTGGAATTCCATGACGTGGTTTTTAACATTGATTTGGATTGTACTTGGAACTTTAGCGATTTTTCTAACGTTCAGATCAAAAACTATTCTTAACTAGATTCAAGGGTTTTTACTTAGTATCCGACATTAATTTAAGTTCTATTAATGTGTCATGGAATATATCAGGTATCGGTGTAACGACTTCATCTTTCAGTTTGTTAACTGAAGAAGCTTTTTGGGTTAATAAAATTGGTAACTGGCATTCATGTGCAACTAATAATGCCATGAGTGTGTCACATGCTACATCTGTTTGTGTGTGTCCATTTGAAAANCGTAATCGAATTTGNGCTTTGATGCCTTTTTTNTTAATGAGCATAGCTACAGGTTCGCAGCCTATTGCATGGTAGAGCTCTAAAAAGCCAGATAAAAGATAGGCTGTGTGGTTTAGGATTTTCTCATCTTTAAAGTCCAAAAAGTCAATTAACTCTTTTTGGATAATCAACCGAACGTGATTACCGTGATCGACAGGGTGTAAGGTAACCCAAGCATGTTGTTTGCATTCACATAATTCAGGCTGCAAACTTCGAATCCGCAATTTCAGATGATTCATCTAAATTTCACCTTGTGCTTTTTGCCGATGATGATTGTTTGCCTCTTCCACTGCTTCCAGTATGTGCATAGGGGAGCCAATATTTCGTGCAGTATTACAAATAGCAGCTAAATCTTTAGGTAGACATTGTCCGCCAAATCCGCGTTCTTTTGTAACGATAGTATGACTTTGATTGATTCGGTTATCTTGAAGCCAGAGTGATTTTACTTCTTCATAATCAACATCAGTTGCTTCACAGAGATCATAGAATTCATTACAGAAGGCGACTTTTGTTGCCAAAAAAGCATTCTCCATGTATTTCACAATTTCTGCAGTTTTTGGTTCTGTAGAGAAGTGTTGGATGTTGTTATTGGTATATACGTTTTCGTAGAGGGATTGTACTTTTGAAACCGCAGGTTCATAACCTCCATATATTAAGAATTCACGGTTGTCAGGATTTCTCAGAGGGTGTATTTCAGATTCTCCAGCATATTCTGGCATAAATACTAATGGTTTTCCTGTTTCTTTAATTAATCTATCGGTTGTCCCCACACTAATTGTGCTATGGCAAATAATCGCATCATTTGGATCCGCAAGCCTGACTATTTCTTCAACAATTGACGTATCACACGCACCTGAAATAAGACGTGCTGTAGGGACACATACAATTACAAAATCAGTATCAATTAAATCGTTCGGTTCGTTATAACCAAGTGGAGGGTCATATATAACAGGGTTGTAATCATCAAATATTTTCGCCACATAATGACCTACTGAACCATATCCTGCGATCGTTATTTTTGTCATTTTGTTTTCCATTTATATGATTCTAGGGGGACGA
This sequence comes from Chloroflexota bacterium, assembly GCA_002707835.1. Lineage (GTDB taxonomy): Bacteria > Chloroflexota > Dehalococcoidia > UBA2979 > UBA2979 > UBA6955. Next base: position 13,390 of record PANZ01000021.1, read on the forward strand.
TACGTCCCCCTAGAACTAATGAAACTTTATTATTGTAAAGTTCCTACTTCTGCTTTAGTGATGTTCAAACCACTATATGCAGCTTCTATGGCACTAAGTACCTTAGCAGCTGACTTAGAAGGTTGATTTTCTAAGTTGTAGATGGCATTAAGATCTTTCGCACTGGAGGCATTTGCCTTAGCTACGAGAGGCTCAATGACACGGAAGAAAGCCCAACCCTCAGCTTGATGGATACGAGCTTTTGCATCATCTCCAGCTTCAAGATCGGCTTGCATTTTACTTCCGTAACGGATTGTTGCCTGAACATAAGTAATGGTTACTTGTCGTAATATTTCGTCAGATGCTGCAGCTAAAGCTGATGCATCTCCACTCTTACTTGCTTCAAGTCCTTCGTTAGTTGCTTTCAATAAAGCATCGTTCACAGCAGAACCTGTTCCAAAGTTCCCACCTCTTTTATCAGCCGTTGCAAAAGGCGAGCCTTTAGGTGCTGCATCGTTGTCTCCATGGTAGAAAGCCCACCATTCATCCCAGTTATGCGGTGCACCTTTATTTACATCAATATTTCCTGCAGCGACCTTTTCTTCAGCAGCTACAACTTCATGCAGTGCCCAGGCAATCATAATTTGGTTTTGAATACCTTTTTGAACACCTTGCTTTCGAACTCCATCAGCTTCACCTTCGAATGGTCCAGTGCCATCAATAGCATGGGTTACATAGGTGTCTAACCAATTTTGGTCGTTGTAGTACGCAGTATAATCGTCCCAAATTCGCTCAGAACGTTCACTACGTGCAAANCCTGCNATGGTTCGAATTCCAGATGATTTAACTGAATTTTTCCCATCTTCATANAGCGCTTTTACTGCTGCAAAATCAATTTTATCTGCACCGAGCAGTGCGTTGATTTCTGCTACATCTACCACTACCAATGAGTGACTTACAACATCAGATGCTGGTTCATAACCACCGATTGCTGTGTGGTCGTGTGCATGTGAAGCAGATGCTGATCCAGATGCTGATCCAGATGTACCAGACGCTGAAGCAGAGGCCGATCCAGATGCTGATCCAGAGGCCGATCCAGATCCACTGGCTCCNATAACGGAAACAGTTCCTGGGCGATCCTCTCCATCATCATCACTACATGCAGCTGCAAAGCTGAGCAGTNCGACACATAAAATTGTAAAAATTTTCATGTGCCACGAAGATTTAGTAATTTTCATTACAACTCCTTTCAAGTTGTTATTTACTTACTTAATACTTCTCTGGCCATTCCAAGAGGTACTCGCCAAAGATAGTTTGTATTAATAAAAGATTGTCCTTGCGTACGATGGTTGTACGTAATTGGAACTTCTTTCATCGAAATGCCTTTTCCCAAGAGATTTAACGTCAATACTTGTGCATAGTTGTAATCATGAATAATTTCGGCCACTTCAAGAGCATTCTTTGAAAAAGCTCTAAATCCAGTTTGTCCGTCAGAAATTTTTCGTCCTGCAATAATGTTCAGTAGAACTGTGAAACAGCGATTTCCTATAGATCTCCACAGTGGATGGCCTGATCTTTTACCAAGGAATCGAGAACCCAAAACATATTCTGCATCGCCGGACTGAATAGGTTCCAATAATAAAGGTATTTCCTGAGGGTCATATTCAAGGTCTGCATCTATATATATAGCAGCAGAAGCATTTATCTCACGGGCTTTTGCTAGTCCACTTCTTAATGCTGCACCTAATCCTTGGTTTGTCTTGTGCGTGACTATATAGTCAGCACCATTTTTTTGTGCAAGTTCTGCAGTATTATCATTTGATCCATCATCAACTACTATGATTGCGGATTTTTCTTTTATTTCTTTAGAGATTCGTGTCAGTAATATTGGTAGTGTTGCCGCTTCATTGTAAGCAGGGATGACAATGGCAAGTGGTCCATTAGATTCGTTATTAGGACCTGTAGGAGTGAATAACACTTGTCCTACTGAATTTTCTGGCGGATTAACTCCTAAGTAATAAGCTACCGTCGGTGCAACATCTAATAAACTTCGTGTTTCTGTGATTTTATCTCCAGCTTGCACTCCCTTCCCCCAAGCAATAAAAGGTACACGTTTTTCAGGTTCTGTGAGGTGTCCATGTCCTCCGATTCCTTTACCTTGTCCGTGATCTGACGTAATAAAAACAGTGGTGTTTTCTAGGTAACCTTTTTCAGTACACCAACTAAAGAATTCTTCAAGGAGTTGATCAGTGATTTCAATTTTTTCGAGGTATTCAGGGTAATAACTCCCTCGTGAATGCCCAGTTTGATCAACAGATAAAGTCTGCAGAACTAAAAAATCAGGATTCTGTTCCTCCATTGTCTGACATGCTTGCGCTATTAATGCGGGGTCAATTTCTTCATTTGGGGTAAGTGCTGTGACAGTTTTGACAGTATCTTCTCCAAAGGCATCAACTAAATGTGCAATTCCAACCAATCGATTTTCCATATTATTTTTTGTGAGTACATCAAAGATGGATTCACATTTTACTCCAAGTGACGGAACGAAATTACTTGTCATCCCATGGGTATGTGGCACTGCTCCAGTGAGCATTGAACTAAAAGCTGTCACTGTGCGTGCTGGGTAGACAGTACGCATATCTGTACAAACAGTACCTTCTGCTATCAACTTGTCGAAGAAAGGAGTTTTTGCTTCATGAAAGCGATCAAGTCTACAGCCATCAATGACAATTAAGATTATGCGGTTACTTATGCGACCATTTTTATTATTTATTAATCTTGTAGGTGTGAGAGGTTCCAAAGGTTTCCATGTAAACCACCATTGGTGAGTAAGTATTGCAGCTACAGTAATTATTAGAGTATAAATCTCTACTGTTAGTACTGAATTAAGTGATAGATCTGTTGTCAAAAAACGTGCCAGGAAAATGAGGATGAGTAATTTTGGAACTTGTTCCAAAAAATTGCCACTTGTAGGATCAGGATTTTCAATTACTAATCGCCAAAATCGAGTGAAGTTCGTTAATTTTGTACCTATACGAATGTGATAATAAATACTTCCCCAAAAAATGACTGTAAAAAAGAGATAAATACTTAGTACGAAAGTGAGCGCAACCCAATCAATGGAATTTGTTATAAAGAAGACCGGTATAAGAAATAGCCATAAACCTGCACGTAAGTTTAATGGAAAGTCAAAACGATAAAACATTGTCACAAGTGGTAGTAACAAAATTAATGAAATACCTAAATGTGTCCAATAACTTGCATCAAAGAAATTTGAAAGACTTAGTAAGAATAATATTCCTAATGCAAAGACAGGTGTAAAAGGTTTGCCTTCATTTAAAACATTCCATAACCGTGCCGCTATCAGTTCGAATTTACTGGCAGATTTGGCATCATCTTTACTTCCACGTAATGAACCTAAGGAAGGGAATCCAGTGATATAAAGAAGTCCTAGAGGACTTAATCCTATAAGAAAAGCGTAAATGAATTTCAAACTGTGCGTTAGCACTGCAAGTGTAAATGCTTCAGAGAATGGCATACCTAATAACTGCAATGTTAATGTCATACTTGCTTCATAAATACCAATTCCTCCTGGTGTGAGGTGAATGATTTGGAAAAGTATTGTGCAAGCTGTGACTGTTATTGCACCTTGTATTGAAAGATCAAAACCTAATGCCTCTGCAGCTCCATAAACAACTGCTGCCTCCAAAATCCAACTTGGGATAGTCAGACAAGTTGCAATAAAGATTTTGTTAAGGGAAACAGTCTTGAGTGATTCTTGGGCTGAAATCCAAATAGTATTAATCATTTGCGATTGATTAGGTGCAAAATGTGTTTTTCTGAGCCAAAGTAAAAATCCAGTTGTTATTAGTATTAGTACTGCTGGAAAAATAATAGGTGTTGATAAATCTATACCCAGAGTAAGTGGTAACAGCATCGCAGCTATTGCTAATAAGGCAGCAGTATCAAGCAAGCGAGCTAGCAGTGTTGATACGAGCGCTTCACCATGCGTTATGCCTGCTTTATGACCTAAGTATGGGCGTATAAATTCTCCGGCTTTAATGGGTAATGCATGATTAGCGAGGAGAGCTACGTGGAGAATTGCTAATAGATGTATTTTTTTTGGTTTTGTTGTGGAGGAAAGAAGCGATTGCCAAGCCAGTGCTCTTAATATGAATGTACTTAAATATATTAATCCAACAGTTCCAATAATGAATGGTCGTTTTATAAGTTCCTGAATTCCATTAATGAACAAATTTGTATCAATGAAAAAAAATAAAAAAACGATCATGGCAAATGAAATAAATAAAGCCACGGATAGACGTGCAATTCCAATGGAAGGGCGCGGAACTATGCGTGTATCGTCTACCCGCGGCTGTCTGAAGTTAAAAAGAGTTTGCATTAACTCTCCCAGTAAAATCTTCTATTCTGTGCGCATATCTATAAAAACAGTAGATATGTTTCTATAAAATTATACCCACATATTTATTTTAATTGTTTGCATTGTTATTATTTTTTCGTATGCATAACAAATCGAATTAGTTTGTACTAATATTTGGTCTAAGCGTCAAGACATATAACTATGGAATATGATTCTTAAATACAATTTTGACATGATGACTCAGAGTAGTTTGATCTGAATTCTAATTATTAACGATATTCGATCGTGATCCTCTTGCGATGAGAGGCGAAAGTACGAGCACAGCTAAAATTAATGTTAAACCAATCGCTATGAGCGTGTTACGTTCGCCCCAGTGATCAGCTGCTAGTCCAATGGGTAAACCTGCAAGCATGAATCCAGAGAATGCTAGTTGTGTAATTGAAATGACGCGTCCATAAAAAGCTGGATCTGCCTCTAATACTATTACTGCACCATTAAGCGTTTGGAATGCTCCATTACCTAGCCCTAGTAATAACATTGGAATGAGTACGATGATAAAAGTTGGACTAAGGCCTGTAATAACTAGTGCAATTCCACTGAGTAAAGCTCCTAATGTGTATATGAAGAGAGCTTTTTTTGATCCTGCGAAAGAGGCTACGAGTAGGCTTGCAATTAATCCTCCGACTGCATTAACAGTTTGAAGTGTACCTAATTGCTCGACTGGTTTATTGAGCTCATTTTCGAGTAGACCAGGTAGTACAGTCGTCGATGACAAACCTAGTATGACCATTATGAAGAAAAGAGTAAGCATCCATTTTAATCTTGAATGCTGTTTTACATACTTGATTCCTTCGATCATATCTCCAAAAATAGAATTATCTTTGTGAGAACTTTCTGGTATTGATGCCGGCAAGAAAAACAATGTAATTGTGGCAATTGTGAAGAGTATACCCATCACACAATAAGCTCCTGCTGATCCGAATAAAAGACTTGCTACAAGTAATGTTGCAAGTGCAGGTGCCCATATTCGAGCTGCACTAAGAGAGATTTGTGTGAGTGCAACTGCATTTGGCCTTAACGCAAGAGGCAAGAGCTCGACAACCCATGCTTGGCGTGCAGGGCCTAAAAAGGCAAAACTTGCGCCAGTAACGAATGCACCAATAGAGAGATGGTAAAGCTCGATTTGATCTTGATAAATTAAATATGCAGTAACGAAAAAGACTGCAGCAATCGCTAATTGGCTTAGTGTGCTAATGAATTTTTTGGAGACTCGATCAGCTATTGCCCCCCCAAAGGGTGAAAAAACAGCTGAACCAACACCTTGCGCAAGTAGTACTGCTCCAACTGCGCTGTTTCGACCAGTTAGTTCGAATGCAATAATTGACTGGACGACAGTTGACATAAAAAATGCTGTAAAAGTAAACAGGGATCCAGCCCAGAGAATTGCATAACTACGTATAGTCAAAGCTTCAAAAATTTTGCGCATTAGGTTTTAGTTCATTTCGTTATAATTCACCTTTAGTATGCTACCGCGGCATACTATAGAAACTAGTTAATATACTATTGTTTTGTCTGAAAATATTGAGAGGGATATTGTGGGGAACCTACAAGCACCTAAATCTATTGTCATTAAGGGCGGTCGCATTATTGACCCGTTGACCAGCCGGGATGAGATTACAGATATATACATAGTTAATGATGAAATTAAGACTATCGATGTTGGACTGGCTCAACAGATTCCTGATGTAGAAATCATTGATGCGACAGGTTTAATTGTTGTACCAGGTTTTATAGATTTGCATGTACATTTTCGTGATCCCGGTCAACTGCATAAAGAATCAATTTCTAGTGGGGCGAATGCTGCTGCCGCTGGAGGATTTACAACAGTAGTACAGATGCCTAATACAGAACCTCCTTTTGATTCACCAGAACGAATACATGAAATAAATGAACGTGCAAAACAGGAATCTATTAGGATTTTGACTACTGGAACTATTACAAAAGGAAGACATGGTGTTGAAGCAGTTGATGTAAGAGCAATGGCTGAAGCAGGTGCTGTTGCCCTTACTGATGATGGTGATTTTGTAGTGGATTCTGAACTCATGAAAAATGTCTTTGAACTTGCAAAATCTGTAGATCTCCCCATATCACAGCATTGTGAGATGCCCTCCTTATTATTAAACGGATTGGTTAATCAAGGTGATATTTCTGCTCGTTTAGGTATTGCTGGGAGATCAAATGACAGTGAAATTTATGCAGTTGAACGTGAAATTCAATTAGCTATGGAGACTAATGCACATTCGCATATTCAACATGTGAGTGCTGCAGGCACAATCGAATTAATCCGGAACGCAAAGGCTCAGGGTGTAAATGTGACAGCAGAAGTTACACCACATCATTTGAATTTAACGGACTATGCGTTGTTAAGTGGTCGTGGAAACCTTCCGTATGACACATTTGCAAAATGTAATCCTCCACTTCGAACAGATCTTGATGTCGCTGCTTGCATAGAAGGATTAGCAGACGGGACTATCGATGCGATTGCAACAGATCATGCCCCACATGCAGTGAAAGAAAAACAAACTGATATTCACAATGCACCTCCTGGATTAATTGGTTTGGAGACAGCTTTTTCTTTAGGTTTGAAGCTTGTCGATAATCATTTGATTGATCTCCCTCTTTTAATAAAAACCTTTACACAAGGTCCAGTTCAGGCATGGAATTTATCTGACAAGGTAAATGTTAAAGGTCTAGGTTCTTTAGAAGTTGGTGGTATTGCCGATATTACAATAATTAATTTAGATTCCGTATGGGATGTAAACCAACGCTCAATTCACTCTTTGGGGATGAATACACCATATTTCGACGATACTCTAAAGGGACGTGTTGTAATGACAATCGCTGCAGGTCGCAAAGTTTATGAAGCCGATTATGGAAGTTAATTAGGTGACGACAAAAGTTCTTTTAGTTGGTGACACACACATTCTTAATTGGGATTCTGCACATCCTGAATTGCAACGTGCTGTTCGTCAGGCAGATATTGCATTGCATGCAGGTGATTGGGTTGGATTGGATGCTGTTGAAGGTTTTCAAAAACAAGCAAAAAAATCTTTTGTTGTGCATGGTAATTCAGATCCAGTTGCAATACGTGAAATGTTACCGTATCGCGAGATCATAGAAATAGAACAAGTAAGGATAGGACTAATTCATCCTGCATGGGGCCGTGAGGAATTTGGTCCAGAGAAATTAATACCTGATTTTCCATTGGATGATTGTGGTGCATTAGATATTATTTGTTTCGGACATTTGCATGAAACAATGGATATCGAGACTGAAGGCATACGTTTCATTAATGCAGGACAAGGATACCCTTCATTCCATGTACCAGGGACAATCGGGTGGTTATATATTTCAAACTCTGAGATAACGGTCGAAATAGAAGAATTTGCACAAGCTACCTGATATTTTTTGATCATTTGCTGAGATGTACTTATGAATGGGAGAAATCTTTGACATTAATAGCAGATCTTTTGTCACAAGACACTACTTTTTCCTTTGAGTTTTATCCACCACGTTCAGAAAAAGGTACTAAACAATTGATGACAACTATGGAACATCTTCTTCCATATAACCCATCCTTTATATCAGTTACATATGGAGCAGGTGGTTCGAGTCGTCAACAGACCTTGGATATTGTTAAGGAATTAAAACATAATACAAGATCTACAATACTTCCCCATCTAACCTGTATTGGGCATACCCGTAATGAAATCAAATCGCTTATTAATCAATATATTGATATAGGGATCACAGATATTCTCGCGTTACATGGAGATCAACCGAAAGATTCTGTTGCATTACCAGAAGGTGATTTTAGGTTTGCCACTGAACTGATTGATTTTCTTCGTACTAATTATGATTTGACTTTGGGTGTCGCAGCACACACTGAAGGACATCCTGCAGCATCAACCCGTCTCAATGATTTGGATCACCAATCTTCAAAAATTCGTGCAGCTGATTTTGCTATTACTCAATTTTTTTTCGATATAGATCACTACATTTCATTTTGTAATGAAATGGAAAAAAGAAATGTAGGTACTCCTATTATTCCAGGTATTATTCCAGTGACTAATCCTGCGGAGGTTAATCGTATGATTGAATTAGCCGGTGGGACTTTCCCAAAAAAATTGTGGGAAGAAATAAACAGCGCAAGAAATCAAGAAGAGCGGCAGTTTGTTGGAGTAAATTATGCTGTTCAATTGATAAAACAGCTACTTAGCGCCGGTGCACCAGGCATACATATATATCCGATGAATCGGTGGCAGGCGACTGAGGAATTATTAGAACATTTAGGTTTTAGCCCACATTAAAGAATAAAGCTATTTTTTATATTCAAGGTTTGGCGCTAGCCATTTTTCTACTTCAGCAACTGTTAAATTTTTACGTACTGCATAGTCTTCTACTTGATCACGTAAAATTTTCCCTACTCCGAAATAATGTGCATCTGGATGGCTAAAATACCATCCACTCACTGCAGCACCTGGAGTCATTGCGTAATTTTCAGTTAGAGATATCCCTGTAGCATTTTCAACATCTAACAGATTAAATAAAATTTGTTTTTCTGTATGATCAGGACACGCCGGATAGCCCGGTGCAGGGCGTATTCCTTGATACTTTTCTGCGATGAGTTCAGTATTAGCGAGAGCTTCTTCTGGAGCGTATCCCCAAAGATTTTGCCTAACAGTTTCATGCATTTTTTCTGCAAGAGCTTCCGCTAAACGATCTGCCAAGGCTTTTACCATGATTGCCTTATAGTCATCATGATCATTTTCAAATGCCTCTACTATTACATCGAGACCGACACCTGCTGTTACTGCGAATCCTCCAATGTAGTCAGGGATATTTAATTCCTTTGGTGCAATGAAGTCAGCAAGCGCAATATTTTCTCTTTTTCGTTCCATATTTGTTTGTTGGCGAAGCGTGTGCATGATAGCCAGTGTGTCAGATCGTTCATCATTGGAAAAAATTTCGATATCATCTTCAATTGAATTTGCTGGCCAGAGGCCTACTACAGCATTAGCGGTTAGCCATTTTTCACTAAGAATTTGGTCTAACATGTTATTTGCATCATCGAATAAATCTCGCGCTGTTTTTCCAACTACTGGATCTTCTAAAATTTCCGGAAAACTACCTGATAATTCCCAAGTTTGAAAAAAAGGTTTCCAATCTATTCGATTTATCAATTCGTCCAGAGGAAAATTGGAGAAATTTGTAATGCCGTATTTTTTTGGTTTAGGTGGATTATAGTTATTCCAGTTAATAGATTTTCTTAATTGACGTGCTTGGCTAATACTATATCGATCGACTATTTCTATTCGATTTTCATATTGTTCCTTGATGTCTTTATACAGAGAAGAAGTTTCTTCTACAAAAGTGGTTTTGTTTTGCTCAGATAATAATTGTGCGACTACTCCTACAGCTCTTGAAGCATCTTGTACGTATATTACAGGTCCTTGATACGTCGGAGCTATGCGTACTGCTGTATGTACTCGACTGGTGGTTGCCCCACCGATTAGTAAAGGTATATCTAGCTCTTGACGTTCAAGTTCATTTGCAAACCCTACCATTTCTTCAAGACTTGGAGTAATCAGTCCAGAAAGTCCAATAATATTGGCTTTTTCTTTCAGGGCGGTATCAAGTATTTTTTGTGCAGGTACCATGACACCGAGATCGATGACTTCATAATTATTACACTGCATTACTACGCCCACAATATTTTTTCCGATGTCATGGACGTCACCTTTTACAGTGGCCAATATAATTTTTCCATTTGTGCCAGGGTTCGTTGAACCTGATTGTGACTCTTCAATAAACGGTATTAAGTGTGCAACTGCTTTTTTCATAACGCGTGCACTTTTGACAACTTGTGGGAGAAACATTTTACCAGAACCAAACAATTCCCCCACAACATTCATACCATCCATAAGAGGTCCTTCAATGATTTCAAGAGGATTTCCAGAAGATTGTCGAAGTGATTCAACGTCTTCGATAATATATTCATCTATACCGTTTACCATCGCATGGGTGATACGATCGCCTTCAGTTTTATCTCTCCAACTAAGATCGACCTGATTACTTACGTTAGATCCTTGCGCATAATTCGCAGCTATCTCTATTAATTTATCTGTGGCACTATCTTTTCTATTGAAAAGGACATCTTCAATTGCATCACGTAAATCAGTATCTATGTCTTCATATATTGGTAATGCACCAGCATTGACAATTCCCATATCTAACCCTGCACGTATGGCATGGAAAAGAAAGATAGAGTGCATCGATTCTCGTACAAAATTATTTCCTCTGAATGAGAATGAGATATTGGATATTCCACCAGAAACGTGCGCATACGGTAAATGTTTTTTTATCAGTTGAGTCGCTTCAATAAAAGCGTTGCCATAATCATTATGTTCTTCTAGGCCAGTTGCTATGGCGAAGATATTAGGATCAAAGATGATGTCTTCAATTGGGAAATGAATAGTTTGCGTTAAGAGATTATAAGCTCTCTGACAAATTTCGAATTTTCGTTGAGCTGTTTCAGCCTGTCCGTTCTCATCAAAAGCCATTACTACAACCGCTGCACCATAGCTTTTGATTTTTCTTGCCTGTTCGAGGAAAATAGACTCACCTTCTTTAAGGCTAATCGAATTTACAATTGGTTTTCCGGCTATGTTTTTTAATCCAGCTTCTAATACAGACCATTTTGATGAATCCAACATAATCGGGACACGACTGATATCCGGTTCAGCACCTATCAGTCGAATAAATTTAATCATGGCAGCTTCTGAATCGAGCAAACCTTCATCCATATTGATATCAAGTATTTGTGCACCATTTTCAACTTGCTGGCGTGCAATATCGATGGCAGATTCATAGTCATTATTTAAGATCAATTTTTTAAAACGTGCAGATCCTGTGATGTTTGTACGTTCACCAATATTAATAAAGGATGCAATGGTGTTGTTCTCAATTTGATTCACTTAAATCTCTCGATCAGTTAATAATTTCAAATTTATCGATACCTGCTAATTGTAAGTTTCTGTTATTAGTTGGAATTTGTCGCGGTAATTCAGATTCGATGCGTTTACATATCTGTTGTATATGATCTGGTGTTGTCCCACAGCACCCTCCAACGATATTGACTAGTCCATTTCTTGTCCATTCGTGTAAGTAGTCTGAAGTTACTTTAGGTGTTTCATCAAACTCGCCCAATGCATTCGGTAAACCAGCGTTTGGGTAAGCTATGACTGGTACATCGGCAATTTTTGCAAGATTATTTACACTTTCTCTTAGCTCTCGTGCACCAAATGAGCAGTTTAATCCAATGGCAAATGGGTTGGCATGTTTTATCGAAATCCAAAATGCTTCTATTGTTTGCCCTGAAAGATTTCTTCCCGAGAGATCAGTAGCGGTCCATGACAGAATGAGAGGGAGTGTCACCTGATTTTTTTTACAAAATTCATCGGCTGCGAGTACTGCTGCTTTAGCATTAAGTGTATCGAAAATAGTTTCCACCAATAAAATATCGATGCCACCATCGTATAATCCTTGAATGGCGTTACTATAACTATCTTTTAATACATCAAATTCTATAGATCGCATGGATGGATCATTAAGATCGATTGCTACAGAAGTCGTCTTATTTGTTGGCCCAAGTGATCCTGCTACCCATCTAGGTTTACTAGGATTTTTTTGCGTCCATCGATCAGCTTCCTCTCTAGCAATTTGTGCGCCTGCGACATTGAGTGCGTAACTTTCTTTCTCTAGATTAAAATCAGCTTGACTCACAGAGGTGGAAGAAAAGGTATTGGTGGTAATGATATCGGCACCAGCATTGAGATATTCTGAATGAAGTTCTGCCACGATTTTTGGTTGAGTTATATTTAGTACATCAACATTATTTTTTAGAGGATGCGAGTGTCCTTTAAAAATTTCACCTTGATAATCTTGTTCAGTCAATTTTTGCGACTGTAGTTGGACTCCATAGGCTCCATCAAGGACAAGGATCTTCTCGCCAATTGATCTATACAAAAGTTCGGTTCGTTCTTTTTGTGTCATGTTTTCCTTATGTTGTTAGCAAAAATATGTTTTCATAATACGACAAATAAAACATTATTAATCAGTGGTAGTATTATGAGTGATATTCGAATAGGTATTGTTACAGTTTCTGACCGGGCCAGTAAAGGTCTATACGAAGACAAGAGTGGTCCTGCTATCGTTGATTGGCTTGGTCGAGCCATATCTTCTCATTGGGAATCTCTATACCGGATTGTACCGGATGAACAGCATTTAATAGAAGCTGCCTTGATACAACTAATAGATGATGAACATTGTTCCTTGGTTCTAACAACAGGCGGCACAGGTCCTAGTCAACGTGATGTGACTCCTGAAGCGACTATTAATGTTACCGATCAGATTTTGCCTGGGCTAGGTGAACTCATGCGTACAATTTCTCTCAAATATGTACTTACAGCATCACTTTCACGCCAAGTAGGTGCATCTCGAAAGAATTCATTAATTCTAAATTTACCTGGGAATCCTGCAGCGATAGCACAAATCCTGGATGGTATGTTTGGTGCTGTCCCGAATTGTATTGAATTGCTAGGGGGACCACCAATAGCAGTGACTGATAAAGTTCAAGGGGATCACACATCACCGGGACCAATTCACTAGGATATCTGTATGGCAATGTATGCTTCACCAATTCGTCTAATAGATTGTCACGTCGCGCGTCCTTCGAGAGAGAATTCCGGAGAATTTGAATATCTCGCCTTAAAAAGATCTGCGGGGAAAATTTATTCAGGGCAGTGGCGTATTGTTACGGGCAAAGTAGAACAATCTGAATTTGCATGGCAGGCAGCTAGACGAGAAGTTAAAGAGGAAACTCAATTTGACAGTTTTCGTTTTTTTGTTGTGCCTTTTATTTCAAGTTTTTATGAATGGGAATCTGATCATTTAAATTCCATACCTGTATTTTTAGCTTTAGTTGATCAAGATATTAATCCGATATTAAACGATGAACATTCTGATTTCCGCTGGTGTTTAATTGAAGAGATTGCTGATTTACTTGATTGGCCCGCACAACGTGATGGTGCTCGTGCCGCAGAAAATCTTTTGAAATCTCGTGAAGAATTGATTAGTTCACTGGAAATATTATGACCATTCAGTGGATTGATTAGAGGGAATATGCAATATATTAGTTAAAACGCTGATATTATTACTTTAGCGATTTTGGTAACAGATAAGCTACTATAAAGAAAAGAGACAAAGTGGTTATACGTCTAGCCTCCATACCAGATGTTCAAGCTTTACCTGATACACGTAATTTATCAATAGATAAAGTGGGAATTCGTGATATTCGACAACCGGTTAAAATAATTGATCGTTCTGGTTTAGAGCAGCCTACTATTGCAACTTTTGGGATGTTTGTTCAACTTGCTCCTGAAGTCAAAGGTACCCATATGTCTAGGTTTGTAGAGGTGCTGGAAGAGCATGAAGGTGCTTTGTCATTGACTAACTTCCCAGAACTGATTCAAGCTGTTGCTGTGCGATTAGATGCTGAGCATTGTGAAGTTGAAATGTCATTTCCCTATTTTATGGAAAAAGCCGCTCCAGTGACTGGAGTAACTAGTACACTTGACTTCGAAGTGACCATGGTTTGTGAATGGGATTCTGGGAATTTAAAGGAACAAATTACGGTTGAAGTCCCCGTCACAAGCCTTTGTCCTTGTTCGAAAACTATTTCCGACTACGGTGCACATAATCAAAGAAGCTTAGTTTCAGCTACTGTTGAAATCGTTAGCCCGTTTTGGATTGATGATCTCATTGCACTTCTTGAAATCCAAGGTTCATGTGAACTTTATCCGATATTAAAACGTCCCGACGAAAAGCATGTTACTGAGCGTGCTTATGAAAATCCAAAATTTGTAGAAGACATAGCACGTGACGTCGCAATGGCATTTAATGCAGACGAGCGAATTGGAAAATTTTGTGTCACTGTGGAAAACTTTGAATCTATACACAATCACTCTGCATTTGCTGAAATTACAGGTGGATTTGAAGACTAACCAACGCCTATTTCAGCNTCNAANTTTCCTATAGCTTGATCTATTCCGTCTACAAGTTCATCTATTTCTTCNCGGTTAATTACTAATGGNGGGGCTACCTGTATTGAACTCCCTGCACGTGAAAGTATGCCTGCATCGAGTAATAATTGTGGCATACGTTTTGCAATATTATCTTCAGGTTTAAAATCTTCACCACTTTCTGGATTGCGAAGTAAGTCNATAGAATGCATAAGGCCAATACCTCGTGTNTCGGAAACAATAGGATGNTCATTCTTAAGTTTTTCTAATTGTGTTTTTAGATATTCACCTGTNACAGAGCTATTCTGAGGTANTCTTTCTGATTCTAGAATTTCTAAATTACCTAATGCTATCGCACAACTTACAGGATTAGCTCCCCATGTCGTTCCACCTACAAAAGAATCTTCTTTTTCTCCAACAAAACCTTCAGCAACATGATCAGAGACACCAACTGCTGCGATAGGTGCATAACCAGAAGATAATTGCTTAGCCATAGTTAAAAGGTCTGGTTCAATACCAAAATGTTCGGATGCAAACCACTTCCCAGTACGACCAAAACCATTGATGACTTCATCATGTATGAGAAGTATTCCATGTTCTTTAGTAATTTTACGTATATGTTCCCAATATTGCTTTGAAGGTACATGACTTCCATTTGAAGTCGAAATAGGCTCAGCGATAAATGCTGCTATTGTCTCAGGTCTTTCGAATTTAATACGTTCCTCTGTATAACGTGCCCAAAACATATCATCCAGTCCTGTTTTTTCATTTTTTATTTCACCGAAGCCATTTGTATTTGGAACGTGAACTACACCTGGTAATAAAGGTTCAAAAGGTGCTCGATTCAACATCGGAGATCCATTTACGCTCAATGCGCCCATTGTCGTACCATGATATGAACCTATTCGCGATATAACCTTATATCGTTTCGATTCACCATTGTTGTAGTGGTATTGTTTGGCCATTCTTATTGCAGTTTCCACAGCTTCGGAACCTGAGTTTACGAAAAAGAATTTATTGATACTTGGTGGTGTTAATTCAGCGAGTTTTGATGCGAGATCTACAGCTGGAGGTGTTGCATAAGCAAATGGATTGGCAAATGCTAGTTCACTAATTTGTTTCTCAGCAATTTTTGCTAACTCATTTCGACCATGTCCCACAGCTACAACCCATAAACCTGACATTGCATCTATATATTTTTTGCCATCCATATTTTCTAGATAGATGCCATGTCCTTTTTCTATAAAAAGAAGTCCATCTTCTGCGGCTAGGTCATTATATTGTTGAGTTTGGACCCATAAGTGGTTTAATGCACGTTCTCTATAGGATTCATTCGCATTATTTCCAGTTTTATTATTCATTATGATCAGTCCTTAACATATTCATTATTTCATTTATATTAGGTGCGAAATTAATTTCTTTTAATAATTTTAGTAGCTTCAGAGTTTTTGCTTCACCTAATATTTCATTTGAAAGTGCAAAAAATTTATCATCGAGTTGTGAATCAGTCATTGGATTAGAAGGTGATCCTGTCGCAGAAGGTATATGTATTGAGTGTGTTTGTCCATCTGTAAGTTCTATTGAAACATAAACTTCTTCTTCTTTGAGTGATTTATCGATTTGCGCAGAAACTTTATTACGTAGTTCACTAATTTCAGGATCTATCACTCGTTTGTCAGAAAATTGTGCATCATGCGCAGATCCGTCTACGAGTGAAACAGCAGCNCAGTGTTGGTAAGAGAATTTTCCCTCAAGGCCTACACTTGGGTTTGGCCTGTTCATCAATTCGATAACTAGTGGATGTACCTGCGCTTGAATAGATTGGACTTGTTCACTTTGAATATTATGTTGATTACGCAGNGTTATGACAGCTTCTTCAAGAGGGTGGGATACGATTCCATTAGCAAATGGTTTAAGACCGTTACTTAATAATTGCCAAGATTGATTGGTGTTACCGATATTATCGATCCAAGTTTGATCATGATTTTCTGGCGATTGTATTGCCCAAAATCCACGTCTGCCTTCTAAAAATTTATATGGTCCAGTGAATCCTGATTTTACAAGGTATGCTGCACGTAATCCATGTGATGCAGCGTTTCCTGCATGCAATGCTTTCGCATTTGTTCCGAAAGTTTCACGAACACCAGCAGAATGTGTTCCAGCTAATCCGAGAGTTTGTTCAGCATGTTTAGGGGAAAGTTTTAATGCATGTATTGCTGCTGCTGCGGCACCGAACACACCTACAGTACCGGTAATGTGCCAACCGGCATTGTAGTGCCAAGGATGGATAGACATTGCAAGGCTGCAAGCGGTTTCCGCACCAATAGAGAAAGCTGCCAAAGTCTCAGAACCAGATAAATTTTCTGCTTCAGCAATTGCTAACACTGCAGGCCAAACTGGAGCACTTGGATGAAGTATTGTAGGGAAATGGGTATCATCATAATCCTGAAGGTGTGCAAGGTAACCATTTACCAAAGCAGCACGTTCAAGATGCGCTCGACCTTTTCCAATAACTGTTGTCATTCTTGTGGAATGTTTTTCTCCATCCCAATTTAAGAGTGTATCTACTGATGTGTCATTTGAAGCTGATAGAGCAACTGCAACTATATTGATCAGCGTTCTTTTTGCCTCATGGAGCACTTCTTCAGATATTTGCTCAATTGAAGTTGTTGAAATGAACTCAGCTAGACGGGCAGTTGGGTTGTCAGAAGACATTAGGGCTCCTTAACTATTCAGATCCAATTTCAAGAATAGAACGTGCTACCTCACCATTTTTCAGTGAAGTGAATGCATCATTAATCTTTTCGAATGGCCAACGCTTTGTGACTAGGCCATCGATGTTCAGCTTTCCTTGTTGGTATAAATCAAGTATTCGGGGCATATCAACATGGAAACGCGCCGAGCCATAAAAACTTCCTTTTAATGTTTTTTCTTCTACCCAAATTCTTCCAGGTATTTCGATATTGTCTGTAGGTGGAACCATTCCCACAATAACTGCTGTGCCTCCACGAGTTGCCATTTGGTAAGCTTGTTCAGAGGTTGTTTTTAATCCAATAGCTTCGAATGAAAAATCAACACCACCAGAACTTAAATCTTTCACAGCTTCAATTGGATCCATTTCTATCGCATTTACAATATCGGTAGCACCAAATTCTTTTGCTGTTGATAATTTATGTTCGACCATATCAATTGCGATTATTTGGCTAGCCCCTGCAAGTCTTGCAGCTTGAATAATGTTAAGGCCAATGCCACCAGCACCNATGACCGCTACTGTTGAACCAGGTTCTACTTTAGCGGTATTTACTACCGCACCATATCCAGTCATAACGGAACAACCAACTAATGCAGCAACATCGAGTCCGATAGAATCAGGTATCTTTAACAACCCTGAAGAGGCCATAACAGAATACCTTGCAAATCCTCCTACGTTGGCCATTTGTGTAACTGGCTTTCCCTCTAATAGGAGTGCAGGTTGTTCAGAAGTCCTATCACGTGTTGAATTAGAACATAGATTTGGTCTACCTTGATCGCATACTTTACAATGTCCACATGGTTGGACAAAACCCATAATTACTCTGTCACCGGAGGCGACATTTGTAACTCCTGCTCCAACTGACTCAACAATACCAGCGACTTCGTGACCTAATACCATTGGATATCTACCCGGATAAGTACCTTCGATGAAGTGAAGATCTGAATGACAAACACCAGCTGCAATGACACGCACAAGTGCCTCTCCTGCTCGAGGCTCATCTATGTTTACTTCGGTAATCTCTAAAGGTATTTGGGGNCCATGTAAAATAGCTGCTTGCATAATTTTCCCTTCACTGACTCATTAAAAAAGCAATCACCATTCATCGTGAATGATTAGTATACCGAAAAGAAATCAGAAATTGATAATGCGCTAAGTTAAGTAGTCTTTTAGCTGTCTGGAACGTGAAGGGCTTCTTAGCTTTNTTAATGCTTTTCCTTCGATTTGTCGAATACGTTCTCGAGTGACGTTGAATTCTCTTCCAACTTCCTCTAGAGTTCGCGCTTTTCCATCCTCGAGTCCAAATCTTAACTCTAACACTCTACGTTCACGAGGAGTGAGAGAAGATAATACATCTGCTACTTGTTGTCGAAATAACTGATAAGAAGCTTGGTCGAAGGGGAGTTCAACAGTGTCGTCAGGAACAAAGTCAGCTAAGTCAGAATCTTCATCTTCACCAACTGGCGTATCTAAAGAAACAGTTTCTTGAGCAATTTTACGTAATTCTTGTACGCGTGTAGGTGGTAGTTCGAGTTCTTTCCCGATCTCTTCCGAAGTAGCTTCGCGACCTAATTCTTGTTGTAATCTTCGTGAGATGCGTACCATCTTATTGATTACCTCTACCATATGAACAGGTATTCTTATTGTACGTGCTTGATCAGCTAGTGCACGTGTAATTCCTTGGCGAATCCACCAAGTAGCATATGTCGAGAATTTAAAACCTCTACGGTAATCAAATTTTTCGACTCCACGCATTAATCCAATATTTCCTTCTTNGATAAGATCTAATAAAGAGAGGCCTCGTCCAAGGTATTTTTTAGCTACTGCAACGACTAAGCGTAGATTAGCTTCTGTTAGATGACGTTTAGCGCGTTCACCGTCGTAGCGTATTTTCTCAAATTGATACTGAAGTTTTCCTTGGTATTCTAATTGTAATTTTTCCGCCAGCTCAGGTGGTGCTGTAAAAATTTTCGGCTCTGAGTCAGTGATTTTACTAGCCCATTCAACATACTCCGGCTTCATAAGTGTAGTGATAATAGACATGTTTACTATTGCCGCTTTTACTCGATCATCTGCCCAGCCAGTACTCTCTGTAAGCTTGTTCAAGGCGCGTTCATCTAGGACACCATCTATGCATTCCCTGAATTTAGCATCCTGTATTCGCTCAAGAACACTTTGTCGGGGAAGATCAAGATATTTACTTATTAATCTGTAAATTTCTCGCTCTTGTTGGAACTCTCTAAATAGTTGTACAAGAATTTCAGAAGGATTTGGTTCACGTCCTGTTTCTTCGAATAGTAATTCTTCAATTGCAACAATATGTAACCATTCCTCCATTTGCCGCGCTAAGTATCTTTCATCAGACGCAGTTAACAAAGCAACCTGTCCGATTCTGTTTAGGTATTGTCTTACGGGGTCATCGATTCCTGCTTGTTCAGCAACACGTTTCGCTTCCGCAATAACAGTAGGATTAACCGCACGTGAAGAGGGGCCAGTACTGCGTTCAGTTTTTTGCGCCATTTTTTCTCTATTCTGTATATATATTTGCTATCAAATGTTTTTATACGAACGACGTATTTCTCAAATCAAGAACGATTTGCTATTATACCCTGCCAAGAATACATTTAACTTGTTAACACCGGACAATCAAAGAGTAAAACAGCATTTATAGATTCATAAAGTGTAGCATATCACACGTAGTGAAAAGTTCTCTACTTGGTTTTTAATCAGAAATTAGATTTCCCCTAATGACCAAGAAATACCATTGCGTAATAAGGTTTGAAATCCCTCTGTTTCCCAAGAGCCACGTAAGTTTAAGGGAGGCTTATGATCAGGTGAGACACTTTCATGGACAGTTCTTTGGCTATTTGTGGTAGGTGTATGACAGTGACCAAGAGTGGTATACGCTACTGCACCCTGACTTAATTTACGTTCAAACGCAATTGCTCTCTTAGATCCACCAGGTAAAATGGCCGTGTCCTGCTCATAGTAAAAGCCTTGCTCACTAGGAGGTACGATACCCCAATCCGCAGTCAATAAGACATCAGTATCTTCTGGCGCTTGTAATTCAACCATGTATGGCTCATCGATAGTTTCAAATGTTTCAGGTAGTCCTTGCGTTAGTGGATGTTTTGTATCAACAAGGGAAACTTGAAATTTTCTGATCGGAGGGTGATGTATAAAAAAACCACCTAATGTGTTGTGGTAGTCCATCTTAACCATTTCCCTTTGAGTTGAATCAGGTCTTCGTGCAGCTTTACCTCCACTGCTCCCATGCAATGCTAACCACCTTCCACCAGCTTCAACCCACTGTCTCAGTACTTCATGTTGATCTTCTGTTGCTACAGGTCCAGCAACATAGGTAATTAGTAATTTGCACTGGGGAAGCCATTTTTCGATGTCTTCATAATCTCCTGACAAACTAGTATGAACGTGGTCTCGCTCTTTTAATTGTTCAAGTATTCGAAGTCGTGCGTAGTCATGATCGTGACCAGCTGCTTGACCAGCTGGAAAACCACCTGCAATTAAATGTGCTCGCACTACTTCGTTAGACATGAAGTACTCCTAAACCTATGTGATCAAATTATCCTCGTGGGAGTCCTAATCCTCTTGTCGCAATAATATTGCGCTGTATTTCGGAAGTTCCTCCACGGATCGTTGCTGGTACAGATTGGACGTAATCTCCCGCGAAGGACACAGGTACAGTATCACCTGCCTCACGTTCAGCAGACAGTGATCCATATAATCCGAACAATTGTGATCCTGTTCTTGCAAGACGTTGGTTCAACTCTGAGTTGTATAATTTGGAGGTGGATGCTTCATAATTTGGTAATTGTCCTGAATTATGCATAGAAATAACTCTAAACGAGAATTGGAACATGACCTCTGTTTCGATATATCTATCAGCTAGTTCAGCACGCATTCCAGTTTCTCTTTTACCGATATGAGATCTATATTTTCCGTCGTCAGTGCCCAAATAATTAATGAGTGCCATTAACTCTTTTCTTGATCCCACAGCACCGGCAATGTTTGAACGTTCGTAGTCTAAGAGAGTCATCCCTACGTACCACCCACGATTTTCTTCACCTAAGATATTTGAAACAGGAGTTCGAACATCTTCAAAGAATGTTTCGTTGAAATAATGACCATTAGCCATATCAATTATTGGTCGAATGGTGAGTCCAGGTGTTTTGATATCGTCGATCATCAAGAAACTGATTCCACGGTGCTTTGGAGCATCGGGATCGGTACGCGTCAGAGCGAAAATGCAATCGGAGAGATGTGCCGCAGATGTCCATATCTTTTGTCCGTTGATGACATACTCATCACCATCCCTAACCGCACGTGTTTGTAACCCAGCGAGATCGGAGCCTGCTCCTGGCTCTGAAAACCCTTGTGCCCAGGTAACCTCTCCACTCATAATTGGGGGAAGATATTTTTCTTTTTGTTCGTCTGTCCCGTGTACGATAAGAGCTGGGCCTAAGAGGCTTACACCTGAACCTCCAACGGTTGGAGCACCAGCCTGAGCCAATTCCTGGTTAAGAATAAATTGTTCCATAGGTTTTAGACCGCCGCCGCCGTACTCTTTTGGCCAGTGCGGAGCAGCCCAACCTTCACCTGACAAGGCTTCCATCCAGTCTTCTGCTGCTTTGCGAGCTTCAGGATCTTCGGATTTTCGATCGTTTTCCCAAGGGCGTTCTCGTTGATGGACTTCTTTACCCATGTCTACATATCTTTGTGGGAGTTTCGAATCTAAGAGTTCTTGAACTTGATCTCGGAATGCTGCTTGTTCTTGAGTATCGTTCCAGTCCATGTTGTTCTCGCTTTCATAATTGCTGTCTCAAAAAATACCAAATATCAATTCACGTTTTGATATTTATTTTTACTGCCTCGTAATCGCAGTACTGAGGTATACGACTTATTACCATATATTATAGCCAATGTGATAGAAAAATTTCAGTTTTATTTTTAATTTATAAAAAGTTTCTGGTTGTGTTCGGATAATCTATTGCGTATATATACATGGTATGTATAAGACCTCCAGATAGGTCGCGAGTGAGATTTGTGTTGTAAGGAGCTGCCGTGAAATATGTTACTCAACGTTTAATTTCAATTATCCCGACACTATTTATTGTTTCTTTGATTATTTTCGGGCTTATGCGAGTGTTACCTGGAGATGTGGCACAGTTAATTCTGATGGGCCCTGAAGGTGAAGGTGGAGCTGCTCGCGCTGAAGATATCGCAAAACTTCGAGGAGAACTTGGTCTTGATGATCCACTTATAATTCAATACTTTGCTTGGATGGGTGGAGTCATCACACTTAACCCTGGTGATTCACTTTGGACTGGTCGGCCGATTTTGGAAGAATTATTTAACCGTTTTCCACTGACACTCGAGTTGGGAATCCTTGCAACTATAGTTTCCTTGATTATTGCTATACCTACTGGAATTATCTCAGCAGTTAAACAAGGGACACCGTTAGATTATTTTGCGCGGATTTTTGCAATAGTTGGGTTATCTGTTCCAAGCTTTTGGGTGGCAGTATTAATTCTTTTGGTGATGGTTACTTATCTGGATTACTTCCCCCCACTGGGATATATGGATTTCTTTGAAGACCCGGTAAAGAATATTCAACAGCTAATATGGGCAGCATTATCGCTTGGTTACATTCAAGCAGCTCTGGTGAGTCGAATGATGCGCTCGAGCCTTCTAGAAGTACTGCGTGAAGATTATATTCGCACTGCTCACTCTAAAGGACAGACTGAAAGACGAGTAATTATAAATGTCTCCAACTGCGTATATACCTTTTTGATTAGTTTCAAATTTTTCAGTGTCTACAGGAATTGTTTTTTTATCAATAT
>PANZ01000022.1 GCA_002707835.1 Chloroflexota bacterium
AGGCACCTAAAGTGTGTACTATGCAAATACCACATGTAGTCTATGGTGTTGGCGCGATAGCAGGATCGACCATTGAGATATATCTTGCCAACAGTCCTACCGCACAATCATCTGCACGTTCTGTAACTTCAGTGGTTGTTGGATCAGACGGATCGTGGGGTCCTGTCAATCTTGACGATGGGTGTGCAGGGCAGACAATACTTTTCAAAGTTGATGGAGAATGGATGTCTCAGAGTGATGCATGGTCAGCTGGAGGAGTGCCTCCTGATCCAGTTTATGGATATCAGTTAACTCCGTAGTGCTGGCTGCAGTTATTCAATTAAAAAACCCCTCTCCGATCGGAGAGGGGTTTTTTTAGTGTACTAACGTAGTGACTTAACCGTCTTGTGACATCTTAAGACCACGTGAAACTGCCCAAATGGTAATCAGTATGAAAGCTAGTCCACCAAGCTGACTTCCTGATTCAACACTGACAAAGTTGTTAAGAATGAGCGTGGAGAATAACAAAATTACTCCAGCTGCAATTGCGACCCATCCGAGTGGAAGGAAAGAAATTGCGCCTTTGACATCACTATCTTTATAGGCGAGTCCAAGTGACAACCAGCCGATACCGGCAAGTAGTCCACCTAAACTATTGGCTCCTATACTTGCAGCATTAGTGAATCCACCCGCAATTGCGATGTTACCAGCTGTTGCAGCATCTCCAGCAGCACTTGCAGCAACAAAACGTTCACCCATTTCGATCAGTGCAACTCCGAACCCAATGCTCGTTACCCATACTGCAATGGAAGCAATGATACAAAAAATTCCTAAACTTTCGCCTGTCCCAGGTACTGTCCCTTTGGTTGCAAGTAACCCGGCAGCATGAACAACTAAACCCACACCTATAAGTGTGAGTGCAATTTTAATGGCTGTAGCACCAGATGCACTATTTGCAAGTATTGTTGTTATATCGTCTGTTTTTGTGTCAAAACCTATTTGGGTTTGCCACAAGATGTAACCTACAATTCCAGCCAGTACTCCTACTGCCAATGCGCGACCAGCGCTTTTGGTATCCATAAAGATCCTTCCTATTGTGTTTATTATTAACACCTAACGGATAAGATCATATATAAATCAGTTTGATTAGTACACTATTAATTGATCAAATGTGTACTTATATAGACATTTGATCAATTTATTAATCTAGTCTGATGAACGGAGAATGCACGCTCCTATTACGGCAAAAAGAAGTGCATGTCCTACATAACCAATGGCTAAAATTTCCGAATCATAACTAAAAGCTGCCATGAAGAATCCGAACACTCCAATAACTATTGTCAGAATGGCAATAATTGGATTGAAATTTTTCTGCACCAAAATGGCATAGCCGATAATTCCGAAGCCGAGGAAGAGTATTGACCAGCCCATGGAACCGATTGCTTGTGATGCGAAATAAAGTGATTCTGCCGCTGCACCCTCTCCAGCATTAAAGGCATCTGCAGAGCCAAGTATTAGCGCAGATTCACCAGTTCCAATTGCCACACCAAGAGTAAAAACAAGTAGACCGGCCAAAGCAAAGTGGTTACCTGCACCATCTGACATTATTCGCTTCAGACCAGCTACTCCGATGACAGAAAGTAATGTTCCCACTGTTGCGAGAGTAAGAAGTATCCTTGCCATATCTGCCTCTGCGCCCATATTCGCGATATTGGCTGTGCTCTCTGTCGGATTCCAACTAGTTGTCCCATAGAATATAATCCAGCAGAGCACTGTCAGTATGGGACCGACAATGAGTGATAATCCTGTCAAACTACGTGTATTCATTGAATCTTCCTTCATGAACGTGCAAGTAAAAATCGATTCCTAGAAAAGTGCTGGGGGTGGGTCCATAACGGGTGTAATAACAAAGTCTCCTGTTTTTTTACATTGCCCAATTGTTTTTTCTATATCAGAATACTTCGCCGCTTCCATTAAGAGGAAAAACGTGTGCTCAGTAGCATTTACTTGAAAAAATTGTATTTCTACGTTGTTTTCGTGAGCGTTTGCTTTAACCTGTTTCCACAAACCCATCGTTTCCTCATCCGCATTGGGGCCTCCGAAACAAGTTTCTGCGGTGTGTGTGTGAGTAATATGGTAAGCAGACATATATTTCTCCTTGCTAGAGATATTTGATATCTAACATTAACGTATTTAAATACGATTAATCTACTGTAAAGTTTGTGTGTTGTAGAAAAGACTAAACTTCTCTTGCAGTGACTCGTTCGATTACTATTTCGAAAAGTGCAACTTGATCTGCGGTCATATTTTTGTAACCGTCGGCAAATTCACTGCCTTCGATTTCACCGTAATACTTTTGTGCCATTCGTAAGACGACGGGGTACATTAATTCATCCTGATCATTTTTGCGTACTGCCCGCCCATCAATAATTACTGATTTATACGGTGGATTAGGGTCGTCAATGCATAAAGAAACACGGTTATCTTTTTCTATATTTTTCCATTTGAGTGATTTTGTCGACGTAAAGAGGAGTAACCCATGTTCACTCCAATCGTGCCAAATTGCACGTGTACGTGGAGATCCACCAGCATCAAGTGTTGCTAATGTGCTAACCAAAGGTTGTTTCAAAAATTCAGCTATATTTTCAGTGATTTCATTCATCTCTATCTCTCATCGTTTATTGCATTTGCTGTAATGATTCCCAGACGTGACATATTTTCTATTAATAGAGTGGCCATTAAGATCGGCATAGAAGCTACCTCCCTTAATGACCTTTCACAGTATAGCTAATTTACCAACCAGGAGGTTGATTACGAGCCCACACAGCAATTGATATGAGTACTGTTGCTAAAAGTATTCCAAATACCAAACCCCAATTAATCTCCATTGTACAAATATACATTTTTTGAAGATCGTTGAGTAGATTGCTCAATTGGTCTTGTTTGTCGAGGTAGATGTTGCAAGGTAGTGCTGTCATATATATATATAAAGGTCTTAGTGAAAAACTCTCACACTAGTGGGGTCCATGTTTTGAAGGAGTTAATATGAAATTGTTAGGCCGTTTTTCTGTTACTAAAGGTTATGAACATTGGAAATCAGTATTTGATGCACATGCTCCTGCTAGAAAAGAAGCTGGAATAACAACAGTATTTACAGGGGTACAAGCTGACGATCCAAACATTGTACATGTGTGTTTGGAAGTTGATAGCTTTGAGGGTATACAGGAATTTATGCAAAAACCTGAAAATGCACAAGTGATACAGGAAGCTGGAGTGATCGTAGAAACACAAGTAATGACACCTATTATTGAGTGATTTTAATGAGCAAGTCACTTGAATGGTTTGGCGCGTTAACAGCGATTGCTTTTTCGTTGCTTGTTGCATCGAATTCTGGCAATGAAGTACTCGGGTTTGTCTTACTTTTTATTTCTGCAATTGCTATTGGTTTGTGGGCTTTTTTGGGTAAGCACTATGGAATTTTATTACTTCAGTTCTTCTATGCTACTGCAGGTATTATCGGTGTATTGAGATGGCTATAGGTTTCAGCTTAATGAGTTAGCGGTGACGAATCTTCGTGAGGAACAGATCTGCCATTATGAGAATCAGTCCTATTGCTGCAAATATAAAAGTAAAAGGCAAGAATAGACTATCGTGGAGTACACCATCGGTATCCACATACCCATAAAAAATATTCTGAATAACGAGAGATATTATTCCAAGCGCAAGAAAGATAAATCCAATTACAGTGACTTTCGACATAACTTAATAATATCGCATCACTCTCAATCAACCATGGAACTACCCGCGTGGAAGTCCTAGCCCTCTTGTCGCAATAATATTACGCTGTATTTCGGAAGTACCTCCACGGATTGTTGCTGGAACAGACTGAACATAGTCACCTGCATACGACACAGGCACATAGTCACCTGCTTCACGCTCTGACCACAGTGCTCCATATAATCCGAACAATTGTGATCCTGTTCGTGCAAGACGTTGAGTTAATTCAGAGTTAAACAATTTCGAAGTTGATGCTTCATAATTCGGTATTTGCCCGGAATTGTGTATGGAGATCACTCGAAAAGAGAATTGGAACATGACCTCTGTTTCGATATATCTATCAGCTAGTTCAGCGCGCATCCCTGTTTCTCTTTTACCAAGATGTGATCTGTATTTTCCATCGTCTGTACCTAAGTAGTCGATGAGTGCCATCAAGCTTTTCCTTGATCCCACAGCACCGGCAATATTCGAACGTTCGTTGTCTAAAAGAGTCATACCCACATACCAACCACGATTTTCTTCACCCAAAAGATTGGATACAGGAGTTCGGACATCTTCAAAGAATGTTTCGTTGAAATAATGCTTATTGGCCATGTCAACAATTGGCCGGATGGTGAGCCCTGGTGCGTTGATATCGTCGATCATCAAAAAACTGATACCACGGTGCTTTGGCGCATTAGGATCAGTACGTGTCAGAGCAAAAATAGCATCGTTGAGATGTGCAGCAGATGTCCAGATCTTTTGTCCGTTGATGACATACTCATCACCATCCCGGACTGCACTTGTTTGTAACCCAGCGAGATCGGAGCCTGCTCCTGGTTCTGAAAATCCTTGTGCCCAGGTAATATCACCATTCATGATTGGAGGGAGATATTTTTCTCTTTGTTCTTCTGTTCCGTGAACGATAAGAGATGGTCCTAATTTACTTATACCGCCTGAACCTCCAACAGTTGGAGCACCAGCCTGAGCTAGTTCCTGATTAAGAATAAATTGTTCCATAGGCTCCAATCCGCCGCCACCGTACTCTTTTGGCCAGTGCGGAGCAGCCCAACCTTCACCTGACAAGGCTTCCATCCAGTCTTCTGCTGCTTTGCGAGCTTCAGGATCTTCGGACTTTCGATCATTTTCCCAAGGACGTTCTCGTTGATGGACTTCTTTTCCCATGTCTACATATCTTTGTGGGAGTTTGGTATCTAAGAGTCCTTGAACTTGAGTTCGGAATGTTGCTTGTTCTTGAGTATCGTTCCAGTCCATGTGGTTCCCGCTTTCATAATCGCTGTCTCAAAAATAGCAAATATGTACGCATGTTTGCCAGATCATATATTTTTTATTCTTTGGATTATCTCAGTTGTAGAAATCTGTGTGGTATATGAAACTAAACGGAAAATACCCAGATCGATCGGGACTTTGTAGCATAACTGTTCTAGTTCTTCAGAAAAATCGTCTCCATGAACAACCAAATCTATTCGATGAGCGTTCAGCCATTCTTCATCAATTACTAGTGGAGCATTCGCGACTACTTCGTCAACATACCGACAAGAAGATACGGTTTCCACTCTTTCCTCCATAGTCATGACAGGAGATCGTTTGTACTCTTTTACAACTTCGTCGGAATGAATTCCAACAATCAAGTGATCACCAAGTTGTTTGGCTTGCTTAAGAAAATTGGCGTGGCCGTAATGAAATAGATCAGCAACCATATCCACATAAACCCTTGTCATTATCGTTCTCCCCAATTTTTTAGTGCCATAAGACTTGCTAGTTAGGTCTTTTCTTGAAGTACATGAAGGCGCCCTTGCTTCTCGTCGGCGTCTTGTATATAAGTGTATTCTTTGCCTGGCTCTAAAACTTCTTCATACAGAATTTCTCTTGCTTCGCCGCTACCTATAGCTAAGGCATAATCACCTTCATCAGAAATTTTAAACATTATGTTTCCATTGTGATCGGTGATTTGTTTGCTAAAACCAACAATGGCCACTTCCATATTGGGTATAGGTCGTAAGTCGGGAGACAGTATCTGGATTCGAGTAAGATACTTTTTAGGAAACAAAAATTTGCTAACCCTAGTTGAAAGAGAAGATTTTGAAAGATTTATTGATTCTGGGATTGAATCTATAATGTCAGCTTCAAATCCTTTTTCCTTTGGGGTTCTCCAATTGGGACCATATTTTAGAGTTAAATATTCTTCTGGAGGATTTGGTACATAGAAAGATTTTCCCAATAGGGGAGCAGATCTTAATTCTTCATAAAGATGTGTAGGAATTTTTACGCCAGGGAATTGAAAAATACTTTCGTCATGCACTCGGTAACAGCACCAATCTATAGGTATGTCATATTTTGAAAGTTCTACACCGATCTGAAAATCTGATTTCGATACCTTCACTTCAAAATTTGCTGACTCAAACTTTTTTACAGCCTCATAGATTGACGATTCATCTAGATTATGCATGCCTATAATTGAACCAATATCTATATCGTCATCCCAAGGTATTAGCGTCCCATCTCTGACTGCACCTAGACATGTGCCATGTCTGAGAAAGAAAGTGATATTGACATCACGCAGCAGATCCCAAATTTCTAATAATACTTTCTCTGCATTAAGCGGTTGCATCGTTCGCATTTTCTCCCTTATTAAGAAACTCGCATTTCATGAGCTTATATGTATACTAGCCGCCAATGATGAAATTGCCGATCATTTTTCAGAGCTTAAAGCTGGTGCTGATAAATATTTGAAAAGAATAATTAATTTAAAAACGTATATTTTAGTAGGAGTAAATTATGAATTTAAGAAGTACTTGGAGGCCAGACAAAGATGAAGTGATTTCTGAGAATGGAATTGTAGCATCGATGCACCCTAAAGCATCCGAAGCGGGGTTGGAAATGCTTCGTCGAGGAGGGAATGCAATTGATGCTGCTGTAGCTACAGGATTTGCTATATCGGTACTTGAACCTAATAACAGTTGTATAGCTGGTGTTGGGTTTATGCAAATAAGCTTAAACTCTGAAATAAACAACTACCCTGCAGGCACAAATGTCGTAATTGAGTACGGACCTAGAGCCCCAAAAGCTGCAAGACCCGATATGTACAAAATAACTGGTCCTGGAGGGGGTATTTCTACGTACTCGGTAGAAGGTAATCATAATACGGACGGTTACCAATCAATTGCCATACCTGGAACAACTGGAGGACTTTGCAAAGCTCATGAATTGTTTGGAGAACTTCCTTTAGAACAAGTTATGGAACCAGCAATTCAGTATGCAAAAGAAGGGTATGACGTTTATTGGTTACTCTCATTGGTGATTGCAACAAATATGGAACAATTACAAAAATTCCCTGGATCAAAAGAAATATTTTTGCCAGACGGATTCCCTCCCAAATATATACCTGACCCTAGTTCTGCAGATTACAGCGCTACCAGACTAAAACAAAAAGACCTTGGAGATTTACTAGAAAAAATATCTAAAGAAGGTGCTGATGCATTTTATAAAGGCGATGTAGCAGCAGCAATAGAAGAAGATATGAAAAAGAATGATGGTTTGATCACAATGGAAGATCTTGCAGAATTCAAAGCCGAGGTTAAAGTTCCAGTAAAAACTACCTTTAGAGATTTTGAGATTTATGCTCCTAGTGCTCCAAACGGAGGATGGACTAATTTACAAACGCTTAATATTTTAGAGAACTTTGATCTAAAATCCATGGGGCACAATAGCTCGGAATACCTTCACACATTTATAGAAGGCGCACGGCATGCTTTCGCTGATAGATATCACTACTTGGGAGATCCTGATTTTGTTGAAGTTCCGTTGCAAGGACTATTATCAAAAGAATATGCAAAAGAAATATCTAAAAATGTAAACCTGAATACAGCTGAATTAGAAAATTCATACAAAGGAGATCCTTGGAATCATTATGCTGATATTGCTATTCACGACGCATGGAAATACGATGAAAAATCCAATAAACCAGATCTAAATAATGGAAATCATAGCCCAGATACAGATTGTACAACTCATTTTGGAACAGCTGATAAATATGGCAACTTAGTTTCTTGTACTCAAACTGCTGTTAATAGCTTTGGTTCAAAAGTTGTATCTAAAGGTCTTGGAATTTTATGGAATAATGCAATGATATGGTTCAACCCGAAGCCTGGGACTAAAAATTCCATAGCGCCATATAAACGCCCTCTTGTAAATATGGGGCCAATCATAGCCTGTAAAAACGGGAAACCCTATGCAAGTATTGGATCTCCAGGAGGTCGGAAAATACATAATGCAAATCTAAGTGTTGCTCTTAATATCTTAGAGTTTGATATGGGCCCACAAGAAGCAATATCAACATCAAGGGTAGATTCAAGTGGTCCAACAACGCTTGCAGATTACAGAATCGATGCAAATGTGCTCAGTGCTCTTGATAAAACGGGACATAAACTAGAAATGGTTGATGATTCAGAAACTTGGTACAGTTTCGCCCGGCCATCAGCAATTGTTATTGACCAAGAACAAAAAATAATTTACGGGGGATCAGATGCATTTCCCGTAGCCGAAGCAAAGGGCTATTAATTCTTTAATTTGTTAAATTTTTGAAATGCGATCTAAGGAAAGCAAGTCGATTAATTTATGGACTAAAATATGTAGCCTCGTAAGATGTTCTGGTAACTCACCGGCATCGTAGAGCAGCATCCTTGTCTGTATTGGGCAGGTAATAAATCTGAAAGGCAGCCATTTCCCCCGTACTCTGGTAGCCTGACAATCAGACAATGTGGTCGGATTAGTCATTTGTATATTGGAGAATTTATGAAAATAGTCAATGTAGAGCATTACATTATTCACCCGACGAAAGCAGCCGAAACGAGTTACCACAACTACGCGAAAGGCAAAAATCTGTGTTTCGTTAAAATTGAGACCGACGAAGGTATAGATGGCTGGGGTGAGTGTTATACACAAGCCGATCGTGACATTCAAGTGACCGCTCATATTGACCAATTAAAACGATATTTGATAGGTCGTGATCCAAGGCATATCAAGCATTTTCTGCAGATGTCTTTTGATGACTTTGGAGCTCGCCGAGGGGCAATGGATCTATACAGCGCAGTGAGTGGGCTGGAACAGGCTATGTGGGACATCCTTGGCAAATCCTGTGGTTTGCCTGTACATATGCTTCTTGGTGGACCTTGCAGAGACAAAATAAGAGTTTACGCCAACGGTTGGGGTGGTGGTGGCTGGGACGAGACCGAGGTCGCTGAGAAGGCACGCAAAATTGTTGATTTAGGGTTTACCGCGTTGAAATTTGATCCAGTCCCCGGTCCGTGGAGAACTTTTGTTGATAAGACTATTGAGAGGCAAACGATAAAGAACGTACAGGCCGTGCGTGAAGCGGTCGGACCCGACATCGACATTCTGGTAGAGATGCACCGCAGACTAGCCCCGATGCATGCAGTTCGTATAGCTAGAGAGATGGAGCAATTCGAACCATTTTGGTATGAAGAGCCAGTGTTGGCTGAGAATATAAACGCCTTGGCAGCAGCAAAGAAGGAAATAAATATCCCAGTTGTGACCGGTGAGGAACTGTACACTAAGTTCGAATTCAGGGAAATGTTTGAGAAAGGCGCTGCCGATATTATCAACCCTGATGTTTGTAACGTAGGCGGAATTTTAGAACTCAAGGAGATTGCAGCTATGGCTGAGCCATACTTCGTTGCGGTGTCCCCACATAACTACAACAGCACGACAATCGGGCTTGCGGCTACCCTGCAGGTGTCAGCAGCGATACCAAATTTTTTGATCACTGAGTACTTTATAAACCTCGAAGAAATGGGACGTGAGATTGCCACGAACCCATTCAATGTTGAAGATGGATACATCCAGATCCCCTCTGCACCTGGACTTGGGACTGCGTTGGATGAGGCTGCTCTTGCAGAATTCCCATATCAGGAATTTCCTATGAGAAACTTCAGACCTTATTCGGACGAAGGGCCATGATTGTTTGTATCTCTGTTTTTAGCAGGATTATTTTAGAGGATTGATATGAAATCTTTTTTGGTAGCTCTAGGTTATTTGGGTGCTTTTTTATTTATCGCTACAGGAGTGACTCTATTTATATATGTTGGGATATATGTTTTACCTCTAGCTATTGGTGTTCCATTAGTAGTTGTTGTAATTGCTTTGACAGCTGTTTGGACTCGGAGAAATATAAATAAAGGGCAAACAGAAAAAAGTACCGTTCGTGATTGGACTAATCTCGAGGCAGTCAAAGAGGAACAGCGGATCAGAGATGAAGAGTGGTTAGAAAATCAACAGCGTATGAAAGAGCAACTACGGAAAAAACACTAGATAAATATTTCTACTCCTAGGTTTGATGCTCTGTCTCTCAATTCATCATATTGATTATTCTCTACAGGAACACCGTTTTTCAATCTATCTTCTTGGATATCAGCTTCAGGGTCACCTGCTACCAATACCCGTTCTTCTGATGAAATAGATGGAGTTGCATGCATTTCACTAATCATGTCATCCATCATTGATTTGAAGTCGTCAACATTGCGGAATTTAGCGATGTCAATAGCCATCATAAAACTCATATTTTCGCCGGCAGATAACTGAGTACCATAACCACCACCTGAAAGTACCCCACATAAAATATCAACGACAAGTCCTAAACCATATCCTTTATGCGATCCCTGTTCACGAGTATTACCTAATGGATTCATAGCCCAATGTTCCCCTCTATCGCCCAACGGTTCAGTTAGAGGTTCGCCTTCGGCAGTCACTGCCCAACCTTCGGGAATTTTAACACCTAACCGTTTAGCTAGACCTATTTTTCCACTTGCAACAGTACTAGTCGCCATATCCAAAATAAAATCACGCTGTTCCCCAGCTGGAGCAGCAAATGCTATAGGATTCGTTCCTATTCGAGGCCTAGCTCCTAATGCGGGGCGTACAGAAGGACTAGCGTTCGTCATGGCCAGTCCGATCATATCGTGAGTCAGTGCCATCATGGGATAATACGCAACCATACCTATATGGTGACCATCCTTTATAGTAGCCATACCAACTCCAAAATCTTTAGCCTTGGAAATAGACATTTCCATCCCTTTATAAGCGGCTACAAAACCTAACCCGTTTCCACAACTTAGCAACGATGTTGTGTCAGTCTCAGAAATTATTTCAATACTCTGTGGGATT
The DNA here is from genome assembly GCA_002707835.1 of Chloroflexota bacterium. GTDB lineage: Bacteria > Chloroflexota > Dehalococcoidia > UBA2979 > UBA2979 > UBA6955. Next base: position 10,939 of record PANZ01000022.1, read on the forward strand.
GTATATTCACCTTTTTCAATTGCAATGGAGTATCTCACGGCATTTCCAACACCATGTGTATCAACTCCTCGCAAACTTGCGGATACTAAGATTTTTGAAGTGATATCAGCATGTTCTTCTGGTACATTGACACCTCTTAAAATGGCAGAAACTTGTTTAAGTAAATCATCGTGTAATATTCGTGTTGAATTAAATTCGTTTAATTTGAGATCTTGTAATGTCAAATCATTTCTCCTAATCCCATTTTAATGCCAGATCGTAGATTTTTTTGCAAACAGCTAAATCTTCAAAAACAGCACCTTGTGATTCAAATAATGTAACATCATTAGCTGACCTTATTAATAGGATTGATGAGACTAGTTAGAGATGGTTAGGATCAAACTTAGGGTCAGATCACCTAATTCCTGTAACCGTATATAGCTATAATACTGCTGAAATGGGACTTTCAGCAGTATTATATGTGCAGTTCTCGCGATTGATGCTTCCCCATATGTAAGGGAGGGGCAGTCGGCGATAGGGTCTCGTGAAGCAGTATTCTAAAGGGATCGAGATTTCGATAGGATATTTGATATGAAAGTACTAACTGTTGTTCTAGCGATATGCATGCTGAGCGTTATTGGCTGTTCGAATGATAATGATGCAGAAATTGCAGAACTTAAAAGTCAGATACAAGAACTTCAACAAGCTCAATCTACTACAGTAGCGTCAGCAACGGCAGCACCAGCGTCAGCAACGTCAGCACCAGCGACAGCAACGTCAGCACCAACGGCGGCAACGGCAGCACCTGTTATGCCCAATACACTCCAGGCTCATAATTTTCAAATTCTAGATCGTCACCCTGATCCAAAACTTGACTGCATCAACGATTCAATGGATGTATTTATAGATGTTTTCGGAGTTGTAGTGATCGCTACCAATAGTGCCCCGTTGCCATATGTCGTACACACCGCTGGTGTGCTTGCCCAATTCTTAGACAACGATGAAGATGGAGTTCCAGATGAGCCAAATGTTTTACACAAACTAGTTGAAGGTAACTATGTGGTTCCTGTCTGGAGTAAACAAGAAGAAGAGGAATTTTTCCAACTCCGCACTGTAGGCAGCTGCGAAGACAATATTGGCATGGCTGCGAGCATGTATTTCGACCATGATGCATGGGCGCTGGGAGGAATCCAATCGACAGGCACATGGGATACAAATCTAGAAGAGG
>PANZ01000023.1 GCA_002707835.1 Chloroflexota bacterium
CAAATTGAATGACATGAGCGAGCTTCCAGAAGAATACAGTTCAAGGCTTATGAGTGAGTACAATGAATACTCTTACTTCGATTTATCAAAAGATTCGGGGCCTGTCACTTACGAGTAGTATCATTCACCTGAGAATATGCAATCGCCTCAGTTAAACCCCAAGGTATGGCTGAGATTTTGTTGATTCCTGTTTGTCTCAGGATATTGGAATATATATAAGCCGAATGATGAATTAGCTCAGCACGGTCCGTTGGTATCTTAAAGAAAGCTTTTCTTTCATCTTTATCCATTTCAATGATATCTCTTCTCAGCAATTCAAACTCATCGTGAGTAGCACTCATCTTTTCATATCGGCCCAGCAATCCTCTGATACCTCCACCGACACCAATGACTTTCTCGATGCCCATTTTGTTAAATTTATCAAGCCATGCATACATTTTCTTCCAGGTTTTCTTTTTAATCTTTATTTGATTTAAGCTCACGCTACCTATTGGGTATGTCGCGCAGTCAATAATTTTATTTCGGTGTTTTACTAGAATATCTGTGCTTCCACCTCCCACATCGGCGAGTATGAAATTTTCTGCTGATTCCATCGATGGGTGCTTCAGTCCTCCAACCAATTGAATTTCCTCGATTCCAGAAATAATTTCTATATCAATTGAAGAATAATCTTTTAATTGATCAATGGTTTGCTTTTTATTGCTGGCTTTTCTAAAGGCTGCAGTCGCACAGGCTCTATAGCTTTTGATTCCTTGATCATGGATGGTTTTTTCAAAAGACCTTAAAATCTTGCCTAGCTTATTTATCGTGGAGTCACTAAAAATTTTACTCTTGCTTGAATAAATATCTTTACCTAGCCTCACAGGGATTCTTTTTCGCAAAGTTTTGTCTTCCTTAAGATCACAAGTTTCCTGGTCAAAAGAGTAGATTCTTTGTTTTATCGAATTGCTTCCAATATCAATTGCCGAGATTTTTTTCATTCTAGCCCAGGTATTTTGTCAGAAGCTGATATTGTTTATAGGTGAGATTCTCAAATGTTTCGTCTTCAAGTGCAAAGCTGTAGTTTGCAATAGATGAAGACCATTTTCTTGGATTTAGAATCTCTTTTTCGTCGTAGTCGAGTTTGTTTAATAAATAATGCATGGCATTGATTCTAGCTACTCTTTTATTGGTGGCATTGATTACAACCCAAGGACAAAAAGAGCTCGATGTTTTTTCAAACATTTGTTCTTTGTATAACTTGAATATGTCGTATTTATTGATGATTTGAGCGTCGGTTTCAGAAAACTTCCAATATTTGATCGGGCTTTCTTGTCTAGCTCTAAGCCTTTTTTGTTGCGATATCTGATCAATAGAAAGATAAAATTTTATGATCTCAGTCCCGTTCTCTATGACATCTTTTTCCCAGTGATTTACCTTGTTCATAAAGTTTTTGTATTGACGTTGTGAACAAAAGCCTAACGTTGGCTCAATCAATGCTCTGCTATACCAGGATCGATCAAAGAAGCAAATTTGTCCTTTTTTTGGCATTTTTCTCTCGTATCTTTTGAACCAATTGTTGGACTCCGATTTAGTGGGAACACCAAAGTTAATGTATTCCATTCCTTCGGGAATCAGATACTGAGAAAAGTGTTGAATTGTTGCTGTTTTTCCAGCAGCGTCTCTTCCCTCAAAAATGATGGCAATTTTTCTCCCATTTTTTATCACGTCTTCTTGTAATTTAAGGAGTTCGACCTGCATCCTGAATTTCTCAGCAGCGTACTGTTTTGGCGTGATTTTTTTAAACTCTCTGAGATTATAAATAATCAAAGATTTCCCCTTTTCTCAAATTCCATAAGTGTCTCAGGTCTGTGTTTCAGATTTATTACTGACAATGAACGCATTTATTTGGTCAAAGAGCACTTGTTGATATAATAGGAAAATAATTATGCAGTACGCATTGTTCTTTTGCCATCAATTATGAAAGAAATCATACAAAAAATGCTTATTATTGCACTGTCATTCCATTTGTTTGCATGCGATGGTGCCAAAGAAGAAGAAAAGCTCGAACAAGAGAGTGAAGCATATGCAAATCAACTTTCACTGAATGTGGATTCAATAGCTCTAGGTGATCCAGTCAGAGGCAAGAAGCTTTATCTTCAGTGTAGGGCTTGTCATTCACTTAAAAAAGGTGAACCGCATAAGATTGGTCCAAACCTATATTCTTTTTATAATCGGTCCGCAGGCTTTAAAGATGATTTTAAATATTCAGATGCATTGTCAAATTCTGGAATCGTTTGGGATTATCAATATTTAGATCTTTGGCTTGAAAATCCACAAAGCCTGATCCCTGAGAATAAGATGGTTTACGTAGGCATGAGAAAGAAACGTGACAGAGAGGATTTGATAGCCTATCTTTTAATAGAGACACAACAATAATCATGGGCATTATTTAATATTTTCGTAACATTCATGATGTAAAAAACACAGGTATCTAATTGGGCAAACATAAAAAAAAGAAAATGAATCAAGAAATACTTGTTGTAGAAGATGAAACGGCCATCAGATCAATGATTAATTTTTCATTGTCTAGGGCTGGTTTTCAAGTCAAAGAAGCAAAGAACGTTGAGCAAGCAAAGGAGCAGATCAATAATAAATCACCTGATTTAGTCCTCATTGATTGGATGTTGCCCGATGAGAGCGGACTTGAGCTTGCCAAATCAATCAAGCAGGATGAAGTCACCAAGGGGATTGGGATTATCATGCTCACTGCCAAGGCCGAGGAAAGAGATAAGATTGCAGGGTTTGAAAGCGGCGCAGATGATTACGTGACAAAACCGTTTTCTCAACACGAATTGGTTGCAAGAATCAAGGCAGTTCTCAGAAGAACCTCATATGGAGAAGAAGAGCAGCTTGTTAGCGGCCCCATTGTTATTGATTTAAAGAGTTATAGAATTTTGATCAATGACGAAGAAGTTCACTTTGGACCAACAGAATTTAAACTGCTTAAGTTTTTTATAATGAATGAGGGCAGAGTTTACAGTCGCTCACAATTGTTGGACAGAGTCTGGGGAAGATCTGTCTTCGTTGAAGAGAGAACTGTTGACGTACACATCAGAAGGCTTAGGTCTATTTTAGAAAAATACGATCTAAATGACGCGATAAAAACTGTGAGAGGCGCTGGGTATAGATTTGATCTATAATTACTCCCGTGCAAATAAAACTCCAACTGATTCTTCTTAATTTTTTAGCTTTAATGCTTGGCGCATTAATTGGATATTATTTTAATCAAGCCCTTCTTGGCTTCCTTGTAGCTGGCACCTTGGTAAATTTTTGGTATCTGTACAACGTTGCTAATATTGCGGGCGTCATAGAAAGATCAAACTTGAGTTTGACCGAAGACTCGATCTGGAGCCATTTAACAAAGATAGTTAAGAAGCAATCAAAACTCGTTGGAGTGGATGGAACCCAATCAAAAGCATCTCGCAGTGTCGGTAGAAAGCTCCTCAAAGAGATCGAAAAAAGTATCGATATGACCATGGATGGATTTTGCCTTCTCGATAAAAACAATAGTTTAATTTGGTACAATCAAGCAGCTTCAGATTGGTTAATGCTCTCCGAAGATGATTTGCAAACACCGATCAATCACTTCATCGATACTCCTGCTTTTTGGAATTTTTTAAAAGTTGACGATTACCAAAATAGACTAGAAGTCAAAGCACCAAACGATAAAGACATTTTCCTGTCATGTCAGCTTGTGCCATTTGGAAAGAGTGAAAGATGGATCATTTTTAGAGACGTGAGTCAACCCGTTAGATTGGCTAAGGTACGAAATGATTTTACTGCAAACGCTTCGCATGAACTCAGATCGCCATTGACCGTGATATCCGGATATATCGAGGTTATGAATGAGGATGTATCGATTGACGATGAGTGGAAAAAGCCCATAAACGAAATCAATCGTCAAACCATCAGGATGCAGAGTATCCTCTCTGATCTTTTGCTCTTGTCTCAATTGGAAGCTGAAACGGATAAGATGGATGATCAAATCATCGATCTTCAAGCCATTGTTTTGACAACGAAAAAGGACATCATGAGCAGAAAGAATCCACCGGAACGATTTGAGGTTAACTTTTCTCATTCCGGACTGATTTCTGGAGACGAATTCAGATTGCAATCCGTGATCAACAACTTGATTGAAAATGCAGCCAGATACTCTGATACAGGAGATTGTATTTGCGTAAACTGGATGATCGATAATGAGGGAGGGCATTTATCTGTGATCGACAATGGAGTTGGAATTGAAGCAAAGCACATCGACAGAATCACCGAGAGATTTTATCGAGTTGACAAAGGTCGATCCAGGAAGGCAGGCGGAACAGGATTGGGACTGTCCATTGTAAAAAATGCACTCCAAAATCATAATGCAACCTTGGAGATTAGAAGTGAGCTTGGCAATGGAAGTGAGTTCATCTGTCATTTCCCAAAAGAGAGAATAGTTGCATGAATTACCCAGAGAAAATCATCATCAGCGAGGTTGGTCCAAGGGATGGACTTCAAAGCATTGATACCATTATGTCCACTGAGCATAAACTAGAGTGGATAAGATCTGAATTTGAGGCAGGCATAACAGAAATTGAAGTCGGCTCTTTCGTCCCCAAGTCAATACTCCCTCAAATGGCCGATGCTTATGAAGTTGTGCGAAAGGCAAAAAAAATTGATGGATTGACGGTGGTGGCTCTAGTGCCAAACTTTATTGGCGCCAAGAATGCCATTGAAGCGGGCGCCGACAAAATATGCCTTCCGCTTTCTGTTAGCGAAACACACAGCAAAGCCAATCTCAATAAAACTCATGATCAAGTGTTAGATGAAATCAGAAACATCGCTCTATACTTGTCAGAAATAGAAGGTGAGAAACCTGATTTTGAAGGAAACTTGTCCACTGCATTTGGTTGCACTTTGGAGGGCGCTGTTTCTGAATCGATCGTGCTTCGACTCGGCTCAAGAATGATGGAGCTAGGATGTCAAGAGATTGGATTATCGGATACAACGGGTTATGCAAACCCCATGCAAATAAAGAAAATGATCAGAAGTCTCAAGAAAGAAGTCGGCAATGAGAATTTGAATAGCGTTCATCTTCATAATACCCGAGGCTTAGGGCTTGCAAATGTTCTCGCAGCGATGGAAGAAGGGATTACAACAATTGATTCATCTCTTGGTGGGATAGGGGGTTGCCCATTTGCCCCTGGAGCAAGTGGAAACATTGTAACCGAAGACCTCGTATTTATGTTGGACTCCATGGGCATTGAAACCGGGGTAGACATCAATGCTTTGCTTGCAGTGACAGAAAAGGTTCAAAGTTTTATCCCCAATGAATCCGTTTATGGCTTTACAAAAGACTCTGGATTACCAAAAGGTTATTCAAAGGGTTGGGGAATCTAAGAGCGATCTATTTTTTTATCGTCAGGGGGGGTAGAAGTTCAGATTTAAAAACTATGACCACTCTTAGATAATGGAAATATAGCTTTGTTCTATTACAAGAAAATTTAAGTTTTGTTACACAGATATTAAGATGACCAAGGATTTTACATGGAGATAATTTTAGAAAATGCACAAGTCTTGCTGATATTGGCTTGTTGTTTTGGTTTCTTCATGGCTTGGGGGATTGGTGCGAATGATGTCGCAAATGCAATGGGGACATCAGTCGGCGCAAGAGCACTGACAATGAAACAAGCGGTTCTTGTGGCGTGCGTTTTTGAGTTTGCAGGCGCTTATCTTGCGGGAGGAGAGGTCACGTCAACAATTCGAAAAGGGATCATTGATTCAGGGGTTGTAGCTTCTAACCCCGATCTTTTAGGTTTTGGAATGATGTCAGCCCTTCTGTCCGCAGGCACTTGGTTGCTGATCGCATCGTATTTTGGTTGGCCGGTTTCAACCACACATTCCATTGTGGGAGCCATTGTCGGTTTTGCCGCTATCGGTATAGGTTTTGATGTAGTTGAGTGGCCAAAGGTTGGCTCTATTGCCGCAAGTTGGGTTGTGTCCCCATTACTTGCAGGAACCATTGCTTTTATTCTATTTCAATCCGTAAGAAAGCTTATTCTTGAATCCAGTGACCCATTTAAAAATGCGAAAAAGTATGTTCCTCTATATATGTTTCTTGCTGCCTTTGTCATATCTATGGTGACCTTTGTCAAAGGTTTGAAGCACGTAGGTCTCTCTTTCTCAACTCAGGAAAGCTTGGCTTTATCATTCATCTTTGCAATCGTTATCAGTTTAATCGGCGCATGGGTTTTGAGAACAATTGACAATCAAGAAAAAGAACGCAACGGCACGATATTCAATGGTATCGAGAGAATTTTTGCGGTCTTGATGGTTTTTACTGCATGCGCAATGGCGTTTGCTCACGGCTCAAATGACGTTGCCAATGCCATTGGACCATTGGCGGCAATTGTCTCTGTAATCCAAAGCGGAGGAGAGGTTGCTGCTAAATCCATAGTTCCCGCTTGGGTTTTATTTCTTGGCGCTTCAGGAATCGTTGTTGGTTTATCTATGTTGGGGTATAGAGTCATGATGACAGTGGGACGATCAATTACAGAATTAACTCCGAGCAGGGGTTTTGCTGCTGAATTGGCTGCCGCTGGCACAGTGGTTGTCGCCTCAGGAACCGGGCTGCCCATATCGACAACTCATACCCTCGTCGGCGCCGTTTTAGGCGTTGGCATTGCAAGAGGTGGTTTAGAGGCATTGAACTTAAAAGTAGTGAGTAAAATCATATTATCATGGCTGGTCACTCTCCCTGTGGGCGCAATTTTATCCATCATTTTCTTTTATATGCTTCGTGCGATATTTTTGTAAGAACTAAAAATAAAAGTTGATCGAACTGAGAGTTTAGATGAATAAAAACAGAAGAAATGTCCTTAAGTTAGCAGCTCATTCTCCTGCACTTTTTGCATTGAACGCTTATGCTGGAAATCATTTAAAAGAGAATATAGGCCATTCAGAAAAAACTGATTTTGGAATCATTGACTGGGATGGCTCTTTAATTTCTGATCCAAGAAAATTGTTCGATTTACCCAAAGATTTTAGCTACAAAGTTCTTATGTCTTCAGGCGAGATGATGCATGACGGTTTGCCATACGGCGGTAGGCCTGATGGAATGGCAGCATTTAGATTAAATGACAAAATAAATGCTCTAGTGGTCAATCATGAGACAAGAAATTTGGATGACCGCCTCATGGAAACAAATGCGTACATGAGACAAAATGGCTCACCATTTGACGGAGGAACAACCACAATCATTCTCGATAATGATGGAAAGAATGTCATAAGCGCCAAAAGAAGCCTCACAGGCACTCAAGATAATTGCGCAGGAGGAAAGACGCCATGGAATACATGGATTTCATGCGAGGAAACGGATCTTGAAAATCACGGTTATGCTTTTGAGGTTGATCCGAGCATAGACTCAGGTAAGACATACAAAAGATTAACAGGCATGGGCCGTTTCAAAAGAGAGGCTGTTGCCATTGATGCTAATGATACAAAAGGAACCGTATATCAAACCGAGGATGACGATGTCGGTCTTTTTTATAGATTTATACCCAAATCAAATGGAAATCTTACAGAATCCGGTCAACTAGAAGCGCTGAGAATCCGAGGTTTTGAGAATTCAAATAATTCGGATGGTGAGATAGATGTCGGCCAATCATTCGATGTTGACTGGGTAAAGATCGATGATCCCAGAGCATCAAATATCAAAACCAGAGAACAGGGCAGAATGAATGGAGCAACTTCCTTTAATGGAGGGGAAGGGATCATCTGCACAAATAATGCAAATGGCGAAAGCATTGTTTTTTTTACATGCAAAGACGGCGGTCAATTCGGTTTTGGGCAGATATGGGCTTATGACCCCAAAAATTCTATGCTTACACTCTTTTATGAATCGAACAGTATTGAAAATTTTTGGGAAGGAGACAATATCAATGTTACGCCTTGGGGCGATTTAATTATCTGTGAGGACAACGATAGTTTTGCCTGCAGGCTATTGGGTTGTACACCCAGTGGCATGATGTATCCTCTTGGTCGTGTATCCGGTAACAGTGGCTCGGAGATTGCAGGCATATGTTTCTCTAATGATGAGAAAATTATGTATCTAAATATTCAAGATGAAGGAAAGACGATAGCCGTTAGCGGAGATTGGGAGAGAATTCGACGATATCGAGATAGAATGGATGTCAATAAGATTCACTACAAATAAAGATCAGTCCTCTAGAGAATCCAACGCTTTTAATTTGATTTCCACATTCTTCTGCCTAGGCCTTCCATAGTCAAAGTCAATAATTGAGCCTTCCCATGCCCCGTACATAGGATTTGTGAGCATATACCAAGAAGTGCCCCAGTAATTCGAATACTTTTTAGCTACCTCGATCCTCTCTCTCGGTGAAAGTAAATTTTCACCGATATCAATAAAGTCTCCTAAATTATCACCAAACATCATGACAATTCGATAATCCTCAGCAATTAACTGTCTTCTGGACGTTTTGTTTGAATCCCAACCATTTTCTCCTCGCGAGAGTATGCTATCAGCTGAGGAAGAGCCATAACCCAGTGCTTCATAGTTATTAAGGGTAGCTTGTTCTATCTCGATATCACGATTGGTCACAAAAAATATTTTGACCCCATTTGATTCTGCAAAATTCATGAATTCTAGAACGCCTGGCATGAATGTGGCTTTTTCTTCTTTTGCCCAACTGAACCAACCTTCGGGGTATGAGGTATCCTTTTCAATAATTCTTGCCTGATAAGCACTGTTGTCTAACACTGTTTGGTCAACATCAAGAATAATCGCCGGTGGCTTTTTGGAGTAATTACCGTTTTGCTCCAGTGCTGCAGTGTGATTTGTATCTTTAAGTAAGTTCTGTAAATCATTTTTTGCAGCCTGATAGATTGTTTTTGAATTCGCATAAAATTCAGCCGATGACTGAACATATAAGGTTGCCATGAGCAATTCATGTTCTTTTTCGCTCGCATTTGTTATTGAGCTAAAAAACAAAATGGCTGTCATCAATTTTTTCATAGAAAGATCATAAACTATTTGATTGTATATTCCTTAATAAAGTTTCTGTCGGATTTATTAAATACACCTCTCTAGAAAATAATCAGCCAACGAAGCTTGTTTTTTTCAGTTTTTGAATAATAAAATCGAAGGAAATGCTTTTTCACAACTTATATTTAAAATCCAAGAAAAGCTTATTGTAATCTATGGCCATCTTCTTTTTGTTATCAAACCAAACCACATCGACTGAAAACTTTTTAGTAACTGGGTAACTGAGATTGAATTGATGCCCTTTATTGTCTGTCCCTCCTGCACCAAAACCAGAGTGAGTCAATGCACCAAAGGTTGAGTCTGACTCGATTTCTTTGTATAGATATGTAAATTTCCACTTATCGCTAATTACAACACTCAATCCAGATTGGAAGCCGCTATCATTCTCATCTGCATCTGAGTTTTTAACCATATCTAGAAAAAAAGTTCCGGGCATGTTCATCACACTTGTTTTAATCTCCAATGAGAGATTCCTTAGGCTGAAGCCATAAAGATAATTGCCATTCTCATCCAAAGAGTTACCAAAGTTTTTCCCATTGAAGGTAATCTCGCTTGGGCTAAATTCATTTACTTTATCAAAATCATAAATTGCAAAAGATATCTTTGCCTTGGCTACATCATTGATGCTCTTACTCCAGCCCAGCTGAAAACTCCTGAGATCAATTGTTCGTAGAGGATTTTCATCAAACTTTATGTGGCCAATATTTGAGAAAACTTCTCCATGCTTTAGACTGAATACAAGTCCTTTCGGGTTATAGTCTCCATCAAATATCAACAAACTTTTATTTGGTTTAAAAAATGGATTTTCCATTTTTCCAAAAAGAAGATCGACATTCTTTGAAACATCATATTTTAAATACATCTGATCCATACCAATATCAGATACTGTAAAACCAGTTCCCAGTGTTTGTTCAGCTGATGCTGTATTTTCTTCTGCGGATGCAAATCTTACAAATAGATCAAGCTGTTTAGAGGCCGAGTAATTTGCACCGAGTCTTGTTCTGATTCTGTTCCGAGTTCTTGTGTCTGTTTCTCCGCTGTCATCTGTATACTCATATCTGAATCGAAAATCATAGCTTAGATTGAAGTCTTCAGCTGCGAGTGTTCCTGTAAATAGAGACAAAAGGACTGAAGTTACTAAAACTTGATTAATAATCACAATCCGAGATTTCTTTATTACAGCCAAGGCCTTATTTTTTTATGGTCAGCTTCAAAACTATCAATGTTATTTTTATATATCAGGACTTTTTCTATTTCATCAAGACCCTCAATTAGAAGTGATCGATCTTTTTCATGAATATCAAAAAAGATCTCCTTATCACAGCATTGAATTGAACACTTAATTAAATCTATAAAGATATGATTGTCCGATGGATTTTCTTCAACATTTTTAATCAATCCAGAAATTATTTTTTCTTCAAGGGTGATAGCAAGTAATCCATTCCTGATGCAATTATTATAGAAAATCGACCCAAATGATTTTCCAATTATGGCTTTAATGCCCCACTCTTGAAGAGCCCATACAGCATGTTCTCTGGATGAACCGCATCCAAAGTTCTCTCCTGTCAATAAGATTACTGATTTCTGAAACGGGTCTTTATTAAGTATAAAATTCTGATCAGGAATTCTATTTTGAACAGATGAATATCTCCACTCGGCAAATAAGCCATCAGCTAAGCCTAATTTTGAGATTTTTTTTATTTCACGACTGGGGATGATCGCATCTGTATCTACGTTATTCCTTAGAAGCGGTGCTGCTATGCCTGTGATCGAATTTATTGGCTTCATAAATCCTCCTTCAAGTCTTTTGGAAATGCAATTGTTCCCTTAATCGCAGAGGCCGCAACAGTTGCTGGAGATGCCAAATGAGTTCTAGTACTCTTCCCCTGTCTATTTTCAAAGTTTCTATTTGTTGAAGATATGACCCTTTCGCTCAAGCCAAAGCTCTCTCCACCTGCATAAAAGCACATTGAGCAACCCGACTCACGCCACTCAAATCCAGCCGATATAAAGATTTCATCCAATCCTTCATTTTCCGCATCTTTTTTGACTTTTGAGGATCCCGGAACACAAATGGCTTTAACTCCATTAGAAACTTTTTTATCTTTTAAGATTGAAGCTGCAATTCTTAGATCGCTCAATCGACTATTTGTGCATGAACCGATAAAAGCAGCATCTATCTTTTTCCCCATGAGTGTCTCACCCTCATTCAACCCCATATATTCGAGTGCTTTTTTTGCAGAATCTTTTTTAGTTTCATCATCGATTTCATTCAAAGACGGAATTTTTTCATTGAGATCAATGGCATGTTCAGGACTGGTTCCCCAAGTGACAAATGTTCCAACTTGATCGCAGTCAATATCAATGATCTCAGAATATTCAGCATCTTTGTCTGATTTTAATTTACGCCAGTATTTTTCAGCCTCTTGTATTTGATCCAAGGTTGGTGCGTATTTTTTTCCTCTTAAATATTCGAAGACTTTCTCATCGGGTTGAATAATTCCAGTCATCGCCCCAAACTCAACAGACATATTGCAAAGGGTTAATCTTGCTTCTATTCCCATTTGATCTATGACATTTCCTCCAAACTCGACGGCAGAGCCATCTGCCCCATTGGCACCATAGTTCGATATTAAGTAGAGCACTATATCCTTCGCACTCACTTGATCATTTACATTACCATTGACATTGACTTTTATGGACTTCGGTTTCTTTTTAATGAGGGTATTTGTTGCTAAAGCAATTTCACATTCGCTCGATCCAACACCCCAGGCCAAGGTTCCAAGAGCACCGAGACTGCAAGTGTGAGAATCAGGGCAAATATATGTGAGACCGGGGAGGGCAATTCCTTGTTCAGGCGAAACAACATGTCCAATGCCTTGCTCTGGAGTATTCAGGTCAAAGAAATTGATATTCTCTCTGATTGCGGAAGACCTGAGTGATTTGATGAACTCTTTTCCGCTTGGCATCAGAGTTTCATCATCTCTTCCTGGTATCGTGTCGACAATATGATCTATTGTTGCAAATACTTGTTTTGGATTTCTGACAGCAATGTTTCGATCATGCAAGTTTTGAAGTGCAATACTACCTGTTCTTTCATGAAGAAATATTCTATCGATATATATTAGATCGTTGCCGTCATCAAAAGATTCGACAACATGTTTGTCCCATATTTTTTCAAATAGAGTTCGTCCCATTACTTTTTCTTTGCTTATTTTCTAAGGGCTTTGGTTTCTCGGATGAATCGCTTGATAAATCTTCTTACCTCTCTGGATGCTGTGGTGTCGTCTGTCTCACACATAGAAATGAATTCTTTTTTCATTTCCTTGTTCATCTTTACCAGTAGATGAGTATCTTTTTTCATATTCAAATTCCCCCAATATTTAGCAAGCGAACGATCAATACTATTAGAGATATATGACAGTAATATTACAAAAACTTGACTTTATATATAGAATAAATATATTATATATATATAAAATATATACATGATATATATGCAGGAGGTTAAAATGAAAAAATTAATATTAATTACAGCAAGCGTTTTGATGGTTTTCAATCTGAATGCTGCTGAGAAAATAAGCAGTGATGATTTGGTCAAATGGGACCTGACAACTGCTGGCAACATATACTTTCATGATAGGAATGACAACAAGTTCTATGTGGAGAGTGATTGTGAAGCTACTTTTAGTAATTTTGTTCAAGCCAATAATGATTCAGTCATTACATTTGCAGGTAGAAACGTTGTGAAAAGCTCAACGCCACTTATCGTCCATTCTGGAAGTGAGAGTTTGAGCTGTAGAATCATTTCGCTAGCCAAAGTTCAATAGTCTTTTCAGAGAAAGATATGTTCGAGAATGAGTTAAAACAATTGGGCTTAATAGCCACAGGAGGAATGATTGCAAATCAGATTAAATTCTTATCTCTCATTGCAATCATCCTCTCTCTTGTTCTCCTATATCTTTATTAATTAATTTCCAATAAAACTTGCTGGTTAATTCTTAACTAGCAATAATTAAGTATGTTCAGCCATATAAAAGAAGATAATCAGCCGGGAATGGTAGACATCTCTGAAAAAGATATTACACACAGAGTCGCCAAGGCATCTGCTTTGATTAAGCTTCCCAATGAAATTAAAAATCTTGTCAAAGATGGCGAGATAGAATCAAAGAAAGGGCCTGTGCTAACAACCGCAATCATTGCAGGCACACAAGCGGTCAAAAAGACTCATGACCTGATTCCTTTCTGCCACCCTTTGATAATTAATGCATGCGACATTGTGATCGATTTTAATGACGAATCTAATCTTGTAGTAACATGCACTGTGAGCATAGATGGCAAGACGGGTGTTGAAATGGAGGCACTCACAGGAGTATCGGTCGCCTCGCTGACAATCTATGATATGTGCAAGTCAGTCAGCCACGGCATTGTTATTTCCGATATTGAGTTATTGGAAAAGTCTGGTGGAAAATCTGATATCACTTAAGAAGATTCTCTGATGTTATCACTAGTTCTCACAGGCGGTCTAAGTACTCGCATGGGCACAGATAAAGCATTGATCAAGGTTGATGGCAGAACCATTCTTGATCGAACAATTGATTTACTGAGTTCATATTCAAATCAGGTTTTTGTTTCTGTTAGAGAGGATCAGGCACAAGAATTGAATCGATCAAAGTATGAAATGCTCTTCGATGACCCTAACCTAAAGGGCCCGATGGCAGGAATCATGAGTGCTGCCAAGCATGAGGCTGAGTCGCCTTGGATTATTGTTTCATGCGATCTTCCATTGCTAGACGACGAAACAATTAAGCAATTACTAGACAAGAGAGCAAAAGACAAAGATGCAACTGCCTTTTTCAATCATGAGACCGGAATAGAGCCTCTATGTGCAATATATGAACCAAGCTTATTGAAAAATTTGAAAGAGAACCCTGAAGTCATTGAAAAAATGAGCCCTCAAATGACATTAAAAAAAATGAAAATCAATATCGTCAAACCCAAAAGAGATAAAGCTCTTTATAACTTGAATCGGATCACACCTGAAATTGCGAATGTTATTGATATCGAATGAAAACTTGCATAATTTGCTTCATTTC